>DASWFO010000044.1:0-43555 GCA_036394195.1 Alphaproteobacteria bacterium | reverse complement strand
AACAGATGAGTCCCGATCCTTTTTCCCTCGTCACCCCGGACGAGCGAAGCGAGATCCGGGGTCCATCTCGCCCGTGGCAGCATGGACCCCGGCTCGCGCGGCTGCGCCGCTTGGCCGGGGTGACGACTGAGGATGTTCTGCGGGAATTGGGGTCAGAGTAGGTCAGAGTCCCGGCGCTGGTGTCCTGGATAGCGGATCGGCCGTAGCCGGGCCTGGTCGCCGGCGCGTCAAGCCAAGCCCCGTCCTCTGCAACCGTTTTGCGACTTGGGCGGTTGATTGGGGTGATGAGCCACCCGGATCAGCGCGGCCGTTCGACGCGCGGGACAATATGGAGAATTGCACCGGCGAAAAGCGCCCGCGCAATTCTTTTGCGTCCATTCTGCGCGCCAGTTCAACGGCTTGAGAAAACAATTGCAGTATTGCGCCGTTTTCAGGGGGGCGGGCGGGCCGCCGGCGCGGCTCGAGGATTATCCCGCGAACCGCTCCACGATTCGCCGCAGGAACGTCTCGCACAGCGCCACCTGCTCGAGCGCCACGAACTCGTTCGGCTTGTGCGCCTGCTCGATGTCGCCCGGGCCGCAGACGATGGTCGGAATCCCCGCGGCGTCGAACAGCCCGGCTTCGGTGCCGAACGACACCTTGCCCATCGCCGCGTTGTCGCCGGTCGCCGATTTGGCGAGCTGCGCCACCTCGGCGTCTTCGTCGGTCGACAGGCCCGGGAAGCCGGACAGCTCGGTCCACGAAAATCCGGTCCCGGGCACCACCGTCGTCATCTTGGGCTGCAAGACCGTCTCGGCGTGGCGCCGCACGTCCGCGACCAGCGCCTTCGGATCCTGGCCGGGCAGGTAGCGGAATTCGAAGTCGAACCAGCAATCCTTGGGCACGATGTTGAGCGCGGTGCCGCCGTGGATCACGCCCGTATGCGCCGTCGTGTGCGGCACGTCGAAATCGCGGTCGAACGGGCCTTCGGCGGCGAAGCGCCGCTCCAGGCCGGTGATATGGGAGATCACCTCGGCGGCGTATTCGATGGCGTTCACGCCGCGCGGCGCCAGCGAGGAATGGCATTCGGCGCCGTGCACATGGCAGCGATAGCTGGTCTTGCCTTTGTGCGCGCGGATCACCTTCATCGACGTCGGCTCGCCGACCACGCAGGCGATCGGCTTGACCTTCAGCCGGCCGAGCTCGGCGATCAACCGGCGCACGCCGATGCATCCGACTTCCTCGTCGTACGAAAACGAGAGATGCACCGGCGCGGTCAGGCGCAGCCGCTGGAACTCCGGCGCCAGGGCCAGCGCGGTGGCGACGAAGCTCTTCATGTCGCAGGTGCCGCGGCCGTACAGCCGGCCGTCCTTTTCGACCACCTGGAACGGGTCGCTCGCCCAGTCCTGGCCGTCGACGGGCACCACGTCGGTATGGCCGGACAGCACGACGCCGGGCCGATCCGGCGGTCCGATGGTGGCGAAGAGATTGGCCTTTTTCTCCGTCTCGTCGAAGACGAGCTGGGACGGGATCCCGAGGCCGGTCAGATACTCCTGCACGAACCGGATGAGGGCGAGATTCGAATTGCGGCTCGTGGTGTCGAACGCGATCAGCTTCTTGATCAGGTCGACCGTGGCTTGGCTGGGAGCGCGGCTGGGCGTGGGCATGGGGGATGGGGCCGGTCTGGTCGGCGGAATGCGATCGCGCTTACTATGTCTGATATGTGGTGCCGCCGCCAGCCCGCCAAGCCGGTCTTGATCGTCCTCGCATGAGGCGCGTCGCACTCCTAGGCGCGGTGCTCGAGGCCAACGCCTTCGCGCCGACCACCACCGAGGCGGATTTCCGGCGCCTCTGCTATCTCGAAGGCGACGCCATGATGGTGGAGGCGCGCAAGCCCGCCCCCGCCATGCCGAAAGAGATCCCCGGCTTCGTCACGGCGATGGATGACGCGGGTCCGTGGACGCCGGTTCCGATCGTCGTCGCGGCGGCCGAGCCCGGCGGCCCGGTCGATCACGATTTCTTCGCACGCCTCCTCGCCGATATGCGGCGGCGCCTGGACGCGGCCGGACCGCTCGACGCCGTCTACATCGTCAATCACGGCGCCATGACCTCGACGCGGAGCCACGATCCCGACGGCGAGCTGTACCGGATGGTGCGGGAGACGGTCGGCCCGCTTGTCCCGGTCGCCGCCACCGTCGACCTCCACGCCAATATTTCGGAGACCATGGTCGACAGCGTCGACGTGCTGATCTCCTACATCACCAATCCGCATGTCGATCAGGACGCGCGTGGGGCCGAGGCGGCGCGGGCGCTGCTGTGGCTGATGGCCGGCGGTGTGGCGCGCAGGGCCTTCATCCGCCTGCCGCTGACCCCGGCCAGCGTCACCCTGCTCACCGCCGCCGGCCCTTACGCCGACCTGATCGCGGAAGGCCAGCGGCGCCTCACACCCGACATCCTCAACGTCTCCGTCGTCGGCGGGTTCGTGTTCTCCGACACGCCGAAGAACGGGATCGCGGTCGTCGTCACCGCGCGTGGCGACGTCCGGCCGGCCCGCGCGCTGGCGCTGGACCTCGCGCGCCGCGGCTGGGCGGATCGCGGGCGCTTCGTCAAAGCCCTGACGCCGCTCGACGAAGGGGTGCGGATGGCGGTCGCGGCGGGTGCCGATCCGTCGCGGCCGGCGCAGATCTATGCCGACGCCGGTGACAACCCGGGCGGCGGCGGCCGCGGCAACACGACCTGGCTTCTGTCGGCGCTGTGCGAAGCCGGCAGCCAGGGTGTCCTTCTCGGCGTCTTCGTCGATCCCGACCTGGCGGCCGAGGCGCATGGTCGCGGCCGCGGTGGTCGCTTTCGCGCCGTGTTCAACCGCGGCGGCGAAACCGAATTCTCCAAGCGCTTCGAAGCCGACGCGACGGTGGTCGGCCTGTCGGACGGTATCTGCGTCGGCCGTCGCGGCGTCTTTGCCGGCCGCACCCTCGACCTCGGCCCGGTGGCAGCCCTCGAGCTCGGCGGGGTGACCGTCGTTGTCGGCACCCATCGCAAGCAGTGCGCCGACCCGGTGCAGTTCGAGTGCGTCGGCCTCGACATCGCCCGGGCGCGGACGGTCGTCGTGAAGTCGCGCGGCCATTTCCGGGCCGGGTTCGACCAGTATTTCGCGCCCAAGCAGGTGTTCGAGATCGACGCGCCCGGCCTGACCTCGCCGGTGCTCGAGCGCTTCCAGTTCCGGCATCTGCCGCGGCCGGCCTTTCCGCTCGACCGCGACGCCACATGGACCGAACCGGACTGGGGCCTGTCGGGAGCCGTGCCCTGATTTGGCCTTATCCCGCCGGCGGGCGGCTTGCCAAAGCGGCTGAGTTCGGCGATTCTGCGCTGAAACCGGGGACGCCCGGACGGTCGGTTGCGGAAGCCGGCCGGGAGCGGGCAGGGACTAGAGGGCGGCGTATGTTTCGAGTGAATTTGCGGGCGCTCGCGTGCCTCGTGGCCGCGGCGATGGTGTCAACTGTTGCGGCCGCCGAGGACCTGACAGTCGCTCTCAGCGGCGCCGTCACCTCGATGGACCCGCAGTTCCATGTGCTCAGCCCCAACAATGCCGTCGCCCGCCACCTCTTCGACAGGCTGGTCGACACCGACGAACATCAGCGCCCGCGACCGGGTCTCGCCACCGAGTGGAAGGCCATCGATGACACCACCTGGGAGTTCAAGCTCCGCCAGGGTGTAAAGTTCCACGACGGCAGCGACTTCACCGCCGAGGACGTCGTCGCCACCTTGAAGCGGGTGCCGTGGGTGCCGAACAGCCCGTCGTCGTTCCGCATCTACACCCAGGCGATCGTCAGCACCGAGATCCTCGACCCCTACACCATCCGCTTCAAGACCGCGTCTCCCTATCCGCTGCTGCCGATCGACCTGTCGGCGGTCCACATCATCTCCAGGAAGTTCGAGCAGGCGCCGACCGGCGACTTCAACTCGGGCCGCGCCGCGATCGGCACCGGGCCGTTCAAGTTCGTCGAATACGTGCCCGGCGACCGCATCGTGCTGGTCCGCAACGACAGCTATTGGGGGCCCAAGCCGGACTGGCAGCGCGTCACCCTCAAGCAGATCAGCAACAACTCGGCCCGCGTCGCGGCACTGCTCGCCGGCGACGTGCAGATCATCGAGCAGGTGCCGTCGACCGACTACGCGAAGCTCAGGACCACGCCGGATGTCGCGGTGTCGGAGATCGTCGGCAACCGCCTCATCTACCTGCATCTGGATTCATTCCGCGACCAGACGCCGTTCGTCACTGACAAGACGGGAGCAGTGCTGCCGAACAACCCGCTGAAGGACGTCCGTGTCCGCCGGGCGCTGTCGAAGGCGATCAACCGACAGGCGATCGTCGATCGCATCATGGAAGGCATCGCCATCCCGGCCGGCGGCCTCATGGCCGAGGGCTTCTTCGGCGTGAGCCCGAAGCTGAAGCCCGACCCGTTCGATCCCGAGGGTGCGCGCAAGCTGCTCACCGAGGCCGGCTATCCGAACGGCTTCGGCATGACCATCCACGGCCCGAACGACCGCTACCTCAACGACGAGAAGATCCTGCAGGCGATCGGGCCGATGTTCAACCGCGTCGGCATCGACACCAAGGTTGTGACCCAGCCGTGGGCGACCTTCGCCAGCGCGTCGAGTGCTCCCAACTACGCGTACAGCGTGATGCTGGTCGGGTGGGGCGCCGACACCGGTGAGGTCTCCTCGCCGCTGCGCTCGCTGCTGGCCACGCCCAGCAAGGACAAGGGGTGGGGCGGCTCGAATCGCGGCCGCTATTCCAACCCGAAGATGGATGCGCTGCTCTCGCAGGCGCTGGAGACGGTCGACGATCAGAAGCGCGACAAGCTGCTGCAGCAGGCTTCGGAAGTCGCCATCGCTGACGTTGGCCTCATTCCGCTGCACTACCAGATCAATGTCTGGGCGACGCGCAAGGGCTACACTTACGCGCCGCGCGCCGACGAATACACGCTGGCGCACTCCGTCCACCCGGCGAAGTGAGCACGGCACATATCCCTCAGCCTTGGCCGGGCAGCCCCTCCCCCCTTGAGGGGGAGGGTGCCCGAGGCCGCAGGCCTCGGGCGGGTGGGGGGTCAGGCGCGCAGCGCGGCAAGAATGGTCAGCAGCACGCCGTCCGTGTTGCTCAGCACTTCATTATCCCAGAAGCGAACCACGCGATAACCGCGCGCCTCGAGCCAATGAGTACGAATGGCGTCTTTGGTGCTGTCCGCATGTTGTCCGCCATCGACTTCGATGATCAGCTTCGCGTCGGCACAGAAAAAGTCGACGACATGGGGACCGATCGGATGCTGGCGCCGGACGCGAAAGTCTCGGAGCTGCTTGCGGCGCAAGCGAGACCACAAACGGATTTCCGCGTCCGTCGGCGTTGCGCGCAAGCTGCGCGCCAGCGGCGATGCCATGGTGCAATCGTGGCATGACACAGCGCCTGCGGCCACCCCCCACCCGGCAGCGCTGGCGCGCTGCCGACCGCCCCCTCAAGGGGGGCGGGGCTACGGAATATCTGGGCGGCGGCGTGTCATGACCGTCTTCATCATCCGCCGCCTGATGCAGGCCGTTGTGGTCCTGCTGGTGATGTCGCTGATCGTGTTCGTCGGCGTCTATCTGATCGGCAATCCGGCGGACGTGCTGATCGCGGCCGACGCCGATCAACGGGAGCGCGAGCGCGCCATCATCGCCCTCGGCCTCGATAAGCCGTTATGGGAGCAGTACCTGTTCTTCCTCGGCGGGGCCCTGCACGGCGATCTCGGCAAGTCCTTCGTCTACAACATTCCGGCCCTGCAGCTGATCGTGCAGCGCATGCCGGCGACGATCGAGCTGGCGCTGGCGGCGATGCTCATCGCGGTGGGGCTCGGCATCCCGCTCGGCATGTACGCCGGGTACCGGCCGCAATCGGTCCTTGCCCGGACCATCATGGCCGGCTCGATCCTGGGCTTCAGCCTGCCGACCTTCTGGGTCGGCTTGATGCTGATCATGGTCTTCGCGGTCCAGCTCGGCTGGCTGCCCTCGACCGGGCGGGGTGCCACCGGCACGGTGTTCGGGATCACCACCAGCCTCGTCACGCGCGACGGGCTGGCCCACGTCCTGCTGCCGGGGCTCAACCTGGCGCTGTTCAACCTCGCGCTGGTGATCCGGCTGACCCGCGCCGGGATGCAGGAGAACATGCCGATGGACTATGTGAAGTTCGCGCGCGCCAAGGGGCTCACAATCCGCCGCGTGATCTTCGTTCACGTGTTCAAGAACATCCTGATCCCGCTGATCACGGTCATCGGGCTCCAGCTGGGGGCGGTCTTTGCCTTCGCGGTGGTGACCGAAACCGTGTTCGCCTGGCCCGGCATGGGCAAGCTGATCATCGATTCGATCAACCGGCTCGACCGCCCGGTGGTCGTCGCGTACCTGCTGGTCACGGTCACGATGTTCGTGGTGATCAACCTCGTGGTCGACATCCTGTACTCGGTGCTCGATCCGCGCGTCCGTCTGTCGGACAAGAGCTGAGCGGATGACCACCGTCCTGCCCCAGGATCCGATGGTGGTGGCACCGGCAGCCCGCGTGGAGACGCCGTTCCGCCGCTTCGTCGTGGATTTCTGCGACAGCAAGCTCGCGCTCGCCGGTCTCTTCGTGTTCGTCGCCGTCATCATCATCGCGCTGGTGGCGCCGTCGATCTCGCCGCAAAACCCGTATGACCTGAGCCAGCTCGATATCCTCGACGGCCGCCAGCCGCCGGGGACGATGTCGGCCAGCGGCTTCGTGTTCTGGCTGGGGTCGGACGATCAGGGCCGCGACATGCTGTCCGGCATCTTCTACGGGCTCAGGATCTCGCTGGCGGTCGGCGTGATCTCGACCGTGATCGCGCTGGTGGTCGGCGCGGGCCTGGGCCTGCTCGCCGCCTATGCCGGCGGGCGGCTGGAAGGCTTCATCATGCGCATCGTCGACATCCAGCTGAGCTTCCCGGCCATCCTGGTGGCGCTCATCCTGCTGGCGGTGCTGGGGCAGGGCATGTCGAAGATCATCGTCGCCCTTGTGACCGTGCAGTGGGCGTATTACGCGCGGACGGTGCGCGCCACGGCCCTCGTCGAACGGCGCAAGGAGTATGTCGAGGCGGCGCGCTGCCTGGCACTCAGCCACAGCCGCATCATGTTCCGGCATCTGCTGCCGAACTGCATGCCGCCGCTGATCGTCGTCGCCACCGTCCAGGTCGCCCACGCCATCGCGCTCGAGGCGACGTTGTCGTTCCTGGGCATCGGGCTGCCGATCACCGAGCCGTCGCTCGGCCTGCTGATCGCCCGCGGCTACGAGTACCTGCTGTCGGGAAAATACTGGATCAGCTTCTTCCCGGGCCTGGCGCTCCTGGTCACCATCGTCAGCATCAACCTGATCGGCGACCAGCTCCGGGACGTGCTCAACCCCCGCCTGCAGCATTGAAGCCGTTCGATTTAGGCGGGCGCAATTGAATCACCTCTCCCGTCGGGAGAGGTCGCGAGTGGTAGCGAGCGGGTGAGGGGCAACGCTTCAGCGTCACGCTACTTTGTCACTATGGCGAGACGGCGAGGGTTCCCTCACCCGGCGCTTCGCGCCGACCTCTCCCCAGGGGAGAGGTGACCAGTGGAGCCGTGAATTATATTGCTCGTAGCTCAACGGATTCGCTCTAACCCTACGGAATGGTAATGTAGGGGCGGGCAGCCGCCCGGAGGGTCAGGACCCATGGAATTCGGCATTCTCTTCACCTCGCATCCCAACGCCGAAAAGGAGCCGTTTCCGCACCGCGACGTGCATGCGCGCGTCACGCGCGAGATCGTGCGCGCCGACGCGCTCGGCTTCGATTACGCCTGGATCGCCGAGCATCACTTCACCGACCAGTACGGCATCATGCCGGACGTGTTCGTCTATGCCGGCTACCTCGCGGCGCTGACCAAGCGGATCAAGATCGGCACCGCGGTGGTGACCCTGCCGCTGGCCAATCCCTTGCGGGTGGCCGAGAACGCCGCGTTCGTCGATATCCTGAGCCAGGGTCGCTTCGTGCTCGGCCTGGGCTCGGGCTATCGCAAATACGAGTTTGACGGCTTCGGCATCGATTTCGAGGCCCGCCGCGACATCCAGGAAGAGGCGGTGCCGCTGCTGCTCGACCTGTTCCACAACAAGCGCGTCCGCCATAAGGGCAAGCACTTCACGGTCGACGTCGAGGGTGAATACCAGCTGTTCCCGCATCCGGTGCAGCAGCCGCATCCGCCGATCTTCCTCGCCGGCGCCACCGACCGCTCGATCGGCGTGGCCGGCAAGACCGGCTTCGGCCTGATGCTGTCGACCTGGACGCCGTTCGAGGGCCTGGCCAAGCACGTGAAGATCTATCGCACGGCGGTCGAACAGACCCCGCAGGCGCTGCGCGGCAACCCGGCGCGCGGGCACGTCGATATCGCCCGCTACGTCTACGTCGCCGAGACCGACGCGAAGGCGCGGGCGGAGAGCGAAGCCGGCATCCTCAAGCACCAGAGCCATTTCGCGAGCAGCCTGACCTCGGGCTATCTCGGCACGGTCGCCACCGCCGGCGCCGGCAGCCGCGACTACGACACCTTGCTCCGCGAGGTCATCCTGCACGGCTCGCCGGCGACGGTGATCGAGAAGATCGAGCGTCTGCACGGACTGACGGGCCTGGATTCGTTGATGCTCCATTATCCGCCCTGGTACGGGCCGGAGCGGGCGCTGGGATCGCTCGAGCTGTTCGCGCGCGAAGTCATGCCGAAATTCAAGACCAACCGGTCGGCGCGGCTGGCGGGCGACTGACGGCCGCGTGACTTCAACCGACAGGGTCCATCTCGAGACCGGCGTCCTGATCGTCGGCGCGGGTGCCGCCGGAATGTCCGCGGCGATCGCCGCCGACGAGGCGGGCGCCGACGTGCTGCTGGTCGACCGCTCGTTGATCGGCCGCGGCGGCGCCACGGTCATGGCGCAGATGACGGTGGCGGTGGCGCTGGGCGAAGAGGTGCCGGACGGCTGGCGCGACCACCTCGCCGACACCTTGAACGCCGGACGCGGCCTGTGCGACGAGCGGCTCGCCGCCCTTGTGTGCGAGCGCGGGCCCGAGGAGATCCGGCGCCTCGACGGCTGGCATGTCGGCTGGGCGCGTCACGCCGACGGCCGCATTCGCGCGGCGCAGGCCCCCGGCCACGACCGGCCGCGCTGTGTCTACGTGGACTTTCTGTCCACCGGCCCCGCGGTGTCGCGCACCATGCGCGGCCAGGTGCAGCGCCAGGAACGGATCAAGCGCGTCGGCGATCTCTGCATCACCGATATCGTCATTTCCGACGGTGCCGCCGCCGGCGCGGTTGGGTTTTCGGTGAGCGACGGACGTCCGGTATCGATCGCCGCCAAGGCGGTCATCGTCGCGACCGGCGGCCTGACCCGGCTTTACCAGCGCAACAGCGCGTCGTCGAACATGGGCGGCGACGGCTATGCGCTGGCCCTGCGCGCCGGCGCCGAGCTCATCGACATGGAGTTCGTCCAGTTCTTCCCGATCGGCCATCTGGCGCCGCGGCTGATCGGCATGGACCCGATCATGTGGGACCCGTTCCGCTACAAGCTCGGCGGACGGTTGCTCAACGCCAAGGGGGAGGAGTTCGCCTCTGCTTCTGGCGTGGCCGAGGATGGGCGCTATGTGACGCCGCGCGACCTTTTGACCCACGCGATCTTGAAGGAGGTCGAGGCCGGGCGCGGCTCGCCGGCCGGCGGCGTGTTCCTGTCGTTCAAGCACGTGCCGGCCGACCGGTTGCGCGAGGCGTTCGGCCCGATCATCGACCGCCTCGCCGCCAACGGCATCGATCTCGCGCGCGATCTGATCGAGGTGGCGCCGATCGCGCATTATCACATGGGCGGCATCCGCGTGACGCCGGATATGGCGACCGGCGTGCCGCGCCTGCTGGCCGCCGGCGAGGCGGTCGGCGGGGCCAACGGGGCCAACCGGCTGTCCGGCAACGCCGTGACCGAGGCGCTGGTCTTCGGCCGGGTGGCCGGCCTCGAAGCCGCGAAGCTGTCATCGGCGCCGGACGCTTGGCGCGATGCTGACGCAGCACCGGCGATGTCGCTCGTATCGGCGACCGGTCCGACGCTGAACACGGCCGCTGTGGTCAGCCAGCTTCAGGCGGTGATGAACCGCCATGTCGGCCCGTTCCGCACAGCCACCGGGCTTGAAACGGCGCTGGTTGAGATCGACAGTCTGGCGCGGGCGATCGGCACCCGACCGCCGGGGGTACCCGGCCGCTTCGAGACGGCCCGGCTCGACTGGTTCGACGCCCGCAACATGCTGCTGGTCGCCGAGACGGTCGCGCGCGCCGCCCTGGCGCGCGAGGAAAGCCGCGGCGCTCACCAGCGCGATGAGTTTCCAGACACGGACGAGGACTGGGCGGTGAACCAGACGGTCAGTCTGCGCGACGGCCGTCTCGTGCTGTCGCGGGTTCCGGTCGGTGCTGCACCAGCCGAGGCGTCGGCATTTAGGCCAGCGCCAGCGCTACACGGGTTCAATCACACGTAGACGTCCTTGACGGAGTTTATGCGCCGTCGGCTTAATGACAATTTCCACGTCCCGGCCGAGCGCGGTCAACCAGCTTGTAAGCCGGTCAATCGTGACACTCTCCATGCGGCCACGAAATATTTTGGAAAGCGTCGGCTGATCTGTGCCGCAGAGCTGCGCCGCTTCCTGTTGTGTCAACTTGCGCCGGGCGATCGTGTCTTTGATCGCAATGATCAAGTTGCTCTTTGCGGTTAGCTCCGCGGTTTCAGCCGGCGTGAATCCGATGTCGGCAAATACGTTGCCGCTGCTTTTATCAAACGGAATTTTCGCCATGCTCAGTTCTCCGCATCCAATTCCTGTGCGCGCTGTAAGCGGTTCGAGATCAACTCGGCATCGGGCTTCGGTAGGGCAATGCCAGATTTAGATTTCTTGATGAATGCATGCAGCACGTATAACGCGTTCCTGAGATTCAAGACGTACACCACGCGGTATGCGTTCCGGTCGAAGCGTTCACGCAACTCATAAACGCCGGCTCCAAACTGAGGCAGCGGCTTCATATCGAGCGGGGTTTTGCCCCGCTGCAACTCAAAGAGCCTGGATCCGAAAGAAGCCTTTACCTCGCGCGGCAATGCCGAAAGGTCGTCCTTGCTGCCGGCCATCCAGATGATTGGCCGAACAACGGATAGCCTTGGTTTCTCCATTTGCCCGTGGCGCGGCGTTGCCCTTCGGACTTGCACACTCCGGTTAGTATGATAAATTTACCATATCTCGTCAAGCCCATCGGAGTTTGGCCGGTCGCGTCCCGGTGCTGGTTCGTGGAAGTGCAGTTGGACCTTTCGAATAGGGGATGAAGCGTGGCCCAGTCGGTCATTCAATCATCGCGCATCAGCGCCATGATCTCGTCGGTGTTCATCGCAACATCCCCGCGGCCTCGCAGGTGCGCGACAACGCGGGCACCGCGGCCACTCTTGCTGCTGGTCTTGGCCCGGACGATACGCACGGCCCTGCCGTCGAATCGAAACTCGACTTCCGTATGCGGCAGCAGGCCCGCCCGCTCCCGGATGTCGGCCGGAATGGTCACTTGCCCTCTGGACGTGATACGCATTTGGCCATCCTTGGTTTCCCCTGTAAGACTAATACAGATGGCTAAATACAGCATCACTCTCAGTGACGCGGACTGACGATGACTAAGAAGACCAACGTCGCCGTTGCCGACGCGCGCAGCATAAGTCGTACCGCCACCCTTGTGATCCGACGCGGCAATCCCGGCGAGGCGGCGACCTGGGACAGTTTTGAGGTGGCGTTCGAGCCCGGGCAGTCGGTGCTGGATGGGCTCCGCCGCATCCGCATCGAGCGCGATCCGACGCTCGCCTTCCGCTTCTCGTGCATCAACGCCAATGCGTGCAAGGAATGCATGATGCTCGTCGACGGCAAGGTGGTGTACGCCTGCACGGCGCGGCTCGAACCGCGCGAGATGCGGCTGGAGCCGCTGCCGAACAAGGCGCTGGTCCGCGACCTCGCGACCGAGATCGCGCCGCCCGACGAGCGGCTGGATAATCTCGTGGGCGGGTCGCTTGTGACGAAAGGCTGAACAGGGGAGGGGCATCATGCGGGCGTGGAATGGACTTGCGGCCGGTCTGGTCGCGCTTGTGGCATTGGCCGTGGCGGGGCCGGTGCAAGCGGCGAGCGACGTCCGCTTCGTGCTCGACTTCCTGCTGCAGGGGCAGCAATCGGCGTTCGTGCTCGGGCGCGAGAAGGGCTACTACACGGCGCAAGGTGTCGCCTTCACCGCCTTCGATCCCGGCCGCGGCGGTGCCGATTCCGTGAGCAAGGTCGCGAGTGGCGCGTACGACATCGGCTTCGGCGATCTCAGCGCCATGATCGAGTTCAATGCCAAGAATCCCGGGCGCGAGCTGATCGCCGTCTGCCAGATCTACGATCAGGCGCCGCTCAGCATCATCTCGCTGAAGAAAGCCGGCATCGAGAAGCCGATCGATCTCGTCGGCCGCAAAGGGGCGGCGCCGTCGGTGGACGCGACGTACCGGCTGTTCAACGTGTTCGCGCGGGTGAACGGCTTCGATCCGGCGCGCGTCCAATGGTCGATGGTGCAGCCGCAGGTCCGCGAGCCGCTGCTCGTCCGCGGCGATGCCGATTTCGCGGCCGCCTTCGTCATGACCGCGGTGCCGGCGCTGGTCGGCCTGGGTGTGCCCCGCGACGACATCCGGGTGATGATGCTCCGCGATCACGGCCTCGACCTGTACTCGAACGTGGTGTTCACCACGCCCGCGTTCGCCCGGGAGCATCCCGACGCGGTGCGGGGCTTCGTCAAGGCGACCATCCAGTCGTGGCAGCACGCGGCCGCCGATCCGGACGCGTCGATCGCGGCGCTGAAGCGGGCCGAGCCGTTGTCCGATCCCGCGGTCGAGATCGGGCGGCTGAAATCCGCGCTCGACTTCATCGCGACACCGGACGTGCGCGAGAAGGGGATGGGCGACGTCGATCCGGCGCGGCTCGCCAAGCACATCGACCTCGTGACCGACGGATTTCAGCTGCCGCGCAAGCTTCCGCCGGCGATGGTCTTCGATGCGGGCTTCCTGCCGCCGCCGTCGGAACGGCGGATCGCGCGCTAGGCCGGCGACGCGCTTATAACAAGCGCGATCAAAACACCGCAAGCTTTTACAAGCCAATCTGGCGGCTCTGCACCACCTTTAGACTGAGACAGAGCCAGGCCACCTTGGCGCGCGGTGACGTCGCTATCCATCTGATCGCGCGCGCCGGTGATTGCGGCGCCAAGCGCCAACATACATCGGCCGGGCGTGAGCCCATCCTTTGTGACGCCGCGGTCGTTGTGACACCGCCTGCCATCGTCGCAGCGCTGACTGTAGTCGCCTATGCCCTCAGCGCCCTAGTCCTGATGCGTCTGTAGGCGAGAACGATCCGAGGAACGTCATGACAAACCTTTCACGTCGCAGCGTGCTAGCGGGAGCCGCGGGTGGCTTAACACTGGCGGCGACGGCGGCCCAGGCGCAAACCGGGCAGCCCATGCCGGCACCCAGACGTCCTGGGGCCGGCGGAACTGATCCTGGTCCGCGCGATGCGCTGCGGGACCAGCAAAACCCCGATATTTACGCGCCCCCCGCGACCGATAGCGGCACTCTGCCAAATCTGCGGTTCTCGTTTTCAGACGCGCATATGCGGCTCGAGCCGGGTGGTTGGACCCGTCAGGTGACCGTCCGCGAGCTCGGCGTGTCCAAGAGTATCGCGGGCGTGAATATGCGTCTGAATGCGGGCGCCGTGCGCGAGCTGCACTGGCACAAAGCCGCGGAATGGGCCTACATGCTCTACGGGACTGCGCGCATCACGGCGGTCGATGCGCACGGGCGGAACTTCGTCGATGACGTGGGCGTCGGCGACTTGTGGTATTTCCCCGCCGGCATCCCGCATTCGATTCAGGGTCTCGGTTCGGACGGTTGCGAATTCCTCCTGGTCTTCGACGACGGCGAATTCGACGAAGACGACACCTTCCTGATCACCGACTGGTTCAAGCACACGCCGACCGAAGTACTCGGCAAGAATTTCGGCGCTCCGGCCACGTTGTTCGGGCACACCCCCGATCCGCGCGAGCGGTACATCTTTCCGGCGCCGCTGCCGGGACCTCTTGCCTCCGACAAGATCCCCGGCGCAACCGCGGTGCCGCAGAGCTTCAGCCATCGAATGATGGCGCAGACGCCGATCAAGACGAAGAGCGGAACGGTGCGGATCACGGATTCCAGCGTTTTCCCCGCGTCCACCACGATCGCAGCGGCCCTGGTTGAGATCGAGCCGGGCGGCTTGCGGGAGCTGCATTGGCACCCCAACGCCGACGAGTGGCAGTACTACATCGAAGGCAAGGCCCGCATGGGTGTCTTCGCATCGTCAGGCCAAGCCCGCACCTTCGACTTCCAGGCGGGTGACGTCGGCTATGTGCCCTTCGCCATGGGCCACTACGTCGAAAACATCGGCGACAGACCGGTGCGTTTCCTCGAAATGTTCAAGAGCAGCTACTACGCCGACGTGTCGCTGGAGCAGTGGATGGCGCTCACGCCGCCTGAGCTTGTGGATGCGCATTTGAAGCTCGATCCGCAGGTGATGAACGCGCTGCACAAGCAGAAGACGCCTGTGGTGCCAGGGTAGCGGATCGTCACATCGTGACGATCTAAGAGCGCAGGACCATACAAGACGGCGCACGGTTCCCCGGCCATCGTGCCGTGTAGTCCTGACGATGCCAAGCCGACTGCCGCGTGACGTGCGTCCTCGAAACTCGCCATTTTGAGTGCGCCCGAATGCCCTCCAGGTGGCAACTACGGCGTGTCGCGCCTCGCACGCCAGGAGCAACGGGTCAGCTGCTGCGTTATTTCCCACGGCGTAAGGGCGAATTGAGAAAGGTCCCGATGCCCGCCACACCGGACGGACTGCCCGATAGCGAAAGACCCTCGCGGCGCATTCGATCGGCCGCCGCCTGGATCGGGCGCAGCGCCGTCGTCATCGCACCGGTCGTGCTCACGGGATGTCAGCCCGGCGTCCTCGATCCGCTGGGGCCCATCGGGACGGCCGAGAAGCAGATCCTGATCGGCTCGGTCGCCATCATGCTCGCCATCGGGGTTCCGACGATCGCCGCGACCTTCGCCTTCGCCTGGTGGTTTCGCGCCTCCAACACGCGGGCGACCTACCTGCCGGATTTTGAGTACTCCGGCCGCCTCGAGCTCCTTGTCTGGTCCATCCCTCTCCTCACGGTCGCCCTCCTGAGCGGCGTGGCGTGGATCGGATCCCATGACCTCGATCCCTACAAGCCGCTCCCATCGAAGACGCCGCCGCTCGAGATCCATGTCGTCTCGCTGGATTGGAAGTGGCTGTTCATCTACCCGGACCAGCGCGTCGCGAGCGTGAACCAGCTCGTGGTTCCCGCCGGCGTGCCGCTTCACTTCTCTCTGACCTCGGCGAGCGTGATGACCGCCTTCTTCATCCCGCAGCTCGGCAGCATGATTTACACGATGAACGGCATGATGACGCAATTGAACCTACGTGCCGATGCGCCGGGGACGTTTCATGGCCTCGCGAGCCACTATAGCGGCGACGGCTTCTCCGACATGCATTTCGACGTGCGCGCGGTGCCGCCGGAGCAGTTCACCGCGTGGGTCGACAGCACGCGCAACGCAGGTCCGACTCTCGATGCCGCGAGCTATACCGCCCTGGCCAGGCAGAGCGTGAACACCACGCCGTTCACTTACCGCGCGGCGGATCCCGCCTTGTTCCGGCGGATCGTGTCGCAGCAATTGCCGCCGGGGCCGGGCCCGCAGACCGGACGGCCTCATCCAAGCGTGTCCCCGCGGACGGAGAAGTGAGCATGTTTGGCAAGCTAAGCTGGGCCGCCATTCCGTTCGACCAGCCGATCCCGCTGATCGCCGCGGCCATGGTCGGTGTCATGATCATGGGCGTCCTCGCCTGGGTCGCGCTGAAGGGATGGCTTCCCTATCTGTGGCAGGAGTGGATCACCAGCGTCGACCACAAGCGGATCGGGATCATGTACACCCTGCTCGCCATGGTGATGCTGCTGCGCGGCTTCGCCGACGCGATCATGATGCGATCGCAACAGGCGCTCGCCTTCCACTCTCAGGGCTATCTGCCGCCCGAACACTACAACCAGATCTTCTCGGCGCACGGCACGCTGATGATCTTCTTCGTCGCGATGCCGTTCGTGATCGGGCTGATGAACTTCGTCGTGCCGCTGCAGCTCGGGGTTCGCGACGTGGCGTTCCCGACGCTCAACTCGGTCGGCTTCTGGCTCACGGCCACGGGGGCGCTGCTGGTCAACATTTCGCTGGTCGTGGGCGAGTTCGCACGGACCGGCTGGCTGCCGTATCCGCCGCTGTCCGAGATCACCTACTCGCCCGGCGTGGGCGTCGATTACTACCTGTGGGCGCTCGAGATCTCCGGTATCGGCACCTTGCTGTCCGGCGTCAACCTCGTCACCACGGTGCTCAAGTTGCGTGCCCCCGGGATGACCTTAATGCGCATGCCGGTATTCTGCTGGACGACGCTCGCCTCCAACCTGCTTATCGTCGCCGCCTTTCCCATTCTCACGGCGACCTTGGCGATGCTGCTGCTGGACCGTTACCTCGGCTTTCACTTCTTCACCAACGAAGCCGGCGGCAATGTGATGATGTTCATGAACCTGATCTGGGCGTGGGGGCACCCCGAGGTCTACATCCTCGTCCTGCCAGCGTTCGGCGTGTTCTCGGAGGTGATTTCGACCTTCTCGCGCAAACCGTTGTTCGGCTACCGGTCGATGGTCGCCGCGACCATGGCCATCTGCGTTCTGTCCTTCACGGTGTGGCTGCACCACTTCTTCACCATGGGCGCGGGTGCCGACGTCAACGCGATCTTCGGCATCGCCTCGATGTTGATCGCCATCCCCACGGGCGTGAAGATCTTCAACTGGCTGTTCACCATGTATGGCGGCCGGGTCGTTTATTCCCCGTCGCTCCTGTGGTCGATCGGCTTCATGGTGACGTTCGTGATCGGCGGCATCACCGGCGTCCTGCTGGCGGAGCCCCCGGCGGACTTCGTGCTGCACAACAGCCTTTTCCTCGTGGCCCACTTCCATAACGTGATCATCGGCGGCGTGCTGTTCGGCGCGTTTGCCGGCTACACCTATTGGTTCCCGAAGGCGTTCGGCTTCCGGCTGCACGACGGCCTCGGCAAGGCTGCGTTCTGGTGCTGGATCGTCGGCTTCTACGCGGCCTTCATGCCGCTATACGTCGTGGGTCTGATGGGGATGACCCGTCGCATGCAGCACTACGACGTCGCCGCCTGGCGTCCATGGTTGCTGATCGCGGCCGGCGGCGCCGCCATCATCCTCGCAGGGATCATCATGCAGATCGCGCAGCTCGCCGTCAGCATCCGGCGGCGCGAGGAACTTCGCGACGTGACCGGAGATCCCTGGGACGGACGCTCGCTGGAATGGGCCACGTCCTCTCCGCCGCCCGCCTTCAACTTTGCGGTGCTCCCGCGCGTCGACGGCGAAGATGCCTACTGGCGCCTCAAGCAGCGGGTGCGTCAGCAGGCGATGCTGGTGGCGGAGCCCGTGTACACCGAGATCGAGATGCCGAGGAATAGCCCGACCGGCTTTATCTGCGCCTTCTTCGCCACGTTCATGGGATTTGCGCTGATCTGGCACATCTGGTGGCTGGTGGCCGTGGCGGCAGTGGGCGCCTACGCGACGTTCGTTGTCTTCGCCTGGCGGGATCGGCACGAGGATGTCATTCCCGCGGACTTCGTCGCGCGCATCGACCGGGCCAATCGAGATGCCCGCGGCGAGGCGCTCGCCGGATTGGGGACGGCCCGATGACAGGATTCGAGGCGATTGCGGGTCGCGAGGTTCTGAATCGCGCCGGGGAGTCGTGGGATCGCCATGCGGTGGCGGCACACACGGCCAGCGAGCTGGTGTCGAAGCGTATCGTGGTCGGGTACGGCTTCTGGATCTTCCTGCTCAGCGACATCGTCATGTTCTCGGCCTTCTTCGCGAGCTACGCGGTTCTGGTGGACCAGACGGCGGGCGGCCCCGCCGGGCGGGACCTGTTCGACCTGCGCAATGTCGGATTGGAGACGGCCTGCCTTCTGCTCTCGAGCTTCACCTGCGGCATCGCCAGCATCGGCGCCCAGGCGCACCGTGGATCCTGGTTCTATAGCGCCATGGCCGTGACCTTCGTGCTCGGAGCCACGTTTGTCGGCCTCGAGGTCCGAGAGTTTACGAGCTTGGCCGCGCAGGGCGCCGGCCCGACACGGAGCGCGTTCCTCTCGGGCTTCTTTACCGTGGTCGGCTGCCACGGCCTGCACGTGACCGCTGGCCTTTTATGGCTGCTGACAATGATGGCTCAGGTGTTCGCCAAGGGTTACCGGGCCGACATTCTCCGGCGTGTCCTCTGCTTCAGTATGTTCTGGCATTTCCTGGACATCGTTTGGGTGGGGCTATTCTCGATGGTGTACTTGATAGGAGCCGTGACATGAGTCCCTCCGAACAGGAAAGAGGCGCGGCACCGGACGACGAGCTCGTCGGCGGACACGAGGCTGTCCTGGAAATCGGAGTCTACCTGATCGGGCTCGGGCTCGCGACGCTGCTGACCATCGTGTCCTTCTTTGTTGCGCAGACCACGCTCGTCTGGCAGCCGAGCATTCCGGTCGCACTTGCGGTTCTCGCGATTGCGCAGATGGGCATTCACCTCGTCTTCTTCCTCCACATGACGACCGGCCCCGACAACGTCAACAACGCCATGGCGCTCGCCTTCGGCGTGCTGATCGTTTTGTTGGTCATCATCGGTTCGCTCTGGATCATGGCGCATATGAATCACAACATGATGCCCATGGATCAGATCATGCAGATGCAGCGCTGAGCTGGGCAAGCGGTCGGAAGGAGGATGGGATGAAGGTGGCAATCATCGGGGTCGGCGCGGTCGGGGCTGCGACCGCCATGGCGATTGCCCTGCGCGCGCGGGCGCGGGAGGTCATCCTTGTCGACCGTGACCGCGCGCGGGCGAAGGCCGTGGCGACCGACATGCATTACGGAGTGCCGCTGTCGCCGCTGGTGTCGCTGGCGGACGGCGATTACGGCGATCTCGCGGGAACCAGGCTGGCGATCATCGCCGCCGGCGTGAACGAGAAAGCGGGTGGGGCCACGGACCGCAACGATCCGGCCGGCCGGTTACGCCTGCTCGAGCCGAACGTGAAGGTGTTCGAGGACATCGTGCCGCGGCTGGTGAAGGCGGCTCCCGAGGCGGTGATCCTCATCGCCACCAACCCGCCGGAGCCGCTGGTCGAGATTACGCGCCGTCTTGCGGGTCACGAGCGCGTGCTGAGCACGAGCACCTATCTCGACAGCTTGCGCTTTCGCGTGCATCTGGCCGAGCGGCTCGGCGTCAGCCCGTCCTGCGTCGATGCCTACGTGGTCGGCGAGCACGGCACGTCGAGCGTGTTTCTGTGGTCGTCGGCGCGCATTGGCGGCATGCGCGTGCGGGACCTGCTGGCCCAACGTGGGATTGCGCTCGACGAGTTTCGTCACGCGGTCGAGCACGACGTGCGCTACGCCAACATCACGATCATCGAGGGAATAGGCGCCAGCCAGTACGGCATCGGCATGGTCGCGGGGCGTGTGGCCGAGGTCGTGCTGCGGGATGAGCGGGCCGTTTTCCCCGTCGGCGCGCACAACGCCCGCTATGGCGTCACGCTGTCGCTGCCCAGCGTCGTCGGACACGCCGGCGTCTGCGAGGTGCTGTGGCCGGAAATGTCGGACGAGGAGACGCGGGCTCTGGAGCGGAGCGCCGACACGCTGAAAAGCGTCGTCCGCAAGTACGTCAAGTCCGGCTGAGCCCTCTTCCGAGGGGGCGGTAACGTCCATGCGCTCACGCACGCCGCTGAACCGGCAGCAAATCGTCGGTTTCTGGTCCGCCTGGTTCGGCTGGATGCTGGACGGCATGGATTCCGTCATCTTCGCGCTGGTCCTGGGGCCGGCCCTCACCGAGTTGCTGCCGCGTTCGGGCATCGCGGCGACTCCCGCCAACATCGGATATGTCGGTTCCCTGATGTTCGGCCTGTTCCTGGTGGGCTGGGGCTTCTCGTTCATCTGGGGGCCGTTCTCCGACAAATTCGGCCGCACGAAGTCGCTCGCCGGGACGGTGCTGGTCTACTCGGTGTTTACGGGTGCGGCCGCGCTCGCCCCCAATGTCTGGCTGCTGGCGCTCTTCCGCTTCCTCGCGGGCGTTGGCGTGGGCGGCGAGTGGGCCATGGCCGGCACCTACGTCGCCGAGGCGTGGCCGGAGGACCGGCGCAAGATGGGCGCCGGCTACCTGCAGACGGGCTACTACGTCGGCTTCTTCGTCGCGGCCGCCTTGAACTATACCGTTGGCGCCTCGCTCGGCTGGCGCGCCATGTTCCTGTGCGGCCTCTTTCCCGTGGTCGTGGCCCTCATAACCTTGCTCGGGGTCAAGGAGCCGGAGCGCTGGGAGCACCAGCATCGGGAGGAGCTGGCGGTGCCTGCGAAGCAGCGCAATCCATTCCAGGTGATCTTCAGTCCCCGCTATCGCCGGCGCACGATCACCATGTCGGTGCTGCTGACCATCTCGATCGTCGGTCTGTGGGCGGGTGCCGTCTATGAGCCGACGGCGATCATCTTCCTCGCTCGCCAGGCCGGAATGGCGCCCCCGGCCGCGGCGAAGATGGCGTCCTACGGCACCGGCCTGCTCTCCATCGGCACGATCCTGGGCTGCATCGCGGTGCCGTGGCTCGCGGAGCGGTTCGGCCGTCGCCCGACGCTGGCCCTCTACTATGTCGGCATGATGGTGACGATCGCGCTGGCCTTCGGCTGGGCGTTCTACTTGCCGACCGGCTCGGCCCTGCCGACGTTTATCGTGGTGCTGTTCTTCCTCGGCTTGTTCGGCGGCAACTTCGCGATCTTCAGCCTGTGGCTGCCGGAGCTGTTCGGCACCGAGGCGCGCGGAACCGCGTTCGCCTTCTGCACGTCGGTCGGCCGCTTCATCGGCGCCGGGGTGAATTTCGGCCTCGCCGGGGCGGTGGCCGCGATGGGCACGCTCGGCACGCCGGTCGCCATCACCGCGATCGCATTTGGTGTCGGCTTGTTGATCATCCCGTTTGCGGTGGAGACCCGCGGCGAGACCTTGCCCGAGTAAGTCGGACCGAACCGCGAAGAAGCGGTCACTCGGGCAGCCCGGCCTTTCGCAAGCCCTCTTCGTACCGGGCAATATCCTGCGGCCGGCGCAGCGGCAGCCATTCCTTGAGATTGGAGACGCGCAATCTGGGATCGCACTGGCGCAGCTGCGCCATCGCCTTCTGGGCTTCGGGAAGCCGTCCGGCCAGCGCATGACTTGCGGCCGCTTCGCGTATTGCGACGAGGAGATTGGGGCGCCGCTGCAACGCCCGTTCCGCCCACAACGATGAGTCGTCGTAGCGGCCGGCGAGAAGATGGGCGCAGGCAAGACCCGCGTAGGCGCGGAACACGAACGGATCCAGCGGGCTCAGGCGCATGCCGTGCTCCAGGTGCTTGATCGCCACGTCCGGCTCGCCGAGAAAGTCCCTGACCCAGCCGCTCGAGTGCCACGCCCACGCCAGGTTGGGATTCATCGAGAGCGCCCGATCGATGAGAGCGGCGCCGCCCTCGAGATCATGGGCCATGAAGACGAGCGCATACCCGGCCATCGAGAGCGCGACCGCGTCGTCGTCGCCGAGATCGACGGCTCGCCGGGCCAGGCGCGTGGCTTCGGCGGTCTCTTGCGCGCGGTCGAGCGTCCAGCGATTGATCCACCGCCAGACGTAGCACCACGACGCCATCCCGTAGGCCGAGGCGAAATCGGGATCGAGCTCGATGGCCTTGTGAAATATCCGGAGCGCCCCGTCGTTCGCCTCCGAGCTCCATTGATGGACACAGGCCATCCCGCGCAGGAAATAGTCGTAGGCATCCAGGCTTTCGGTCGGTTTCCGCTTTGCACGCTCGATTTCGGCGCGCTCCAGCATCGGCGCGATCGCGCCCACGACGTTCGTGGTGACATGATCCTGGAGATCGAAGACGTCCCCCAGCCCGCCGTCGAAGCGGTCCGCCCACAGATGCGCGCCGGTCGAGGTGTCGATGAGCTGGCCCGTGATCCGCACCCGGTTCGCCGTCTTGCGCACGCTGCCTTCCAGGACGTAGCGCACGCCCAGCTCGCGCCCGACCTGCTTCAGGTCCACGGCGCGGCCCTTGTAAACGAAGCTCGAATTGCGCGCGATCACGAACAGCCAGCGCATGCGCGAGAGCGCGGTGATGATGTCCTCGGCCATGCCATCAACGAAGTATTCCTGTTCAGGGTCGCCGCTCATGTTCTGGAACGGCAGGACCGCGATCGACGGCTTGTCGGGCAGGGCCAGCGCGGGGCGAGCCGGGGCATTGTTGAGGCGAACGCTGTAGACTCGCACCGGCTCCGCGATGTTCTTGAGGCGCTGCTCGCCCATGTCGTTGACGTCGAGGGCGAGCTTTCCCTTGATCTGCTGATAGGCGCTGTCGGACAGGCAGATCGCGCCGGGCTGCGACAGGGTTTCCACCCGCGCCGCGATGTTGACGCCGTCGCCGTAGATGTCGCCCTCGTCGAGGATGACGTCGCCGACATTGATGCCGATGCGGAACTCGATCCGGCGATCCTCAGGAATATCGACATTGCGCTCGGCCATGGTGCGCTGGACATCCATGGCGCAACGCACGGCGTCGACCGCGCTCGCGAACTCGACGAGGGCGCCGTCGCCGGTGGTTTTGACGGTACGGCCACGGTGGCTGTCGATCTTGGGATCGATGAGCGATTTGCGCAGCGCCTTCAGCGCCGCAAGCGTGCCTTCCTCGTCGGCGCCCATCAGCCGGCTGTAGCCGGCAATATCGGCCGCCAGAATCGCGGCCAGCCTTCGTTCAACTCGGTCCTGCCCCGGGGTGGCCATGGGCGCTGCTCTCTCTCGCCGCCGTCAAAGCGCGCCCCCGACACAGATACCTATTACTACACCTTGCCGTGGCCGCCCAATGAATCAAACCTGTGGGCGGACGTGCCCCGTCCCGGCGGGGCAGTCACGATCCCGGCGGCCCCGAGGGCGGGCCGGGGCGGGGCCTCGCGCCCGCCGGCGCGGTCACAGATTGGCGAGCTGCAGGAGGTGCCGGTCGCCGATCCACGTCTTGGCGAGTTCGCCTTCGGCGCGGCGCATGGCCTCGCCGTCGCCGCGCGCCTTGGCGAGTTCCACCAGGCCGTAATAGGACCAGCCGTTATTCGGCGCGCGGTCGAGGGCGCGCTTGAACTGCTCCTCGGCCTCGTCGAAGCGGCCGGCCTGCAGCAGTGCTGCCGCCAACGACTGGCGCACCGGGTAGTACCAATAGGGCGGTTCGGTGTAAGCTAATCCGTCCTGCAGCGCTGCGGCTTTATCGAAGCGCTCCACCGCTCCCTTGGCGTCGCCCTGAGCCTGGGCGCTGCGCGCCTCGATGGTCAGGCGGGCGATCGACAGCACGTCGGCCACCGGCACGCCTGCGGCCTTGAGCAGCGAGAAGTCTCCCGTTTGCGCGATGCGTGCGATCGCTTCGGCTTCGCCCGAAGCTGCGCTGTCGTGCCGCGTCGCGTAGGCGACGCCGCGCGCGTAGTGCCACATCGCCTTCGCGTAGGGAATGGCATCTCCCGGATCGGGCAACGCCAGGATCGCCTCGGGTGGGCTGAACTGCGCGTGCGCGAAATACGGTGCGGCCTTCACCGGCTGCACCATGGCGATGCCGCGCGCGACCTCGTCGGGGATCAGGCCGCGCAGCTTCTCCGCCGCCGCGATCACGGTCGGTCCGTCGCCCGACATCTGCGCCGCGGCCATGACGAAATGCACGTTGTGCGGATAGTAGCCGAGCCGATACACGCCCATCGGGGCGCTGGTGTTCGTCAGGTACGCTTCGTCGACCTGCACCGCGCGCTTGTTGTCGGTCAGCGCGTCCAGATAGCGGCCGATCCGGTAATAGATATGGCTCGGCATGTGGACGAGATGACCGGCACCGGGAATGGCACCGCGCAATCGGTCGGCATAAGCCTCGGCGCGCCCCGGACGGTCCGAGGCCTCGACGGCATGGATGTAATAGTGGATGGCGCCGGGATGATCGGGGGCGCGGGCCAGAACGCGCTCGAGCGTCGGCACGATGTCGGCGCTCTGCGGGTTCGGCGCGTGCCCGCCGGGCTGCCAGTAATTCCACGGGCTCAGGTCCATCAGAGCCTCGGCGGTGAACACCGCGATCTCGTTGTCATCGGGGAATTGCGTCGCCACCTTCTGCATCGCCGCGGCATAGGCCGCATCGAGCGGCGCGCGGTCGGCCTTGGCGTCCGCCGCGTAACGCGTCGCCACAGCCGCGATCAGCGCTTGTTCACGCGGGCTCGCGTTGGCGGCGAGTGCTTGCGCCTTCTGCGCGGCGGCGAAGGCCGGTGCAACCGCGTCATCCTGCATCGGCAGGTTGATATTGGGTCCGAGTACCAGGGCCTCGCCCCAGAAGCACATGGCGCAGCCGGGATCGAGCCGCTGCGCCTTGCGGAACGCGCGCTGCGCCTCGCCGTGGTTGAAGGCGAAGGCGAGCCGCAGACCCTGGTCGAAGTAGCTCTGCGCCTCCGGCACCGCGGTCGTGATCTTATAGCTGACGGTGCCGAGCCCTTCCCAGAGCGGCGGATCGCTGTCGGCAAAGGCGGGGGCCGGCATGATGGCCTGGATCTCCGCCGGCGGCACTTCCGTGGCCACGGCGGCCAGCTGCACGAACGTGCCGCGGGCGGTGAACGCGGACGGCGCGTGGCACAACGGCCCGGCGAGCGCGCTCGCCACCGGACCAGCGGGGGCGGTGGCGGTGGGTACGGCGAACCAGCCCACGGGAGCCGCGGCAAGCGCTGCCGCACAGGCCAGCTTGAGATGCCGCGGGATCGAATATGTCATGGTGCCCTCCCCGAGGATGCGCGGGAGCCGCCCGGTCGCCGCGAGCGACCGAGCTCCGCGACGGCCTAAGCGTCATCCTTTGCGGCAACCCTGGCAAGAGACATTGCAACCGTCTCCTGCGGAGGTCGTTGTTTGCGGGGGCAGGAAGGAACTAATCACACCGGCGGCGATCAGCAAAAGAATTGCAGCTGAATCTGCAAAATCGAGCCGGTGCAATTCTTTTTTGGCGGTATTCGCTCGTGATTTCAGCGGCTTGTGAAAACAATTGCAGTATTGCACGAGATTCGGGGGCCCCGGCGCGGCCCGCCGCCGCGGCGTCCCGGGCATCCATCGTCCGGCTAGCGGTTGAGCCAGCGGCGCGCGAAGCCGAGCAGGCCCTGCGGCATGAAGATGACCATGGCGATGAAGATGATGCCCACCGGGATCAGGTAGTACTCGGTGAACGAGCGCGACAGCGCTTCGCGCAGCAGCAGGAAGAAGCCGGCGCCGACGATCGGGCCGACCAGCGTGCCGATGCCGCCGATGACGTTGAAGATGACCGTCTCGCCGGAGACCAGGAAGAACACGAAGTCGGGGGCCGCAAACTGGTTCTGCAGGGCGTAAAGGACGCCGGCCAGTCCCGCGAACAGGCCGGAGAGCATCACCGCCACGATCTTGTAGTGCTCGACGTGATAGCCGATCGCCCGCGTGCGGGCCTCGTTCTCGCGGATGGACTGCAGCACCATGCCGAATGGCGAGTGGGTGATCCGGCGCAGCAGGAGATAGGAGCCGGCGACCACGGCGAGCACGAACCAGTGCAAGGTTTCGGGCGTGAAGCGGGCGACATAGAGCCCCGGAATGCCCAGCCCGGGGCGGGTGAACGCGAGCCCGTTCTCGCCGCCGGTGACGCTCGTCCAGGTGAAGATGATGACGTAGAATATCTGCGAGAAGATCAGGGTCGTGATCGCGAAGTAGATGTCGCGCAGCCGGGTCGAGAAATAGGCGACGAACAGTGCCGCCAGGGCGGCCGCGACCAAGCCGAAGCCGATCGCCAGGAACAGATTGGGCGGGGTGACCAGCAGCAGGGCGGCCGCGGCACCATAGATCCCGAGGCCGAAGAACGCGGAGTGCCCGAACGAGATCATGCCGGTGTAGCCGATCAGGATGTCGGACGACATCGCGAGCAGGCCCCAGATCAGGATCTCGGTCAGGAATCGCCGCCAGAACGGCGGCAGCACCAGCGGGGCTGCGATCAGCAGCGCCACGATCACGGCAAATCCGATCCAGAAGATCGCGGCGTCGCGCCGGGTCATATGGGTGCCGATCATTTGGGTGTCGGCACGAACAGGCCGGTGGGGCGGAAGAGGAGGGTCAGGATCAGGACGACGAACGACACGATCACCGCCTGCGACGGGCTCACCCAGATGGACGCATACGCTTCGAGCAGGCTGATGAAGATGGCCGCCGCGATCGAGCCGCCGAGATTACCCATGCCGCCGACCACGACGACGATGAAGGCTTTGAGAACCCACGGGCCGCCCATCGCGTGCTCGACGCCGACCAGCGGGCCGAACAGCACGCCGCTGGCCGCGGCCATCCCGGCGCCGATCGCGAACACGGATGTGTGGACCCACGGCACCGGGATGCCCATGGCCTCCGCCATCACCCGGTCCTGCGTCGTGGCGCGAATCCAGATGCCGTATTTGCCGTATTTCAGGAACAGCCAGAAGGCGCCGATGATCGCGGCCGAGAGCCCGGCGATCACCAGGCGGTACCAAGGATACTGCAGATAGAAGAGGTCGAACTGGCCGGTGATGGGCTCCTGGATCTTGCGCGCCACCGGCCCGAACTGCCACAGCGCATAGTTCTGGAGCACCAGGGAGAGTCCGAAGGTGGCGAGAATGGTGGTCAGCGGATCGCGGCCGATAAGTGGGCGCAAGGTCACGACCTGCAAGGCGGCGCCGATCACCGCCACGACGAGCGAGGCGGCGACCAGCGCCAGCCAGAAGCTGCCGGTGCTGGCCAGCATGAGGACGCCGATATACGCCCCCAGCATGAAGAGCTCGCCATGCGCGAAGTTGACGACATCCATGATGCCGAAGATCAGCGTCAGGCCCGAGGCCACCAGCGCCAGGATCATCCCGGTGACGATGCCGTTGATCGTCTGGATCGCGATGAGGTCCCAGGGGATCTCCACGGCTCAGACTCCCAGGTATTGGTGGATGACCGGGTGGGCGACATCGAGGGACGCCGCAGCCGCATGATGACGGACTTCGCCCTTCTCCATGAAGTAGATGCGGTGGCTGACCTCGAGGGTCAGCGGCACGTTCTGCTCCACCAGCAGGATCGCGACCCCGTCGCGCCGCAGCACGTCGATGATTTCGCGGATCTGCGACACCATGCGCGGCATCAAGCCTTCGGTCGGCTCGTCGAGCAGGATGATCTTGGGCTCCAGCATCATCGCCCGCGCGATGGCGAGCATCTGCTGCTCGCCGCCCGACAGCGTGCCGCCGGCCTGGGTCCGCCGCGCGGCCAGCACCGGGAAGTAGGCATAGACCTTGTCCAGAAGCTCGCGCTTGCGGCTGTCGGTGACGCCCTGGCGGTCGAGGCCGGTGCGCAGATTCTCGAGCACGGTGAGCAGGCGGAAAATGCGCCGGTCCTCGGGAACATAGGCGACGCCGATGCGCGCCAGCTTGTGCGCCGGGAGGCCGGTGACCGGCTCGCCTTCGAACAGCACCCGGCCTTGCCGGGCCTGGACCAGGCCCATGATGCTTTTCAAGGTCGTGCTCTTGCCGACCCCGTTGCGGCCGAGCACGCCGACGACTTCACCCCGCCCGACATACAGCGAGACGCCGTGCAGGACGTGGCTTTTGCCGTAATAGGCGTGAAGGTCCTCGACCGTCACGAGCGGATCCGCGGATGACTCGGCTGGGCTCATACCTTGAGGTAGACGTCCTGCACCTTGGGGTTGTCCTGGATCTCGGCGGGTGTACCTTCGGCCAGCACCTCACCGTAGTGAAACACGGTAATGCGGTGCGCCAGCCCCATCACCACCTCCATGTCGTGTTCGACGATCAGAATGGTCAGGTTTTCGGCGATGCGGCGGACGAGCTCCACGGTCTCGCGCGTCTCGGCCGCACTCATGCCGGCGGTCGGCTCGTCCAGGCACAGGAGCTTCGGCTTGGTGGCGAGCGCAATGCCGATCTCGAGATTGCGCTGCTCGCCATGCGAGAGGTTGGCGGCGAGCTCGTCGGCCTTGGCGCGCAGGCCGACCGCGTCCAGCACCGCCTCGGCCTCGTCGATGATGTCGCGGAACGCCCGGTAATGCGTGAACATGCTCCAGCCGTGCTGGCGCGATTGCGCCGCGATGCGCACGTTCTCGAGCGTGCTGACATTGGGCAGGATGTTAGTGATCTGGTAGGACCGCGCGATGCCTTTCTGCGAGATGCGGTCCGGCGGCAATCCGGTGATCTCGCCGCCGTCGAACAGGATGCGCCCGGCCGTCGGGCGCATCACCCCGGTCACGCAGTTGAAGAACGTGCTCTTGCCGGCGCCATTGGGTCCGATCACGGCTCGGATTTCGTCGCGGCGCAGATCGAAATTGATCGCGTTAAGTGCGGTCAGGCCGCCGAAGCGGATGGTCAGGCCCTCGGTGCGCAAGAGGGATGCGGCCGGCGCTGCTCCCCTGTCGGGTACTGCCGGGGAGCGCACCGCAAGGGACGAATCGGCCGTCACCGGTCGGTCAGGCCGACATCTTGCATTCCGGCGGGAACAGCGTCTTGTCGCCCGCCACGGTCTCAATGATGTGGTGCTTGCCGCCCTTCATCTCGAAGATGAACTCCTGCGGGAAGGCCTGATGGTCTTCCTTGCGCATCAGCTTGTCGCCCTGCGGGAAGTCGTCGCCGGCCGGCATGCGCAGCCCCTCGAGGGCCGCGATCAGCTTGTCCGTGTCCTCGCGGCCGCGGAAGCCCGATTTCTCGATGCCGAGCTTCACGCAGTTGATGGCCTCATAGTTCGACTGCACGTAGCGGTCCGGCAGGGGACCCGACGGATCGATGGCTTTCAGCCGCTTGACGGCCTCGTCGAAGAACTTCCGGTGCGACGGCGTGTCGAGCGCCCCCTCGAATACCGGGATGTAGCGGTTGATGCCGATGAATCCTTCGATCTTGTTGCCGAGTGCCGGCAGGTTGGTCGATTCGGCGAGGGCGCCGTCGCCGACCCATTTGTACTTCTTGGTCAGGCCGAGATCGTAGGCCTGGTTGCCGATGGTGACGCCGTCGCCGCCGAAGAACACGGCGAACAGGCCGTCGAAATTGCCCGAGATCTTCGACAGGAACGGTGTCATGTCGGCCGTGCCGAGGGGGATGCCGGTGGTGCCGACGACCTCGCCGCCCTGTTTCTTGATCTCGGCGGCATAGGCGTCCTTGGTCGACTGGCCCCAGGAGTAGTCGGCGTAGGCGATGTGCCATTTCTTGCCGAGCTTGCTGAGCATCGGTCCGAACGCCACTGCCTGCGCCGGTGCGCAATCGAACGGCCGGAACGTGTATTTGTTGCAGCGGCTGGTCGTGATGGTCGTGTCGAGACAGACGCTGACCATGTTGACGATCTTCTGCTCCTCGAACACCGGCATGCAGGCGAGGCAGACGTTCGAAAGGAACCCGCCGGCATGGATGTCGACATTGTCGTCGACCAGCAGCTTCTCGGTCTTGCGGCGGCCGACATCGGGCTTGGATTCGTCGTCGGCGATCACCAGCTCGATCGGCCGGCCGTTGATCCCGCCGGATTTATTGATCCGGTCGACGGCCATTTGAACTCCGACGAGCGCCGTCTTGCCGCCGGCGGCCCCGGGGCCGGAGAGCGGCTGGAGCGTACCGATCTTGAAGGGCTTCTCGGCGCCGAAGGCGGCCCGCCAGGGTGCCGGCACCAGCATCGCAGCACCCGCGACACCGGCGCCCCAGCCGACGAAACGGCGGCGCGTCACTTTGCCGCTGTACCAGAAGCCGTCAGAGCCGTCCTGTTCGTTCCAGTCCTTGGCCATGGTCAGATCCTCCCTGTGAAACGCCTATCGCCGATCGCTGTCGTGTGCCGGTACGGTGCTAAAGCTTGGGGAGCGCGTGCCGCGCGACATGCGGCTGCTGCCGCCGATCGCGTGATGCGACGCCGAATTCAACGCGGACCGATGTCGTGCGAGATGCACGATCCGCCATTCCCTGTTCCTTGTCTTGGCCCCGTTAGTTTGGGCCTTATCGTCGTTCCCGGCTATTCAACTGCAACTTTCCACCGAACGCAATCAAACTTGCTCGCGCGGCCGGCGCTAGCCTTTGACCTCCACGCCCGCTGCTTTCTCGATGCAGCGGATCACGTGGGTGAAGTCCGATGTCGGGCCGTTCTCCTCGTTGGCTTGGCGCCACAGCCGATTCACCGCCTCGCCGACGACCATCGGCACCTTGAGTGCTGCGGCTTCTTCGGCGCACAGCTTCACGTCCTTGTACATGAGGCCGGTGGCGAAGCCGTAATCGAAGCGGCGGGTCAGGATGGCGCGCGGGAACTTGTCCTGCGTCGCCGTGTTGCGGCCGCTGCCGGCGTTGATGACGTCGACCATCGTCTTGGCGTCGAGGCCCGCCTTGACCCCCATCACGATCGCCTCGGAGGAGATCGCCATGGCGGCGGCGGACAGCATGTTGTTCGCGAGCTTCATCGTCTGGCCGAGCCCGGCCCGCGTGCCGACATGGAACACGCGGCCGAATGTCTTCAGCACGGGCTCGAACCGCGCATACGCCTCCGGCGAGCAGGCCGCCATAACGGCCAGGGTTCCGGCGCGCGCTCCGCCGACCCCGCCGCTCACCGGGCAATCGATGGTCGCGATGTCGCGACCTTCCAGGGCGCCTGCGATCTCGGCCGCCATGCGCGGTCCGGTCGTCGACAGGTCGATATAGGTCTTGATGCGGTTGCCGGATGCGAGGCCGTCGGGTCCCAGGGCGACGGCGCGGACGATGTCGGGCGTCGGCAGGCTCACGAACACGATCTCGGCGGCCGACGCCACCCCGCGCGGGGATCCCGCTTTCGCCGCGCCGCGGGCCAGCAGCGGTTTCATCGCGGCTTCGTTGAGGTCGAAGATCGTCAGCCGGTGTCCGGCGTCCAGCAGCCGGCCGGCCATCGGACCGCCCATGTTCCCGACGCCGACGAAGCCAAAATGCTCGACCATCACGCTCCTCCCGCTTGGTTGACCGAGCATAGCCCGACCCGCCGCGTCGCGGAAAGCCGCCGGCTTCGACCGCCGCAGGAGCTATGTTAGGTTCGGCCATGCCCGAGCTCTCCACCCTCGTTGTCGAGGAGCTGCGTACCTCGTTCCACACGCGGGCCGGAGTGGTCCGCGCCGTCGACGGTGTCAGCTTCCAGATCGAGCGCGGCAAGATCCTGGGGCTCGTCGGCGAGTCGGGCTCCGGTAAGACCGTCACCGGGTTCTCGATCATGGGGCTGGTCGATCCGCCGGGTCGCATCGACGGCGGCCGCATTTTGTTTCAAGGCCGCAATCTCGTCGGCCTCGCGGACTCTGAAATGCGCCAGCTGCGCGGCTCGCGCCTCGCCATGGTCTTTCAGGACCCGATGATGACTTTGAACCCTGTGCTGCGCATCGATACCCAGATGGTCGAGGCGGTGAAGGCGCATCATCCGGACGTCGGCCACGCCGAGGCGCTGCGGCGCGCGCGCGACGCGCTCGGCCAGGTCGGGATCCCCTCGCCGGATGAGCGCCTCCGGGCTTACCCGCACCAGTTCTCGGGCGGCATGCGGCAGCGCGTCGCGATCGCGATCGCCTTCCTCAACAAGCCGGACCTGATCATCGCGGATGAGCCGACGACCGCCCTCGACGTCACCATCCAGGGCCAGATCCTGTACGAGGTCCAGACTCTGTGCCGGCAAAGCGGTACGGCGCTGCTGTGGATCACCCATGACCTGTCGGTGGTCGCTTCGCTCGCCGACGAGGTGTGCGTCATGTACGCGGGCAAGGTCGTGGAGCAGGGGAGTGTCGACGATATTCTCGACCGCCCGGCGCATCCATACACCGACGGCTTGTTGCGGTCGGTGGCGGCGGCCAATGTCCGCGGCCGGCCGCTGCACCAGATTCCGGGGATGACTCCGTCGCTGCTCGATCTGCCGCAAGGCTGCAGCTTTCGCCTGCGCTGCCCGCGCGCAAGCGGCGTTTGCACCACAATGCCTGACATGACAGCGTCCGAGCCCGGTCGGCTCGTCCGCTGCTTTCATCCGCTCGTGGGAGTGGCGGCATGAGCGCTGAGAGCGACGTCCTGATCGTCGTCGACGTCCAGAACGATTTCTGCCCCGGGGGCTGGCTCGCCGTGCCGGGCGGCGACGAGGTAATCCCCGGGATCAACCGGCTGATATCGCGCTTTCGTCACGTTGTGCTGACGCAGGACTGGCATACGCCGGCGCATCGCTCGTTCGCGTCGAGCCACCCCGGTCGGCAGCCGTTCGAGACCATCGCGCTCCCATACGGCCCGCAGGTGTTGTGGCCGGACCATTGTGTCCAGGGCACGCACGGCGCCGCGTTCCACGACGCCCTCGATGCGACATCCGCCGAGCTGATTGTGCGCAAGGGGTACCATCCCGACATCGATTCCTACTCCGCCTTCTTCGAGAACGACCGGCGGACGCCGACCGGGCTCGGCGGATACCTGCGCGAGCGCGGTCTTCGCCGGGTGTATCTGGCGGGGCTGGCCACCGATTTCTGCGTCCGCTACTCGGCGGAAGACGCCCGCGCGCTGGGCTTCGAGGTGTTGGTGATCGAAGATGCGTGCCGCGGAATCGACACCGGCGGCTCGTTGCGCGCGGCGTTCGAAAGCTTCCAGGGCCGCGGCATCCCGTGTGTGCGCTCCGCCGTCCTGCTCGAAGCGGTCGGTGCCGGGTGAGCGCGGAGACCGCGATCGAGCCGCGGCGCACGCCGGCCAGCGGTGACGTGCCGCTGATCGAGCTGCGACAGGTCAGCCGGCAATTTTCGCGGCCGCTGGATGCGGCGGCCAAGCTCGCGAATCTGCTCGGCGCCCGGCTGCACGAAGAGACCGTTCACGCGGTCGACCGCATCGATCTGCAGGTGCGAGCTGGCGAGGTCGTCGGCCTCGTCGGCGAGTCCGGATGCGGCAAGTCGACGCTCGGCCGGATCGTCGCCGGCGTCCTCGATGCATCGTCGGGCACGGTCCTTTATCGCGGCCGCGACCGCCGGTCGTTATCGGGAGACGGGGCGCGCGCGGCGTCGCTGGCGATCCAGATGATCTTCCAGGATCCCTACGCATCCCTCAATCCGCGTCTGCGGGTGCGCGATATCATAGGCGAGGCGCCGCGGGTCCATGGCCTTGTCGGCGCCGGCGAGATCGACGCCTATGTCGACGCCCTGATGCGGCGGGTCGGGCTCGATCCCGTCTATCGTCGGCGCTACCCGCACCAGTTCTCGGGTGGTCAGCGCCAGCGGATCGGCATCGCCCGGGCGCTGGCCGTGAAGCCGGAGTTCATCGTCTGCGACGAGGCGGTGGCCGCCCTCGACGTCTCGGTCCAGGCGCAGGTGCTCAACCTGTTCATGGAGCTGCGCCAGGAATTCCAGCTGACGTATCTTTTCATCAGCCACGATCTTGGTGTCGTGCACCACCTCTCAGACCGGGTGGCGATCATGTATCTCGGCCGGATCGTCGAGGAGGGTCCCAGCGACGTGCTCTTTCTGCGGCCCAATCATCCCTACACGATCGCGCTGCTCGCCGGAGTGCCGCGGCTCGACACGCGCCGGCGGCGGTTCGAACCGGTCAAGGGCGAGATCCCGTCGCCGTTGGCGCCGCCTTCGGGCTGTCACTTTCATCCCCGCTGTCCGCACGCGATGGAGCGCTGTCGCACCGAGGCGCCGGCGCTGAAAGACATAGCGCCCGGCCGCCGCTCGGCGTGCCATTTGAACGACGGATAAGCCATGGCACAGAAGATCAGGCTCAAGGATCTCGAACGCCAGAAGCTTCCGAAAAACCGCGATGCGTTCGAGAAGCGTCTGCAGGAGCTGCAGTTCCAGATGTTGCTCATCCAGCAGACATATTTTCACGAGAAGCGGCGCGCCATTATCGTCTTCGAAGGCTGGGATTCGGCCGGGAAGGGCGGCACGATCCGCCGGCTGACCGAGAAGCTCGATCCGCGCGGCTTCCATGTATGGCCGATCGGCCCGCCCCGACCGGATGAGCAAGGCCGGCATTACCTCTATCGCTTCTGGCGCCGGCTGCCGGAGCCGGGGCTCCTCGCGATCTTCGATCGCTCCTGGTACGGCCGCGTGCTGGTGGAGCGCGTCGAACACCTGATTCCGAAGCCGGTCTGGAAGCGCGCCTACCGCGAGATCAACGAGTTCGAGCGCATGCTGGTCGATGACGGCGTGCGCCTGATCAAGATCTTCCTGCACATCACGCCGGAGGAGCAGCTGCGCCGGTTCGCCAAGCGCCTGGAGACCCCGTACAAGCGGTGGAAGCTGACGGCCAACGACATCCGCAACCATCGCCGCTGGCCGGACTATGTCGAAGCGATCGAGGACATGTTCGATGAGACGTCGACCGATGTCGCGCCGTGGACGGCCCTGTTCGCGGAGACGAAATGGGTGGGGCGCACGCAAGCCTTGGAGGTGATCACGAAGACACTTGCGAAGGGCATCGACGTGCGGCCGCCGCCGATCGATCCCGAGGTGAAGAAACTCGGCGGGCTCAAATATCTGCTCCGCGAGATGAAGAAGATCGAGGAGGAGGAAAAGCGGCAGAAGCAGAAGAAAAAAGAATAGTGGATGCGGCTGGGCGATCTCCGCCGGTTCTGTCTATCGCTGCCCGGGGCCGCCGAGAGCGTGCAATGGGGCAACGAGCACGTCTACAAGGTCGGCGGCAAGATGTTCGCCATCATCAGCATGGACCAGCGGCGATTTGCCGGTCTCGTCCTCAAGGTCACGGACGACAGTTTCCATATCCTGACCCGCGAGAACGGCATCATCCCGGCCCCGTATCTGGCCCGCGCCGGTTGGGTGATGATCGAGCGCCGCGACATCCTGCCGGCCGATCAGCTGCGCGCCTATATCGTGCGCTCGCACGGTCTGGTCGTCGCCAAGCTGCCGAAGAAACTGCGCACGGAACTGGCCGCGTCCTCCGGTGCTAAGGCGCGAACTGCTCCTTGAGCACCCGCTCCTCGAGGTTGTGCTCGGGGTCGAACAGGAACGTGAGCGACACGCTGCGGTCTTCGTGCACGTCGACGCGGATAACGTCACGCACCTCGGTGTGATCGGCGGTGGCGCTGACCGGCCGCTTGTCGGCCTCGAGCATCTCAAACGTGACCTGCGCCGTGTGGGGCAGGAGCGCCCCGCGCCAGCGCCGGGGGCGAAAGGCGCTGATCGGCGTCAGCGCCAGCAGATTGGCGCCCAGGGGCAGGATCGGTCCGTGGGCCGAGAGGTTGTAGGCGGTGCTGCCGGCCGGCGTGGACAGCAGCACGCCGTCGCAGATCAGCTCCGGCAGACGGTCGACGTTGTCGACCAGGATGCGGATCTTCGCCGCCTGGCGCTGCTGGCGCAGCAGCGACACCTCGTTGATGGCGAGCGCCTCCTTCTTCTTGCCGCGCGCGGTGGTGGCCACCATGCGCAGCGGATGAAGCTCGACCCGGGTGGCACGCGCGAGACGATCGGCCAGGCCGCGCTCGCGATATTCGTTGAGCAGGAACCCGATACTGCCGCGATGCATGCCGAAGATCGGGACCTCGCGGCCAAGATATCGGTGCAGGGTCTGCAGCATGAAGCCATCGCCGCCCAGCGCCACGATGACGTCCGCCCGTTCGGGTGGCACCTGGCCATAGCGGCGGATCAGGGCGCGGCGGGCTTCCTTGGCCGCGGGGACATCCGCGGCGACAAACGCAATGCGCTGGCGCTGACTCATGCGTCGACTATACCGGAGAGGGACGGAGAGGAAATTAATGGCGCTGGATCAGCCGCCGGTGACGCTCATATGACGGGGAACGGCCGGGCCGCGGTGGCGGCGGTCGATGATGAAGTCGTGGCCCTTCGGCTTGCGCGAGATGGCTTCGCGGATCGCGGCGTCGAGCACCGCCGGATCGTCGCTGGCGCGGACCGGCGAGCGCAGGTCGGCGGCGTCCTCCTGGCCAAGGCACATGTATAAGGTGCCGGTGCAGGTCAGACGGACGCGGTTGCACGACTCGCAGAAATTGTGGGTCAGCGGCGTGATGAAGCCGAGACGGCCGCCGGTCTCCTTGACCGTCGCGTAACGCGCCGGGCCGCCAGTGTGATAATCGCTGTCTTCGAGCGTCCACCGCTCCGACAGACGCGAGCGGACGAGCGAGATCGGGAGATATTGGTCCAGCCGATCCGGCCCGATGTCGCCCATCGGCATGACCTCGATCAGGGTGAGGTCGTGACCTTCCTCGCCGCACCAGGCGATCAGCCGATCGAACTCGTCCTCATTCACGCCCTTCAGGGCGACGGCGTTGATCTTGACCCGCAGTCCGGCGGCTTTGGCCGCCTTCAGACCGTCGAGCACGACGTCGAGCTTGCCCCAGCGGGTGATGGCCTGGAACTTCGCCGCATCGAGGGTGTCGACCGAGACGTTGATGCGGCGCACGCCGGCGTCCACAAGCTCGGCGGCATATTTCGCGAGCTGGCTGCCGTTGGTGGTCACGGTCAGTTCGTCGAGGTCACCGGCTTTGATATGGCGGCCCAGCGCCCGGAAGAGGCTCAGGATGTTCCGCCGCACCAGCGGCTCGCCTCCGGTCAGGCGAAGCTTGCGCACGCCAAGCTTCACGAAGGCCGAACATAGGCGGTCGAGCTCCTCGAGCGACAGGATCTCCGCCTTCGGCAGGAACGTCATGTCTTCCGCCATGCAATAGACGCAGCGGAAGTCGCAGCGGTCGGTCACCGATACCCGCAAGTAGGTGATCCGGCGCTGGAACGGATCGATCAGGGGGGCGCTCGGCGTCGTCATCGGCAGGCTGGGCATGTCCCCAACATAGTCAGGTTTGGCGGCGAAATCACCCCCTTACGGTGCGTGGGTATTCCCCGCTATGGCTCATCGGATATAGCGGTTTTTCGCAGCCAAGCCGGGCCCCAAGCCGGCTGGCGGTACAGTCCCGCCGGCGCTTCTTTGGGAGCGTAGGCGTGGCGCGCTGGCTATACTGCGCCGCCATCCGCAGACACGTACAAGATTCGCAGACACGTACAAGAGGACTGACCAGGTTCGACCATGGCCAATGACGGTAACATCAACGATCGGCTGCAGCAGGCCATCGAGCATCACAAAGCCGGCCGCTACGACGAGGCCGCCGCCGGCTACGGCACCGTTCTGGCGGAGGATGCGAGAAACGCTCGCGCCGCGCATTATCTCGGCGTCCTGCATTTGCAGGCCGGCCGGATCGACGAGGCGGCGGAGTTGCTGGGCCGCGCCGTCGCCGGCGTCCCCGACTGGGTCGACGCGCAGAACAACTATGGCCTGGCGCTGCGCGAGCAGGGACGCACCCCGGAAGCCGTTGCGGCCTTTCGCGCCGCCGTGGCGGCGCGGCCAAGCGAATTCACGGCGCAAAACAATCTTGCCGGAGCCTTGTTGATCGCCGGCGACGTCAGCGGCGCGATCGACGCCGGGGATGCGGCGCATCGCCTGAAGCCCGACGATCCGGAGCCGCTGCTGACGATTGCCACCGCGCTGCTGCTGCGGCGCGACCCTGAAGCCGCCCTCGAGGCGGTGCGCCGGGTCCTTACGATCGATCCCGACAACGATCGCGCCGTGGCCCTGTATCGGACTGCCATGAGCCGCATCGTTCAGCCCTGGCATTTCCCGATGATGAACGACGGGCCGCGCAACGAAGCCTATGATGCCGCGATCCGCCGCGCCGTGACGCCGAATTCACTGGTTCTCGACATCGGCACCGGGGCCGGTCTGTTGTCGATGATGGCGGCGCGCGCCGGCGCCCGGCAGGTGGTGACCTGCGAGATGACGGCGCCGGTGGCTGCCAAGGCGATGCAGATCATCGCCCAGAACGGCCTGCAGGATCGCATCACGGTCCACGCCAAGCGGTCGAACGACCTGGTGGTCGGGACCGATCTGCCGGAGAAGGCCGACGTGCTCGTATCGGAGATCTTCGACAGCGATCTGCTCAGCGAGGGCGTTCTGCCGAGCCTTGAAGATGCGCATGCGCGGCTGATCAAGCCGGGGGCCAAGATCATTCCGCGCGCCGCGGCGGCGATGGTGGCCTTGGTCGGCGGCGATCAACTGCGGAAGATGGTCTATGTCGATAAGGCGGCCGGCTTCGACGTCGGTCAGTTCAACCAGTTCATGCCCGAGCGCTTCGTGTTCGACGGGCAGCGGTTCAAGTTCGACTGGCTATCGGAGCCGCTGGCGGCGCTCAGCTTCGACTTTTACGGCACGCGCTACCCCCACCAGCACCAGCTGGTCGAAGTGAAAGCCATCCGCTCCGGCTTGTGCCTCGGCGTGGTGCAATGGCTGCGCATCGACCTCGACGAGATCACGCGCTTCGAGAACCACCCGAACACGCCGCCGGAGCTGCCGTCCGGCTGGATGCATTCGCTCTATACGTTTGCGCCGCCGGTACCGGTTCGGTCCGGCCAGACCGTGCGGCTAATCGCCGGCCACAGCCGGCAATTCCCGTATTTCCGCTTCCACGAAGTGGTGTAGGCGCGCGATCGACACCGGACTATTTGCCGACCATGACGTCCGAGGCCTTGATGACGGCGAACGCACGATCGCCTTTCTTGAGCTTCAGATCCGCGACCGCCTCGTTGGTGATCGATGCGGTGATCTCGGCGCCGCCAATGTCGATCTTCACATGTGCGGTCGTTGCACCGCGAATAACCGATGTCACCTTGCCCTTGATGACATTGCGGGCGCTGAGCTTCATGGGTACGCCTCCGGAATCTCCGGGTCAGCGGCTCGGCGCGGGCGATCCTGCCGGCGTGAAGCCGTGCAGAGCCAGGATACGCTGACCGTCCGGCGAGAGGATATAGGCTGCCAGGCGCGCCGCCTCCGGCCGCGCCCCCTTGATGACGACCATTCCATAGGCGGCGGCCACGGCCAAGGGCTCGGGGATGTCGACGATGCGCAGCGAGGGCACCTCTTGCTGCGCCTCTCTGGCACTCGTGCAGTAGGCGAGGAAGATGTCGGCGCGCCTGTCCTGGAGCAGCAGCCCGTACAGGCTGCGCCCTGGCGGCGGCGTCGGGGAGCTCGGCCCGCCGGTGAGCTTGAGCGCCTTGGCATCGAGGATGGCGTAGCTGCCAGGCCGCAATGTCTCCGCCTTCTCGAACAGCGCCCACGCATAATCGCCCGACGGGTCGGCCTTCGGCGTCGACGTGCCGAGCTTCACGGCCGGGTCGAGGATGCGGTCGAGAAGGGTGGTCGGCGTCACGTCGACACCGGCAGCGGCGAGCGCACAGAGCCGATTGTGGGCGAAGACCGCCATGGGCTCCGCTTTGCCGGCACGGACCAACGCCTCCGGGTGGCCGGTATCCGCCGAGGCGAATAACTCCCCCGGCTCGCCGTTCTCGATCCGCTGGCGCAGCAGGCCCGACGCACCGAACGTCGCGGCGACAGGGACGCCGTGCTCGAGGGCGAAAGCGTCGGTGACCTCCGTGAGCGCGCCGCGCAGGCTGCCGGCGGCATAAAGCCGGATCGGCTCCTCGGCGAGTGCGGGCGAGATCGGCGCAAAAGCCATGGCTGCCGCCATCGCGCCGAAGATCGGCCGCCACATCAGGACCTGTCTTTCCGGTAATTCGGGAAGAACAGCTGCTCGCCGTTGATCTTGTAGCCGGCGATGGCGCGCTGGCCCTCCGGCGAGGTCACCCAGTCGATGAACGCCATGCCGAGGTCGCGCTTCACGTGCGGGTGCCTGGCCGGGTTCACCAGCATGATGCCGTACTGGTTGAACAGCCGCGTGTCGCCTTCGACGGCGAGGACGAGGTCGCGCCGGTTCTGGAAGTTGAGCCACGTGCCGCGGTCGGTGAAGGCGTAGGCGTCCATGGCCGCGGCGATGTTCAAGGTCGGGCCCATGCCCTGGCCGGTCTCGCGATACCAGGGGGCTTTCACCGTTTGCAGGTCGATATCGGCCAGCTTCCACAGCCGCAGCTCTGCGGCATGCGTGCCGCTGCGGTCGCCGCGCGAGGCAAACGGCAGTCTAGCCTCGGCGATCTTCTTCAGAGCCGTGGCGACATCTTTGGTGCCGGCGATATGCGCCGGATCGGACCGCGGCCCGATGATCACGAAGTCGTTGTACATCACCTCGCGGCGGTCGACGCCGTAGCCCTCGTCGAGGAATTTTAACTCCGCCACCTTGTCGTGGACGAACACGACGTCGGCGTCGCCGCGGCGCGCCGTGTCGAGCGCCTGCCCGGTGCCCTGGGCGACCACCCGCACCTCGATGCCCGTCTTAGCCTGGAAGATCGGGAGGAGATATTGGAACAGCCCCGAATCCTCGGTCGACGTCGTGGACGCGACGACGATGTATTTGTCGTCCGCCGCGGCGGGCCGGGTCGCGATACAGCTCGCGAAGCACAAAGCAGCGAGCAGGTGGCGGCGATTGAGCATCATAACAACTCTCCTTGCATGTAGGCAGCCGCCTCGGCGCTGGCGGGTTCCCGAAAAAAGCGGTTGGCGGGCGAGCGCTCGACGAGCCGGCCCTGGTCGAGGAACAGGATCTCGTCGGCTAGCCGGTGCGCCTGGCCGAGATTGTGCGTGGTCATGATGATCTTGGTCCCGCCGCGATGGATGGCGCCGATGATCTCTTCCACGGCGCGCGCGGCGGCGGGGTCGAGGCTGGCCGTCGGCTCATCGAGGAACAGCACTTCGGGTTCGAGCGCCCAGGCGCGGGCCAGCGCCAAGCGCTGCTGCTCGCCGCCGGAGAGGACGCGGGCCGGCCGGGCCGCCAGCGGCGCCAGCCCGACGCGGTCCAGCATGGCGGTACCGCGGTCGATCCGCTCGGGGCGGGCGTGGCCGCGCAGCTTGAGGCCATAGGTGACGTTGGCCAGTGCCGATCGGCGCAGCATCACCGGCCGCTGGAACACCATCGCCTGCCGCCGCTGCGGATCGCCGGTGAACGGACCCGCCCAGCGGACGCGGCCCGAGGTCGGCGACAGGAGACCATGGCACAGCCGCAGCAGCACGCTTTTGCCGGCACCGTTGGGTCCGAGAATAATCGTGCGCGTACCGGCGGTGAGCGTGCAGCTGACGTCGTCGATGATGCGGGTCGTGCCCGCCGTGTAGACGACGTGATCGAGCACGAGCGGAAGGATGCTGGGGGCGAGGCTCATGATCACCCGGCCCGGTGCATCGCGGCTTCCTTGATGGCGTAGGCGGCTGCGTTGGCGAGCAGGACCAGCGCCATCAGGACCAGGCCGAGCCCGAGCGCCAGCGGCAAGTCGCCTTTGCTGGTCTCGAGCGCGATCGCCGTCGTCATCACCCGGGTGACGCCGTTGATATTGCCGCCGACGATCATGACCGCGCCGACCTCGGCGGCGGCGCGGCCGAAGCCCGAGAGCACCACCGTGATCAGCGAAAACCGCGTGTCCCACAGCAAGGTCCAGACGGCGCGCCGCGGCGCCGCGCCCAGCGAGCGCAGCTGCTCGGCGTAATCCATCCAGGCGTCCTCGATGATCTGGCGTGTCAGCGCCGCGACGATCGGCAGGATCAGGATCGACTGCGCGATCACCATGGCCGCGGGTGTGAACAAAAGCCCGAGCGGTCCCAGCGGACCGGCGCGCGACAGCAGGAGGTAGATCACCAAACCGACCACGACCGGCGGCAGCCCCATCAGGGCATTCAAGGTTACGATGGTCGCGCGCCGGCCGGGAAAGCGCGCCAGCGCCACCGCGGCGCCAAGCGGCAGCCCAAGCGCCGCGCCGACCGCGACCGCGGAGAGACTCACTTCGAGGCTGAGACCCACGATCTGCAGGAGCGCCGCGTCGAGACCGGTGATCAGCGCAAAGGCGGTGGTAAAGGCAGATCCGATTTCGAACAACGCTCCGGCTCCTGGTAGCGGGCGATAATGCCTGATCTCGCGCCCATTCACACCCGGGTTTAAGCCCGCAAATGGCCCCTAAACCGTTACAAACCCTTTTGTAATGGCTGTACTCCTGGTGCTTGAGCGCGCTTGTCCCGCCGTCGGACCAGGCTCATATTCGGCTTATGAAAGAGTTCGTCGTCGCCCCGAAGCCGGCCGATCCGCGCCTGACCCGGCGCGTCGCCGGCCAGGACCAGGAGGGGAATCCGATCGAGACGTCCGTCGTCGTCGAGCGGCCACTCACCTTGTTCCTGAACGGGCAGGAGATCGTCACCATGATGACGATCGGCGACTATCCGAATTACCTGGCCGTCGGCTACCTAATCAATCAGAACATGCTCCTCCCGGACGATGAGATCACCGGCATCGATCACGATCCGGAGATCGAGACCGTCGTCGTGCGCACCAAACGCAAGACCAATTTCGAGCAGAAGCTGAAGAAGAAGACGCTGACATCGGGCTGCGCGCAGGGGACCGTGTTCGGCGATCTTATGGAGAAATTCGAGGAGATCCGGCTGCCGGCCGACGCCCGCCTGAAGACGTCCTGGCTTTATACGCTGACCAAGAAGATCAACACCGCGCCCAGCCTTTATCTCGAGGCCGGTGCCATCCACGGCTGCGTGCTCTGCGAGGAGGACCGTCCGCTCGTCTACATGGAAGACGTCGGGCGGCACAACGCGATCGACAAGATCGCCGGCTACATGTTTCTCGAACGCATCTCGCCGGCGAACAAGCTGTTCTACACGACGGGCCGGCTGACCAGCGAGATGGTAATCAAGACCGTGCAGATGCGCATCCCGATCCTGATCTCGCGGTCGGGCTTCACTGCCTGGGGCGTGGAGCTGGCGCGCCAAGCCAAGCTCACGCTGATCGGTCGCGCCAAGGGCAGCCGCTTCATCGTCCTGTCGGGCGTCGAACGGATCGTCTACGACGCCGATGCGCGCACGGTCGTCACCGAAGGCCGCCAGCGCAAAGCGAGCCTCGTCGATGACTGAGCCGCTGGCCGGCGTGATTCTGGCCGGCGGTCTGTCGCGTCGCATGGGTGGCGGCGATAAATGCCTGCGCCCGCTCGGTGGCCGGCCGATCCTGTCGCATATCATCGAGCGTGCGCGGCCGCAGGTGTCCCATCTCGTTCTCAACGCCAACGGCGATCCGATGCGGTTTCAGTCGTTCGGCTTACCCGTGATCGGCGATTCCGTCGCCGGGTTTCCCGGGCCGCTGGCCGGCATTCTCGCCGGTCTCGAGTGGGCGGCGGCGCACGCGCCGGAATGCCGATACATCGTCAGCTTTGCCGGTGACGCGCCGTTTCTTCCGGCCGACTTGGCGGCGCGCTTCCTGGCCGCGGTCGCCGAGACGGCCGCCGATCTGGCCTGCGCGGTGTCCGCCGGCCAGACCCACCCAGTGTTCGGGCTGTGGCGGGTGGAGCTGCGCGACGCCTTGCGGGCCGCTTTAGTGACTGAGCAGATCCATAAGGTGGACCGGTG
>DASWFO010000043.1:0-17367 GCA_036394195.1 Alphaproteobacteria bacterium | reverse complement strand
ACCGCCGATGGTGATGTCCTGGGCCGCCTGCATATAGACGGTGACTCCCCCGATCTTCGCCAGTTGCGGCCGCAGACGGTTGATCACCTGGTCGGCGCTGGCGTCCCGCTCGCTTTGCGGCTTCAGCGCAATGAACATGCGGCCGTCATTGAGCGTCGTCGTTCCGCTGGCGCCGATCTGCGAGCCGACGGACGCGACCGCCGGATCCTTCAGAATGGCGCCGATGACCACCTGCATCTTATCGGCCATCGCCGGATAGGAGATGTCCTGGCCCGCCTCGGCGATGGCGGTGATCATGCCCGTGTCCTGCTGCGGAAAAAAGCCCTTGGGAATGACGACATAGAGATAGCCGGTGAGCACGATCGTCCCGAACATCACCAGCAAGGTGACGAATTGGTGCCGCAGCACGACTTTCAGGCCTCGCTCATAGAGAGCGAGAAGGCCGTCAAAGGCGGCCTCGAACAGTCGATACAGGCGGCCGTGGTGCCGTTTGTCCTCGGGCTTGAGCAGGCGCGCGCACATCATCGGCGTCAGGGTCAGCGAGATCACCAGGGACAGGACGAGGGACACGCTGACCGTGACCGCGAATTCACGGAACAGCAGGCCGACAAAGCCGCCCATCAGGAACAGCGGGATGAAGACGGCGATCAGAGACAGCGTGATCGAGACGATGGTGAAGCCGATCTCGCCAGCGCCCTTGAGCGCCGCCTGCATCGGACTCAGCCCTTGTTCCAGGTGGCGGACGATGTTCTCGATGACCACCACCGCATCATCGACGACGAACCCGACCGCGATCGTGAGCGCCATCAGCGACAGGTTGTCGAGGCTATAGCCGAGCACATACAGCACGGCAAAGGTGCCGATCAACGACAGCGGCACGGTGACCGCCGGGATGATGGTCGCCCAGACGTTGCGCAGGAAAATGAAGATCACCATGACCACGAGGCCCACGGTGAGCAGCAAGGTGAATTGCACGTCGCTGACGGCGGCGCGGATGGTCTGGGTGCGGTCGGACAGGATCGACACCTTGACCGTGGGCGGGATGGAGGCCTCGAGCTGCGGCAGCATTTGTTTGATGCGGTCGACGGTCTGGATGACGTTGGCGCTGGGCTGCCGCTGGATGGCGAGGAGGACCGCCGGGTCCCGATCCTGCCAGGCGCCCAGCAGATTGTTCTCCGGGGCCTCGATCGCCTGGCCGATGTCGCGCAGCAGAACCGGTGAGCCATTCTGGTACGCGACGACCAGCGAGTTATAGGCGTCGGGCTTGAGCAGCTGATCGTTCGTGTTGAGCGTATAGGTCTCGCGCGGGCTGTTGAGCGTGCCCTTGGGAAGATCCACGTTGGCCTCGCCGAGCACCGTGCGCACGGTCTCGAGGCTGATGCCGCGGGCGGCGAGCGCTTGCGGGTTGACCTGCACGCGGATCGCCGGCTTCTGCTGGCCGCCGATGCCGACAAGGCCGACGCCGGGTATCTGTGAGATCTTCTGCAGAAGGATATTCTCGGCGTACGCGTCGACCGTGGTCAGCGGCAGCGACTTGGAGCTGACCGCCAGCACCAGGATCGGCGTGTCCGCCGGATTGACCTTCCGGATGGTCGGCGGGTACGTCATGTTCGGCGGCAACTGCCCACTGGCAGCATTGATCGCCGACAGCACGTCGGCCTCCGCGCTGTCGATGGTGCGGCTCATGTCAAATTGAAGCGTGATCGAGGCGTAGCCGAGCATGCTCGACGACGTCATCTGGGTGACGCCGGGAATCTGGCCGAACTGCAGCTCGAGCGGCGATGCGACCGAGGACGCCATGGTCTGAGGATCCGCACCCGGGAGCTGGGCCGTCACGGCGAGCGTCGGATAATTGACATTCGGCAACGCCGCCACCGGCAGCAGTCGATAGGTCACCAGCCCGCACAACAGCAGGCCGACCATCAGCAATACGGTCGCGATCGGCCGGCTGATGAACGGCGCGGAAATGTTCACGGGATGTCCGCCTGCTGCGCGCTCTGACTGGCCACTTCCTCCGCCGCCCGGCCCTCCAGGAGGGTCACGTGGCTGCCGGGCTGGAGACGCGACTGGCCGTCGACGACGACCTGCTCGCCCGCCGTGAGGCCGGTTTCGACGAGGACCTGGCCGTTGCTGACCTGCTCGACCGTGATGGCACGGCTGTCGACCGTTTTGTCCGAGTTGACGACATAGACGTAGGCGCCTTGCGGATTGCGCTGGACGGCAGGTGCGGCGACGGTCAGCCCGTCATGCCGGGTCTCGATCAACAGCCGCAGGTTGACGAGCTCGCCCGGCCACAGCCGGTTGGCGAGATTGGGAAAGCGGACCTTGAGCTGGATCGAGCCGGACGTCTGAATGATCTCGTTGTTCACGAGCTCGAGCGTCCCCTCGTCCAGCTTGATCTTGTCGTCCTGGCTGTAGGCAAGGACCGTGAGGGGTCCTTTGGCCATCTGTTGCTGGATCTGCGGCAGATCCGCCTCGGGCAGCGTGAAGATCACCGAGATCGGATGAAGTTGAGTCACCACAACCAAGCCATTGGGATCGGTGGGGTGAATGACGTTGCCGATATCGAGTTGGCGGATCCCGGTCACGCCCTCGATCGGTGCGGTCATCCGCGTATAGTCGAGCTGCACCTTCGCGCTTTCGATCACCGCCTCGTCCGACTTGACCGACGCGGCGAGCTGAGCCACCTGGGCTTTCTGCGTGTCGACCAGCTGCGGCGTGGCGAATCCCCTGGCCAGCAGCGGCAGATAGCGCTGGAGATTGGCCTGCGCGTTGGCCAGCTGCGCCCGATCCCGGTCACGGTTCGCAGTCGCCTGGTCGAGCTGCGCCTGGTACGGACGCGGGTCGATCTGCGCCAGCAGATCGCCGGGATGCACGCTCTGGCCCTCGGTGAAGGCGATCTGGGTGAGCTGTCCCTGGATCTGGCTGCGGACGACCACCGTGTTGTACGCCTGGACGAAGCCGATGCCGCTGAAAAAGATCGGCACGTCGCCGCTCTTGACGGTCTGGGCGACAACCGGCTCGCTCACCACCGTCGTGGACGTCGGCGCCTTGGCCCGCGCCCCCAGCGAGTGGATGACCGCGACCGCGCCGCCGCTCAAACCTGCAAGCAGCAGCGCGGCACCGATGATCGGTCCCCGACGCATGCGGTTCGTCCTTTAGCTGTCACCCCGGTTCAGGGCACCTGGCCCGGCAAGCCAGGGAATTGCCGCGCGGCATTCGGATTCCTGCCGCCCACGACCGTCGTTCCCACGCCCAGTCCGCCTGGCGTCTGACTGGGAAAACCAAACGCAGGAGACGAAGGGGTGGGGAAACCGGGGGCCAGACCGTTCGGCGTCAAATTCGGGCTCAGGCCCGTGCCAAGCGATGAGCTGCTGCCCATCGACAAGCCGCTGCCCATCGACAAGCTGGTGCCCGCACCTACCCCGAGGCCCGACGTGCCCGGGAAACTCGGGCTCGAGGACGAGAAGCCCGGCGTGGTCAGCGGGCTGAGGCCGCCGGTGCCGAGACCCGAGGCGCCCATCGGAATATTGGTGCCGCCCACCGGCGGCAATGATGGCGACATGCTGGGCATGCCGAGGTTCGGCGACATCGTGCCGCCGTTCATCGTGCCGACCTGGGCAAACGCGGCGCCGCTGGCGAGAAGAACCGCGGCGGCGGTGAGTGGCGCGACGTTCCTGAGCACTCGGGCGATCGCGGTCTGTCTGGTCATCTGGTCCTTCTCCATCGTGATCGGCATGGCTGCGAGGCGGGATAGCCTCACGGCTAAAGATGAGTCGTCTCTCGCATGCGCAAAATGCACTCCGGTCACATCAACATGTCCTCGATGAATGAGGACCGGCACACTTGGGCGCCTGATGGCCGGCGATGGTCCATTTGGGACGATCGGAAGAAGGAGCTCGCCGCCGGGTGACACGCCGCGCTAATAGCTGGTGCGGGCTCACCACCTCGGCTTGCGAAACATTGCGGTGTTTTGTCGCGCATGCCAAAAGGCGCGGCACCGTTCTCGGGCCCCTTGACGCCACCCGCGGCGGTCAGCCATCGCCGGTTGAGTCACAGCGCCGGACAGTCCACGATTACTCGATGACCCCGGGACTCGAATACGCGTTCGGCGCGATGCTGTTTTTCGGGATCGGCGATCTGGTTTATAAGCGCGGCACCGCGGCCGGGGCACCACCGCATCATCTGCTGATGGTGCAGTCCTGGGTGTTCATGCCAACCGTGGTCCTGTATGCGCTGTTCACCGGCTCGCTGACATTCCCACCCGGGACGCTGTGGGGCGGCCTGGCCGGGCTGTTCATCCTGATCGGCTTCTACAATTTTGCGCACAGCCTGAAGGCCGGCTCGATCAGCGTCAACGCGCCGGTGTTCCGGCTGAGCTTCGTGATTACGGCAGCACTTGCCGTTCTCCTGCTCGGCGAGCCTCTGCTGCCGTACAAGATCGCGGGCATCGCGCTGGCGCTCGTTGCGGCCTGGCTGCTGTTGGGCGCCCCGGCGGCGGAAGAAGATGCCGCCGGCCGCCGCGAGAGCCGATCGTCGCTCGTCCGCGTGCTGGTCGCCACCGCCGCCGTCGGAATCGGGAACGTCATCTACAAGGTCGGTCTGCAGGCCGGTGCTACCCCGACGTCGCTGATCGTGGCGCAGGCCGTCGTGGTGGTCACGCTGGCCACGGCCTTGGTCTGGTGGGTGGACCGCCGCATCCGGCCCGCGGCCGCGGCGTGGCGCTACGCGCCGGCGGCGGCGATCGTGCTCGCGTTGGCCTTCGCCTTCATGGTCGAGGGCCTCGCGCGCGGAGAGGCGAGCGTCGTGGTGCCGATCGCGCAAATGGGCTTCGGCGTCACCGCCCTCCTCGGCTTTCTGTTCCTGCGCGAGCCGTTCACGGTCCGCAAGGGTGCCGGCCTGGTCGCGGCGCTCGCCGCGTTGATCAGTCTTGCCCGTGGATAGCTCTCCCCAGCCCGATCGAGGCGCGGCCTACGCCCCTCGCGGCTCCGCCGCTAGACTGGTTGCAAAGCCGGGCCCTGCTCCGCCGCGCGGTGGTGGCGGCGAACGAGGACCCGGCGTATATCCAGGCCATGGGCAAGCTGCAGGTGCCGATCGCCTGTCTCGACGCGCCCGACTTCCAGCGGTTCTGGGACAAAGACGCGAAGATGCTCGCCGATGTGGTACAGGAGATCGGCCGAATCGACGAGAAGCTGCAATAGCGGCCGGCGAACGACAACGGATGGCGGTGGAAAGGGTTGAAGTGGCGTGAGCACGCGAGACAATCTCAGCCTGCCTAAGGCGTACAACGCCGCCCTCAGCCCGGTCATCAAGGGGCAGCTGAAGGCGATCGGCGAACGGGTGCGCGACCTGGTGACGCCGTCGCTGGACGAGGCGCGCGCCGCCGACAGCGAGGCGGCGAAGCGCGAGATCCTGATGGCCGCCCATACGGTGGCGCTATCGGTGTTCGAATCCGAGTGCCTCGGATACTTCCACAACGTCCCGGGCGGCCTCGACCTGTTGAACTCGCTCGCCTGCCGGGCGGGCTGCACCTTCTGCTGCGAGCTGCGCGTCGAGGTCACCGCTCTCGAAGCGGCGGCGATCTGGGGCGAGCTGGCCGGATCCGCGTTCGAGCCGGTGCGGCAGGCGGTAACCGGCACGGGGCCCCGCACGCAGAACCTGGGCGACGAGAGCCGCCGCCAGGCGCGGATCCCCTGCGGGCTGCTGAAGGACGGCATGTGCTCGGTTTACGCGAGCCGGCCTTATGCCTGCCGCGGCATGTTCGCCACCAGCGCCAAGGATTGCGAGGCGGTGATGACGGCCCCCGCCGGCGCTCGCCTGCCGCCCGTCCAGTCGCCCGCGGTCCCGCGCGCCCTCTCGGCCATGTTCTTCGTTGGCGTGAACGCGGCCTTGAAGGATCGCGGCCTGCAGCACGACGGCCTGGAGCTCAACTCGGCGGTGGCGACGTTGATCCAACGCCCGGCGGCGCTGGGCGAGTGGCTGGCGGGCAAGAAGGTGTTTCCGGTTCCGGCTCTTAATTAGTCCCTCAAGCGCCGGGCGCGGCGCCGGCAAATCGCGCTGCGCGATTGTGCCTGCCGCGCCGCTTGGCTCCCGCGCGCGTAAGCGCGCGCGGCGGCGGTCGCCGCCGTGGTCTGTTGGCCGACGAAGCGTCGGCCTTTTCTTGAAGGGAGATCCGCGCGATTGGCGGATTACGCCGCGCGTCGTCCGTGGTGAGAATGAAGCTTGGCGCCCAGCGTGCGGCGCAGCTCGTTGAAGTCGGGGGCCGAGACATCGCGCGGGCGCGGCAGCAGGATGCGGTTGTCGCTCTCGATCTTGCCCGGGCTCGGCGTCATCACCACCACGCGGTCGGACAGGAAGATCGCCTCCTCGATCGAATGGGTGACGAAGATCACGGTGAGCCCCGTGCGCTGCCAGATGTCGAGCAGCTCCTCCTGCAGGCGCTCGCGGGTAAGAGCGTCGAGGGCGCCGAACGGCTCGTCCATGAGCACGATGTCGGCGTCGTTGGCCAGCACGCGGGCAATGGCGACCCGCTGCTTCATGCCGCCGGACAGCTGGTGGGGATAGGCGTCGGCGAATTTGCGCAAGCCAACCACGTCGATGAAATTCTCGACCTTGTCGCGACGCTCGGCCTTCGGCACGCCGCGCTCGGTCGGCCCGAAGGCGATGTTCTCGCGCACGCTCAGCCACGGAAACAGCGCATAGTCCTGGAACACCATGCCGCGATCCGGCCCGGGCTCGGAAATCAACTTGCCGCGCACCCGCGCGGTTCCCGATGTCGCGGTCTCAAAGCCGGCGATGATGCGGAGCAGGGTCGACTTACCGCAGCCCGACGCGCCGATCAGGCAGATGAACTCGCCCTGGTTGATCGACAGGTTCACGTCACGCAGCGCCTGGATGCGCGCCCCGTTGAGCTCGAACTCCTTCGACAGGTGCTCGATCTCGAGCAGGCGGAACGTGGCACGGTCGCCAGTCATGCGTATTGCCTCATCCGTGCTGCGGGCTCCAGCGCAAGAGGCGGCGGTTGAGCCAGGTGATCGCCTTGTCGGACAGGAAGCCGGCGACGCCGATGACGATCATGCCGCAGATGACGAGGTCGGTGCGCGACAGGGTACGCGCATCCATGATCACCGCCCCCAACCCTTGCGGCACGCCGGTCATCTCGCCGACGACGATCACCACCCAGGCGAAGCCGAGGCCGAGGCGCAACCCGGTGAAGATGCTGGGCAGCGCCGCCGGCAGCACCACGCGGCGGAACACGTTGGAGCCCTTGCAGCCGAGCATGGCGGCGGCCTCGAACAGCTTCGGATCGACGTTGCGCACGCCGAAGACCGTGTTGAGCAGCACCGGATAGAACGCGCCGAGGAAGACCAGCGAGAACGCCGACGTGCCGCCGAGGCCGAAAATGATCATCGACAGCGGCAGCCACGCGGTGACCGGGATCGGGCGCAGGATCTGGAGCACCGGATCGAAGAGCTGGCGGATGAGCCGCACCCGGCCGATCAACAGGCCCAACGGGATGCCGGCGGCGCAGGCCAGCAGGAACCCGCCATAGACCCGCGACATCGACATCAGGAGATGGACGTGCAGGGTGCGGCTGAACGCGTCGTCCCAGATGCCGCCAAAAGCGAAGTCCCACATCATCACCGCGACTTCGGTCGGCGGCGGGATCAGGCGGGTGCGGCCGTAGACAACGGCGGCCTCCCAGAACAGCACGAACAGCACCGGCACCACGAGAGCCAGCAGCACGGGGCGCGCCCGTCCTTCGAGACGCGGTCCCTCGGCGGGCTCGGCGCGATGAGCTTTAGGGGTGGTCGTCGCCGCCGGCCGGGATTCGACTGTCGCGGGAGCTGCGATGCTGGCGACACTCTGTTTCATAAGAAATTCCCGGCCGGCGGCGCCGTAGCGGCGATCCCCCGGCAGCGCCCTGCCCTGTTCGAAACAGGCCGCCGGAAAACCGCCAGGGCGTTACGCCGTCTTCGCGAGCTCGTCGTTGAGGGCGGGGCTCAGGAAGGCGGCGAAATTCGGCAATGCTCTGATCTGCTTCAGCTCCAGCATCTGTTGGGCGTAAATCTTCACGCGCTCGATCATCGGCGCGTCCATGCGCCAGGTGAGCTCGACGTTCGGCACGGCCTTCTCGAGCGCCTCGCGCTGGGCGCCCAGCTTGGCCATGGCCATCTTGATCTTCTCGTCGCGGTGGCTTTCCGCGAACTCGGTCGCCTGGCGGTGCATCTTCAGGAACGCGCGCACCAGATCGGGAGACTTGGCGAGCGTGTCTTCGTGGGTGCAGGTCACCATGTTGAGCGAGCCCATCGGGGTCGAATACGGGTATTCCACCAGCTTGCCCTCGCCGGTGGCGAGGCTGAGGCCCGGCCCCGGCTCGGCGCCGACATAGGCGTCGACGTCGCCGCGCATCATGGCGGCGTGCATCTCGCCGAAGGGTACGCGCACCGGCGTGATGTCCTTGGCCGACAGCCCTTCCATCCGCAGGCGCTCGAAGATGAACACCTCCTGCGTCGAGCCCGGCCAGATCGCGACCTTATGGCCCTTGAGGTCCTTGAGCGCGGCGATCGGCTGATCTTTCCCGGCGATCACCGCCATGCCGCGGTTGCAGCAGCCGGCGATGACCGTGACCGGCTCGCCTGCCGCTCCGCCGAGAATGGCCGCGGCGGCGCCGAACATGCCGAAATCGACCGACTTGGTGACCACGGCGTTCTTGCCGTCGGTCGGGCTGTCGAAGGTGATGACCTCGATCTTGGTGCCGGGCATCGCGAACTGCTCGTAGAAATGCGGCGTGATCGAGTGGATGAGGCGCAGGCCGCCCACTTTCAACACCTTGTCCTGGGCGCGGACGATCGCCGGCGCGCACAAGGCGGCACCGGCCACCCCCGCGAGCAGGGTCCGGCGCGTCATCTTCACGGTCATGGGGGCCTCTCTCCGACTCACGCGGTGTCCGTTAGCGGTCCTATGGGTGTAGTCAGCAACCCGCGTGCCAGCGCCGTGGCCCGCTCTCAACGCATCGGCTTACGGCCGACGACCTGCTGGCGCTGGGTGCCGAGGCCGTCGATCGTCAGCTCCATCACATGGCGACCAAATCTAGACGCCGCCGCCCGCCCCCCGAAAACCGGCGCAATACTGCAATTGTTTTGCAAGCCGTTGGAAGCGCTCGCGAATAAGCGCAAAAAGAATTGCAGCCCTGGTTTTGGCGACCGCACTTCGCAACTCTTTCGTTGCGCGCGCGACGCCCCGTGTAGCACCCCGTAAACCGCGTCAACACGTCAACGGTTCCGAGAAGCCTTTGACCCAGCGCGCAAATCCGTGAATCGAACCGTTGACGTGACCGTTGACCGTTGACGTTGGTCCAGAACCTCTGACGGCAAGCGGGCCGGTCATGCGGACCCAGCCGTCGGAGGCGTCTCCAATGCCGTGCGCTGGCCTAAATCTGGGCATTCCATGGTGGCGCGACTAAAGTTTGAGCAGGCCGGCCGCGCCCATGCCCGTTGCTGAGAAGGACGGGCATGGCATATGGCATGCGTATGAAAGGGCATCCGCGATGGAGATGCCAACGCGGAGCTACACGGAATAGTCTGAACGGGGCAATCTGGCGCACGTGCGTAGCTTCACCCCCACCCCATCCCTCCCCCGTCAAGGGGGAGGGGGAATTCAGAGCCTCGATCTCGGCGCCTTGGCGCAGGGCTATGACAGCGGCGCGTTCACGCCCGTCGACGTCGCGCGCGAGGTTCTGGCGCGCATCGCGGCCGCCGGCGACGACAAGGTGTGGATCAGCCGCGTCCCCGATGACGCGGTCGGGGCGCGCGCCGCAGCACTGGCCGGGCTCGAGCCGGCGGCGCGCCGGCGCCTGCCGCTCTACGGCGTCCCGTTCGCGGTCAAGGACAACATCGACGTGGCCGGGATGCCGACGACGGCGGCATGCCCGGCGTTCGCGTACACGGCCGAGCGCCACGCCACCTGCGTGCAGCGCCTGCTCGACGCCGGTGCGATCCTGATCGGCAAGACCAATCTCGACCAGTTCGCGACCGGCCTGGTCGGCGTGCGCTCGCCCTATGGCGTGCCGCGCAATGCGCTGGCGCCGGATTACATTCCCGGCGGCTCGAGCTCGGGCTCGGCGGTCGCGGTCGCGGCGGGCCTGGTGTCGTTTGCACTCGGCACCGACACGGCGGGCTCCGGCCGCGTGCCGGCCGGGTTCAACAACATCGTCGGCCTGAAGCCGACCCGCGGCCTGATCAGCGCCGCCGGCGTCGTGCCGGCCTGCCGGACCCTGGATTGCGTGTCGATCTTCGCGCTGACCGCCGACGATGTGTTCCAGGTGCTGCGCGTCGCGGCGGCACCCGATCCCGCCGACGCGTACTCGCGCGCCGCCGAGATCGGCGCGCCGGCGCGGCCGGCTATGTTCCGTTTCGCGGTGCCGCAACCGGCGCAGCGCGAATTCTTCGGCGACGAAGCGGCGCGCCGCGACTACGAGAGCGCGATCGCGCGCCTGACGGCGCTGGGCGGAACGCCCGTCGAGTTCGATTACGCGCCGTTCCTCACGGTCGCCAAGCTGCTCTACGAGGGCCCGTGGATCGCCGAGCGCACCGCCGTCGTGCGCGGTCTCCTGGCGAGGAACCCGGACGCGCTGCATCCGGTAACGCGCAAGATCGTCGAAGGCGGACAGCACTACAGCGCGGTCGACGCCTTCGAGGGCCTGTACCGCCTGGAGGAGCTGCGCGCCGCCACGCGGCGGCTGTGGGACTCCGCTGACGTGATGCTGGTGCCGACCAGCGGCACGATCTACACGGTGGCGGAGATCGAGGCCGATCCGCTCCGCCTCAACGCCAATCTCGGATACTACACGAATTTCGTGAACTTCCTCGACCTGGCGGCGATCGCGGTGCCGAGCGGCGTTCGGCCGTCGGCGGCGCCAAAGGGCGGAACGCCGCTGGGCGTGACGTTGATCGCCCCGGCGTTCCAGGAAGCCCTGCTGACCGCCTTCGGCGCCGAGTTCCACGCCGGCAGCGGTGTCGCCATGGGCGCCACGGGACACCCGTTACCGGCGCGCGCGCCCTCGCCCACGGCGGCGCCGCCGCGCATCGAGCTCGCGGTGGTCGGCGCGCATCTGTCGGGGCAGACGCTCAACCACCAGCTCACGTCGATGGGGGCAACCCTCGTGCGGGCTGCGCGCACGGCGCCGCAGTATCGGCTTTACGCGCTGCCCGGCGCGCCGGCGCGGCCCGGTCTGGTGCGGGTGGCCTCGGGAGGTGCGGCGATCAACTGCGAAGTCTGGGCAGTGCCGGCCGAGGCCTTCGGGCACTTCGTCGCCGCGATCCCGCCGCCGCTCGGCATCGGCAAGCTTACGTTGGACGACGGCGCTGCGGTGTGCGGCTTCATCTGCGAGCCGATCGGCGTCGAAGGTGCCAGGGACATCACCGCGTTCGGCGGCTGGCGGCGCTATACGGCGTCATTGCGAGGAGCGTAGCGACGAAGCAATCCAAGTGGCGGCGGCGTCCTGGATTGCTTCGCTTCGCTCGCAATGACGAACAGCAGCCGGTGCGCTAGGCGGTCTGGGAGCCCGGCACGTCGTCGGCGATCAGGCGGGCATAGGATTCGGCATGCAGCCGGATCTTGGCGCGGGTGTCCGGGGTCAACAGATCGAACGAGGTCTTGGCGGCGAGCCAGTCGGGATCGCTGCCGGTCTTCAGCGCGCGCTCGAGATCCTTGTACGCATCGCTGCCCTTGCCGACAATGATGCCGGTCGAGCGGAGGATGACTTCTTGGGAGACTTTTTCAGCCATGCGCGCGAGACAGCCGGAACGCGTGTTGAAGTGGTGCAGATGTCGATGTGAACGTCGACGTGGGCGCGGAGCTTAACGTGATTCGCGGGCGTGGCCAATGATAAGATCGCCGGACGCCTCAAGAACCGGAATTGGGAGGACGCCATGAGACGGGTGTTGAACGTCGCAGCACCAGTGCTGCCGTTCCTATTGTTGTGGCAGGCCGGCAACGCCGCCGCGCAAAACGCCGTGGCGCTGGAAAATGATTATGTCCGCGTGACGCGCGATATGGCGGCCTGCGCCGCCGCCGGACCGAACTGCCCGGACCGCGTGGTCGTGGCGATGGGCAATCTCGAGCTCAGCGGACGCAAGATGAAGCGCGGCGACGTGGCCGTGTTCAAGGCCGGAAACTCCTACGCGCCGCCGAGCGGCGGGCCGTTTTACGAGATCGCGATCAAGCCCGGCCATCCGCCGGTCAAATCACCGGCGGAGATGATCCCGCCGGATAAGAACGCGATGGTCTACGACGGCGAGACGTTTTTCGTCTACGAGGAGCGGCTCGCGGTCGGCGACACGCGGCCGCGGCACAGCCACAGCCAGCGCGTCGAGGTGCGGATCAACCAGGGCCCGGTGGTGTGGCAGATGGTCGAGGGCCGTGACCAGCCGATAGAGCCGCCGATGGTGAACTTCCGCGAGGCGATGATTCACACCACACGCAATGTCGGCGACGCGCCGCTGTTCAACATCATCGTCGAGTTCCGGCCGGAGAAGGGAACGGCGCGCTAGGCGTCCCTGCCCGCCTGCAGCGTCTCGGGCATCGACGTGTCCAGCTTTGCCTGGATGTAGTCCTCGGCCCGGACCGGCGGATATTTCGCCGGGGACGAATCATCGACGCAGCTGGGCAGGCCGGAGATGACCGCATCGGGATTCGGCCCGGAGAACAGCACCAGGGACAGGCGTCGCGTCGGCCCACGCGCGTCGCGCGGCGGATTGACCACGCGGTGCAAGGTCGAGCGCCAGCGGTCGTTGGTCCAGCGGGCCATCAGGTCGCCGATATTGATGACGTACGAGCCCGGCGTCGGCACGACATCGACCCAATCGCCGTCCACCGTGCAGGCTTGCAGGCCGCCGGGTGCGTCGTCCTGACGAAGGATCGTGAGCGCGCCGTAATCCGAATGCGCGCCGTAACGCAGCTGTCCCGGCTCCGGCTCAATAGTCTGCGCCGGATAATGCACGCAGCGGAGCGTGACCCGGCGGCGGTCGAAATACGGCGCGAAGAAATCCTCGGGCAGGTTCAACGCACAGGCTGAAACCTGCAGCAAGGTCGTGAGCAGGTCGTAGACCTCCATGAAATACGCCCGCACGGCGTCGGCCAGCTCCGGCGGATCCGCCGGGTAGGCGTTGCCGGTGATCTCGCTGCGCCGCCCGCTGAGGGGACCGGGGCGTTCGTTGTGGACTCCAGCGAAGACCAAGGCTTCGCAAAGATCCGCCGGCCGATCCTCGCCGCGCGTACGGGCGACGCTCTCGATGCCAACCGGCAGATAGCCACGCGACTTGACGCGCTCGGGCAGCGCGCAGGGCAGCTTGTCGGCGGGCGGCAAATCGAAAAACCGCATCAGCGCGTCATAAGCCTTGGTGGTCGTCTGCGGCGACACGCCGTGGCCCACAATCGTGGCAAAGCCGATGCCCGCGAAGGCCTCGCCCCACTGGCGGGCCACCGCGGCGCGTTGGCGCCGGTCACCGCACCGAAAGGGCTCGAGATCGATGCATGGAATTTGCAACATGTCCGCCGCCTGCCTCGAACACCCCTGATTGCCTGCAAAACTGCCAGCCTGGCTGGTGGAGCAAACCACGTACCACTCGCGGGGGCCGGTCAAAGGCCCGGCACAGGAGTTGCTAGTTCGAGATGCGGTTCGGCGGGAGGAAGACGCATGAATAGCCTGCAGTCGTTAACGCGCCTCGTCAGGTACTGCGCAATCTGGATCGGCGCCGTCGCCAGTCTCGCCGCGAGCGGTACCGCCGCGGCCGGCGACAAGGTCGTCTTCGGCCTCAACTGGATCCCGCAAGCCGAGATGTGCGGCTTCTTTCAGGCGCGCGAGACCGGGCTGTATGCCGCAGCCGGGCTCGATGTGGAGCTGGTGCCCGGCGGACCGGGCATGAACATGGCCCAGATGGTGGCCGCCGGGAAATACGACATGTCGATGGGATCGGCGCTGACGACGCTGTCGATGCGCAAGGAAGGGATCCCGGGTGTCACGGTGGCCGCCATGCTGCAGAAAAGCCCGAGCACCGTCGTCTCCCACCCGGGCCAGGGCATCAGCAAGTTCGAAGACCTGAAAGGCCGCCCGGTCGCGATCTCGAATTTCGGGCGCGCCTATCAATGGGCGTGGCTGAAGGCGAAGTTCGGACTGGATGACTCGCAGCTGCGCCCTTACGTGTACAACCCCGCCGCGTTCGTCGCGGACAAGACGCTCTCGCAGCAGGGTTACATCACCGAGGACGGATTCTTCCTCGGCAACGCGCTGGGCACCGAGCCGGTGATCATGCTGCTCGCCGATCGCGGCTATCCCGATTACGCGACGACGGTGTTCACGATGCAGAGCATGATCGACACCCGACCGGACGTGGTCGCGCGCTTCGTCCGGGTCTCCGCCCAGGGCTTTGCGGACTGCATTGACGGCGATCCGTCGAAGACCGTCGCCGCGATCTTCGCCGCCGCCGAGGTGCAGACGCCCGAACAATCCCGCTTCAAGCTGGCGCAGATGAAAAAGTTCAAGATGGTGACCGGCGAGGATGCCGAAAGGCTCGGCGTCGGTGCGATGACCGACGAGCGCTGGCAGGCGGTGTTCGAGGCCATGTCGGACCTCGGGGTCTATCCAAAAGACCTCGACTACAAATCGGCCTACACTCTGCGGTTCACGAACACCGGCGTCGGCCGCCACGCGACGAACTGATCGGGCCGCGCAGACCGCGGAGGGTTTCATGGTCGCCTATACACAGCCGCGCCGAACCGACATTCCGCTCGTCGACATCGGGCCCAGCTTTTCCGGGGCCGCCCGCGATCGAATGGCCGTGGCGCGCCAGATCCGCGCCGCCTGCATCGACGTCGGCTTCTTCTATGTCCGCGGACATCAGGTGCCGCGGCGGCTGGTCGACGGGGTCTTCGACGCGGCTCACGAGTTCTTCGCCCGCCCGCTGAACGAGAAAATGCTCTGCGATGCACGGAATTCGTCGGCACTCCGCGGCTTCGAATCGCCGGGCACGCAGACGCTCGACCCGGACTCACCGCCGGACATCAAAGAGAGCTTCCGGATCGGGATCGATCGCGGCCCGGATCACCCGCTGGTTCGAGCGAGCACGCCGCGGCACGGCCCGAACAACTGGCCGCCGCACAGCGACGAGTTCCGCCAGCGCGTCGAGGGCTATTTCGACGCCATGCTCGGCCTGGGGCGTCACCTCATGGGCCTGATTGCGCTGTCGCTCGACATGAGCGACGAGTTTTTCGAGCAGTTCTATCGCGACCCGAACGCGAATCTCCGGCTCCTCCATTATCCGCCGCATCCGGCGGAGGCGCTGAACAACCAGCTCGGCTGCGGCGCGCATACGGACTGGGGCGCCATCACGATGCTGGCGCAGGACGACTGCGGCGGGCTCGAGGTGCAGACGGCCGGCGGCGACTGGGTCGTCGCGGAGCCGATCGACGACGCGTTCGTGGTCAATCTCGGGGACCTGCTCGCGCGGTGGACGAACGACCTCTACCGATCCACTTCTCACCGGGTCCTGAACAATCGCTCGGGACGCGATCGCTATTCGATGGCGCTGTTCTACGATCCCGACTTTCACGCGCGCATCGAATGCCTGCCGGGCTGTCGAAGCGCTAAGACGCCGCCGCGCTATCCGCCGTGCACGGCCGGCGAGCACAATTATCAAATGTACTGCCGCACCCGCGGCATGGCATATGCGCCGACGGCGCCACCCGCAGAGGCGCCGACGGCCGTCTAAAGAGCGGCATACCGGAGAAAAATGGGGCGAGCGAGGGGATTTGCGCAAGCCACCGAAATCCACGGCGGCGCCGCGGGCGAAATAGGCCAGTTTCGACGCGTTTTAGTCGGCAGCGAACCGATTGGGCAGAATTGTCCAAGAAACGCCACCGGCGCTCAGGTATCGGGAACTCCGAGCGCTGCTGCGAGTTTGCTTTCTCTAAATGCCCGCGCAGAGCGCCTGACGCTCGGAGCGTCGCCTGACGTTCGGAGTGTCGCGGGCGCTTGTCGTCTCTGGTTCAGCACTGAAGACCAGCCCTGAGCTCTTAGAGGTGAGCAATGTTCCGCCGGGACGACAGGACACTGGGCCGCCGCAAATTCCTCCGGGCGTTGGGGTCCGTCTCTACAGCCGCCGTCGCGACGGCCACCGTGTCCATGACGGCGACCGAGGAGGCGCAAGCCTACGATCCCGGCAACCGGGAGACCAGAGCGCGCTATCGTGCCGATAGCCCTGATGTGCAGGCCTTCTACCGGACGAACGGCTACGAGACGCTGAAGACGTGAGGGCCGCGCCCGATGCTGATCAAGCGCAAGGACGGCGAAGCTAAGCGCGCAAACCTGCAGGCGGTCGTGTCCGCCTTCGCGCGCGAAGCTATGGACCGCCGCGCTTTCCTGTACCGTTCGGGCCTCGCCGTCGGCGGTCTCGCCGCCATCAGCTCGATCCAGCTCGCCGGCATGCAAAAGGCCAAGGCCGCTTCGGGGCCGATCCCCGGCGCGCCGATCGAGATTCGGAAGAACGTCTGCACGCACTGCTCCGTCGGCTGCACGGTCATAGCGGAAGTGCAGAATGGCGTCTGGACCGGCCAGGAGCCCGGGTGGGAGAGCCCGATCAATCGCGGCACGCACTGTGCCAAGGGTGCCGCCATTCGCGACATCGTGCGCGGCGAGCGGCGGCTCAAATATCCCATGAAGCTCGTCGACGGCCAGTGGCAGCGGCTCTCATGGGATCAGGCGATCGACGAGATCGGCGACAAGCTCATACAGACACGCGAGCAGGCCGGCGCGGACTCGGTCTACTGGCTGGGCTCCGCGAAGTTCACCAACGAAGCCGCCTATCTGCTGCGCAAGTTCGCAGCCTTCTGGGGCACGAACAACGTCGATCATCAGGCCCGTATCTGCCACTCGACCACGGTCGCCGGCGTCGCCAACACCTGGGGTTATGGCGCGCAGACCAACTCCTACAACGATCTGCGCAACGCCAAGACCATGATCATCATGGGCGGCAACCCTGCGGAAGCGCATCCGGTGTCCTTGCAGCATGTGCTCGAAGGCAAGGAGCTCAACCGTGCCAACATGATCGTCATCGATCCGCGCCTTACTCGCACCGCCGCGCATGCCACGCTCTATCTGCGTCTTCGTCCCGGCACCGACATCCCCGTGATCTACGGCATCATGTGGCACATCTTCAAGAACGGCTGGGAAGACAAGCAGTTCATCGCTCAGCGCGTCTACGGCATGGACGATGTCCGCAAGGAGATCGACAAGTGGACGCCAGAGGAGGTCGAGCGCGTTTCTGGCGTGCCAGGCGCGCAGCTGGAACGCGTTGCGAAGATGTTTGC
>DASWFO010000042.1:0-2927 GCA_036394195.1 Alphaproteobacteria bacterium | reverse complement strand
GTGCTCTGGGCCCCCGTCGCGTAAGCGCTTCCGTCGGCGCGAGGGACGATCACCGTAATCCCGATGCGTTCTTGGCGGGCATGCAATGCGATCACAGCCCTCGCGCGTATCAAAGCGCGGAGGTGTCGCACGCGATAGCGGAGCGGGCAGCGGTGCGACGGTAAGTCGCCCGGACATCCGGTCGCATTGGAGTCCGCAGGAAAATCGTACACACAGTTCCGATGGCTGAGGGCGTGCTCTGGGTGCACGACAGTGCCGTGCTTCCACCGTTTTCGCGCATAGGTAGCTAGATATATCCTATTTTTAACGCCAAATGCTGCACGCCAGGCTTGACGGTAGAATAGTCATTCAATATAACTAAACCTGGGATAGAGCCGGTCGCGTGGCATCAAATCAAAAAACGCCGGTCCCAAGGGGAGAAATCGCAGCATGGAACATTGCAAGGGCGGGGCCGCGCGCGCGCGGCTTACCAAGACCACAATTTGGGAGAGGACGCAGATGGGCGGGGTTCGCGCCCTATCGCTGATCCTCGGAGTCACGTTCCTGGTCGCGGGCGCTGCCCGCGTCGATGCACGTGATGGCGATTCGGGCGATCCTGCGAGCCACGATATGAGGCTCGTCGGCACCAACGATCTCGAGGCGCGTTCGGCCTATCAGCCGACACTCCACAAATACCCATTCAACCGCTACATCCTCTTCGTCGGGCATCATACGGTGGGCCTCCAGGGGGAGGGCCTGCTGCCAAACGCACAGCCGCTACCCTCGTTCAATCCCCTGACCGGTAAGAACGAAGAGAACGGCGTGTCGATCGTCGACGTGACCAATCCGCGGCGCCCCATCTACCTTGCCCACCTCCCGGTGCCGAATGGACAAGGCGGCGGAGCCCAGATGGTTCGCGCGTGCGACGGCAACACCTTGCCGGTCCACGACAACAAGGTCTACATGCTGCGGAGCTACGCCAATTCCGCCCATGAGATCTGGGACGTTACGGACCCAAGCCACCCTGTGGGCGTCCGCACGGTCGCCGGAGGAAACCCTGTCATCGGCGCACAGACCGGGGCCCCAGGAGCGCTCGCCGGGACCCACAAGAGCTGGTGGGAATGCGACACCGGCGTCGCGTACATCGTCGGCCGACGCGGCAACGACGGCACGGAGGGATGGAAAGCGGGCAACCACATCTTCGTCTTCGACCTCAGCAACCCCGCGACTCCGGTATTCCTCCGTGACTGGGCCCTGGACGGGCAGCAGCCGGGCGGTGTGACTCCGCCCCATTTCACGGCCGTGCCGTCGATCCACGGCCCGATCTCGACCGGACCCGCCGGCGGCGCGTTCGCGTTGGCGGGCGCCACCGCGAACCGGGTCTATTTCCCTTACGGAACCGGCTCTAACGGGGTCATGCAGATCGTTGACCGCGGCAAGCTCCTGCCCCCGCCATGGGGTACGGGTGTCAAGTGCGGCTCCGCTTCCTCCACGCTCACGCCGCCGGCCTGCACCGACTTCCAGACGGCCGAACTCGGCCGCCTGATCATGAACCCGGACAACGGCGCGCACACCAGCTGGCCGCTCGGCAAGATCACGGTCCCGGACTTCGTTACGGATACGGGCAACGATGACGGCAACACGACGCGCGACATCGTCGTGGTGGTGTCGGAGGCGACCGCGCATTTCTGCTCCAGCTTCCGCCACCTTACGTTCCTGACCGATGCCACCACCGAGGGCAGGCCGCAGTCGATCTCGACGGCGCAGGTCCCCGCGTCGGAGGGCAATTTTTGCGACACGGCCGGCCGTTTCGGCCCACACGCGACGAATGAGGAGTGGGGGCCGCCCTTCTACCAGAAGCTCGTCTTTGTTTCGTACTTCAATGCGGGCGTGCGCGCCTTCGACGTCCGCGATCCGTACAACCCGAAGGACGTAGCCTTCTTCATCCCAGCGGTCACCAATAACACGGATTACCGGTGCGGCCCGTACCAGGGCAACCCGAATGTCTGCAGGCGGGTGGTCCAGACGAACAATGTCGCCACGGATGACCGCGGGTTCATCTACATTGTCGACCGCGCCGACACCGGGCTCCACGTCCTTCAGCTTGAGGGAGAAGCGAAGGAGATCATCAAGGGCGAGAAGTAACTGCGTGCCCGCGTCAACGCGGCTGCGGCGACCCGCCAGGAGCGAGGGTTGGCCGTCGCCGCGCTGGCCGGCGACCGTGGCGAATAGAGAGTAGCCATCTTCTGCTCAGACTGCCCCCGGCCAACCACCGGGGGCTTTCTTTCTTCTGCAGCGCCTCGTGCCCACGGCGACGGCTTCAAGCCGCCGCGGCGATCGCCGTGGCGAAGGCCTTGACCGCGGCGGCGGGTCCCTGCGGGTGGTCCCATACGGCCGAGATGACCGCGAGGAAATCGGCGCCGGCCGCCACCAGCGGCGCGCAATTCTCGGGCGTGATGCCGCCGATGGCGACGCACGGCACCGTCATCAGCTCGCTCCACCAGCGGATGATCTCGGGCTCGGCGCGGTGCTTCGCCTCCTTGCTCGCGCTCGGGAAGAAGGCGCCGAAGGCGACATAGTCGGCGCCGGCCTCGGCCGCCTCGATGGCGAGATGGCGGCTCGCATGGCAGGTGACGCCGACGATGCGCCCGGGCCCGAGCACCTGCCGCGCCTCGGCATAGGACGCGTCCTCCTGCCCGACATGGACGCCGTCGCAATCGGCGGCAAGCGCCAGGTCGGGGCGATCGTTCATGAGAAACGCCACGCTGCGCTGCTGCGCCACCGGGCGCAGCGCGTCGGCGGCGCGGCGGATCGCGTCGTCCTCGGCGCCCTTGAGGCGAAGCTGCACGCACGCCACGTCGCCGGCGTCGAGCGCTTCGGCGAGACGGTCGGCGAACGCCGCGGGCGCGAAGGCCGGTGGCGTAACGAGGTACAGGCGCGTCGCCACC
>DASWFO010000041.1:0-5624 GCA_036394195.1 Alphaproteobacteria bacterium | reverse complement strand
ATCAGGAATTCGAGATAGCCCCGGCGTAGCATCACGCAGCGATTGCCCGTACCCGCCGGCGTCAGCGCCGCCTCCGGCGACGGCCGATGGCTTTGCGGGGAGAACGGCGTCACGGTGAAGCCGAGCTGCTGCAACGCCGTCGCCGCCTCGTCGGCGTCGGGCACGAAGTGGGCGACATGGTCGAGCACCAGCGTGCCGGAGGCCGGCACCTGGCAGCGTGCGATGTACTCGTTGGCCCAATCGGTCATGCGGTCGCAGCCAAGCCTAGAGCTTGATCCACGTCAACTCATGCTTGTTGTGGTGCAGATGGATCAGCCGCGAGCCGGGGATGGCCGCGAAGGCGCGCGCCGTCGCGTGGTCGGTCTCGCCCTGGAATTTCAACGTGCACACGAACCGCCGGGCAAGGCCGGCCTCGAGCCAGCGCCGCACCAAGGTCAGCAGGCGCTCGGGATAGCACACGACATCCGAGCACAGCCAGTCGACCGGGCCGATCTCCGCCGGATCCAACGCGAACGCGCTTTGCCGCCGGAACTCGATCCGCGGCAGGGCGGCGATCGCCGGGTCGAGCGGCGCCTTGTCGACCGCGATGACGCGGGCGCCGGTTTGCTGGAGCACCCAGCTCCAGCCGCCGGGGCTGGCGCCAAGGTCGAGACAGCGCTCGCCGGGTGCCGGATGGGCGCCGATCAGCGTGAACGCCTCCCACAGCTTGAGATAGGCGCGGTTCGGCGGCGCCTGCTTGTTCTCGACGAATTCGACCTCGCCGTGCACGAACGGGCTCGAGCAGTGCGGGGCCGCGACGATGGTGTTCGCGTCGAGCAAGGTCCAAGAGCCCAGCGGCGCCTTGGGCAGCGCCGCGGGGAACTGGACCGGCTTCGGGCGCAGCGGCGGGAGCTGGGCTTCGATCAGGCGGGCCCGGCGATGCAGATGAATGGGGTACAGCGCCCAATTGCGTTGCATCGCGCGCAAGGCCTTGGCGCCCTCGCCGATCGACCCGATGCGCAGGCGCACCGGATCGAACCAGGTGTTCTGGGCCCACGCGGCCGGGCGCGGCGGCCCCGCCGCGAAGACGAGGCGGTCATGCACCGCCACGACGTCGGCGAGCTCGGCGACTACATCGTCGATGTAGCCGGGTGCTGCCAGATAACCGGTCCACCCGGTCGGCTCGGCGCCGCCCCCCTCGGCCATCAGCGCCGCTTGAGCTCGGCGACGGAAAGGCCGTTTCCCGGCGGCAGGCTGGCGATCTCCTTGACCAGCTTGTTGACGATGGCGAAGGCAAAGCTCTCGAAATCGTCGATCGCGACCAGGAAGGCGCCGGGCCCGCCGATGACGTTGTCGCGATAAAATTCATCCAGCGGCGGCTGCGGCCGCTGCACGAAGCCGGGATTCGGCTTGTCGTTCATGATCACGAGGCCGTTGATCGTGATGCCGCGCGCCAGCGCTTCGTCGCGCGCCATCGAGGCCGGCCGGCCGCTGTTGTTGACGCCGTCGCCCGAGACGTCGATCACCTTGCGTGTCCCCTCATAGCCATGTCCGAACAGCGGAACCGAGGCGTCGATGGCGCCGCTGATCGACGTCCAGCCCCAGAAGCTGCGCGACGACTGGATGATCGCTTCGGAGAACAGCTTGCCGCTCTCCTCGTCGCTGATCATGGTCCACGGCACCACGACTTTTTGAAAGTCGGAGCCCGCCCATTCGACCAGCGTCACCGCGATGCGCTGATGGGGATTGGCGCGAATCGCGTTGAGCACCGCGGGATTGACGAACGCCTCGGCGTAGCCGCGCTTCTGCAGCGCATACTCATCGTCGTCGATGCTGCGCGACACATCGACGGCGAGCACCAGCTCGATATCGACGGCGGCAGACTCGGCGCGTGCCGCGGGCGCCGTCCACAGCGCTGCGACCAACAGCAGCACGAACAGGCGAAGATGGCGTCGAGCGGCGGCCGGCATGAGACCTCCAGGACCGTGACGCGAACTATACGCCCTGCCTGCGGGGGAGGCCATGCGGCGGACCGCGGCGCGGGAGTCACGCTTGGGTGATCGATTAGAGCCCAGCGTCGGCGGCTTAGCCCGTGACAAGGATATCGCGGAGCTCCGTCCACGCGGCGCGGGTCGGGGTCAGCAAAAGCAAGCCGGCTTGGCGGCGCGGGGAATAGGGCACCGGCTCCGGGGTGTCGAATTCGATGAAGCCGGAGACGCCGCCGGCCTCGCGATGGATGAGGACGCCGGCGGCGTGGTCCCACGGCAAGACGCGGCCGAAGGTGGCAAAATCGACCCGGCCTTCGACGAGGTCCAGATATTCGTGAGCGGCCGAGGTCACGCGGTGCAACGGGCCGGTTCGGCCGCTCTCCTTCAGGATGTCGAGCGCCCGCCCGCGTCCTGGCAGGCGGCCGGCCGCGGCGCCGCGCGCGGCGCGGATCGGCGGCATGGTGGTGCGCTGCAAGCGCCGGCGCTCCTGCCCCGGCTCGGCGAGCCAGGCGCCGCCGCCGGCACTGGCCATCGCGGTCGCATGCCGCACCGGGTCGTGGATCCACCCGGCGCGCACGTCGCCCGCCGCCACCAGGGCCACGATCACAGCGAAGCGCGGCACTGAATTGGCGAAATTGATCGTGCCGTCGACCGGATCGATGATCCACACCGGCTGATCCCCGGCCAGATGATCGAACACCGTCGGGTCCGCCGCGGCGCCCTCTTCGCCGAGCACCAAAGAGCTGGGGAGCAGCGTCGTCAAGGCCGCCTGCAGCACCCGCTCGGCCTCGGTGTCGGCGATGGTCACCAGGCTCCCCGGCGATTTCTCGTGAATCTCGTGTTTTTCCAGGCGCCGGAATCGCGGCAGTATCTCGGCCTCGGCGACGCCGCGTATGATCGTCGCGACACGGTCGAGCTCGATGCCGAAGGTCATGCGAGTGGATAACCATTCATGGGCGCAAGTGTCACCACTCGATAATACAGGAGTGGTGGCCGCGGACTCGAATTTCCGATTACGATTCCCGGGCGATTCGCACGAAACACGAAGAGGTATCGTCTCATGGCGTGGATCTGGCTCTTTCTGGCCGGCCTGGCGGAGATCGCTTGGATGGTGGCAATGAAATTCTCCGACGGGTTCACCCGGTCCTGGTGGGCCGGCGCCACCGTCGGCGCCATGGGTCTCAGCGTATTTCTCACGTCGCTGGCGGTGCGGAGCATCCCGATGGGGACCGCTTATGCGGTGTGGACCGGCATCGGAGCCGCCGGCATTTCGGTGCTCGGGATGATGTATTTCGGCGAGCCCCGAACCGCGCTGCGGATCGCCTGTATCGTCCTCATCGTCGCCGGGATCGTCGGGCTCAGGATTGCCGCGGACGCGTGAGCGAGTCCGGCAGGTCGGCCAGGGCGGCGCGATAGGCGGCCAGCGCGTCGTCGCCGAAGCAGCAGAAGATCACCGTCAGGTCCGGCGCGGCGCCGAGCTCGTCGGCGATTGTGCGGACGGCGATGCGGGTGGCGCGCTCGAGGGGAAAGCGATACACGCCGGTGCTGATGGCCGGGAATGCGGCGCTCTTCAGGCCGTGCCGGCGGACGAGCGCCATCGACGCGCGGTAGCAGGACTCGAGAAGCCGATCTTCGCCGTGCCCGCCGCCCTGCCAGACCGGCCCGACCGTATGGATGACGTGCCCGGCCTTCAGCCGATAGCCGCGGGTGATCTTGGCCTGGCCGGTCGGACAGCCGCCGAGGGTCCGGCATTCGGCGAGGAGCTCCGGGCCGGCGGCGCGATGGATCGCGCCGTCGACGCCGCCGCCGCCCAGCAGCGATTCGTTCGCCGCGTTCACGATCGCATCGACGTCGAGCTGCGTGATGTCGCCGCGGATCGCCTGGACGGGCTGCGGCATCGCCCGTTATTCGAGACGGAAGCTCTTCGGCCGCAGGTTCTCGCCGAAGCCGTCGACCAGCACCGGCGCCATCGCCGCGAAGGTCCCGGCCTGGTCGTTCGACGGGCCGGTGTAGCTGGCCTCGCCCTGCCACAGGCGCTGCCCCGTGCGCTGGTCGTCAAGGGTGGCGCGCAGGATGTAGCGCGTCGTGGCAAAGGCGCTGTTGTCGCCGCGCCGGCCGGCGATGACGCTGTCTTGAGCATTCGACCACAGATTGATGCGCGCCCGCGAATCCCAGTTGCGGCCCTGGAGCTGACCCAGCGAAGGGCCGCTGTTCGGCACGGCGAGGCTCTCGATCTCGGTCTCGAAATTGAGGATCAGCGGCGAGCCGGTTTCGGTCAGCCGCACACCGCGCCGGCTGAGCGCGTCGGTGAAACTCGCCTTGACCCGCTGGCTGTCGTTGTTGTTGTCCCACGGCCGTACCGCGACGGCCACGCCGGTTGGGATCGGTGCGTAGACAGAGGCGTAGGCGAGCCCGGGGCCGACATCGTCCTCGGTATCCGCGAAGCCCGACGATGCCGCCAGAACCGTCGCGCAGACTGCTAAAATTGGAAGTATCTTCAACATGATGCAGCGCCTCCCGACGTGGGCACTATACGCAACCGCTGGCCCCGAGCAAAGGCTTGATACTCCTTGAAGTGGTGCTGCGCTCGGATCACGACAACCGCTTCTTTGCGGCGTCCGAACTTTATCCCCGACGATTAAAAAATCCGGCAGGCGAGGCCGGCGCGGCGCAGGCGTGGCTCGTGGCGCGACCCGGAGAAGAAGCCGCGCCTCGGCGAGGCGCGGCTTGTGGCGGATGTTATGGGGTCGGCTTCTGGTCCTTGCGGGTCTTCGAGCCGCTCGACATTTGCCCGCTCCCGCTGCCGGATTTCTGCGCCGTCGGATCCGATTTCTCATCCTTGCGCGTCTTGGATCCCGTCGAAGGCGCCTGGGCTGTCCCGGAGCTTTGTGGGACGGCCTGCGGCTGCAGGTCGCGTCGGGTCTTGGAGCCCCCTTCGGAGCTCTGGGCAAATGCCGACCCGGCAATGAGCAGTGCCGCGGCGGCGATGATCAGCGTGCGCATACCTATGTCCTCCCATTAGGAACGGCGGCCTTATGCCGCAGTCGATATCCATGTAAGCACGCCCCCCGGGGGCTGCCATTGGCCCGCGTCAAGAAATTGGCCCGTGTCAGGTTTGGGTAAGATTGCGTAAAAATCCTGCAGGAACAGCGCATGGCCCGGCTGTAAGGTTGCGCCGATTGACGGTGTTCCGGACGGTTCCTATGATATTCTTCCTGTAACGCGCAGGCCCGCATGAGCCCCGAAGACCTTGAGCAAAACGCCCGCAAGGCGAGCGCGCTCCTGAAGGCGATGGCCAATGAGCGCCGGCTCCTCATCTTGTGCTACCTCGCCGAGCGCGAGCGCTCGGTCGGCGAACTCGAGAGCCTGATCACCCTCAGCCAGTCCGCCCTCTCGCAGCATCTGGCGCGCCTTAGGCGCGACGGGCTGGTGGCGACGCGACGCGAGGCCCAGACGATCTACTATTCGCTGGCCGGCCGCGAAGCCGGCGCCATCATGGAAACGCTGCACGCGCTCTATTGCGAGCCGGTGAAGGCGCCGCTGCCGCCGACATCGGGCGAAAAAGTCCGCGCCTGACCTGATCGATGACGCGACGCTCCCGCTCTGTGGGCCGCGGCCTCGCCGTCGCGGCGGTGTTGTGCGCGATGACCTTCGGCG
>DASWFO010000040.1:0-25850 GCA_036394195.1 Alphaproteobacteria bacterium | reverse complement strand
CCCAGGCCTGCTCATTCGAGCCGACCACCGCCGGACGCTCCTTGCCGTAAGAGATCGTGGAGACCCGATTGGCCGGGATGCCGAGGGCAACCAGCACGTTCTTCGCGGAGGAGGCGCGGCGCTCGCCCAAAGCGAGGTTGTACTCGCGCGTGCCGCGCTCGTCGCAATGGCCTTCGATCGTGACCGTCGTGTTGGGATACTGCTTCAGCCACGCAGCCCAGCGCTCGATGGTGCGCCGCGCCTCGGGCTTCAGATCCGACTTGTCGAAGTCGAAGAACACCCGGTCGCCGACATTGGCAACCAAGTCCTCTTCCGTGCCCGGACGAACGCCCGATGCCCCGCCCTGACCGGTGGCACCGCCCTGGCCGGCCGTATTGGCAGACTGATCGGACGCCGTTTCACAAGCGGCCAACAGCAGCACCGCAGCGAACATACTCAGAACTTTAAAACGCATATCCTTAGCTCCTCTTTTTTATCCTTTACCTGCGGGGACCGCGGTCGCCTGGGCACCGACAGGCCTTGGATGGCCCTATCTCAGAAGAAACCGATGGTATCTAGTTAGGAAAGCCCCCAAGGTCAGCAATACCCCATGCGCCAAAAATCGGCCGACTCGGGTTGGATTCGCGAACCGTTAATGACGGCGCGGAATATAAGCCGCATGAGGAGGCAAATCAAGCGGGAATCGGGCAGAATCAAGGCAGAAGGGCCGACCATGCCGGGTCCGAGGCATCGGCCGGGGAGGCGATTTCGCGCTCGTTATAGCCCGTCAGGTCGATCGAATAGAGCCGGCTGCCCCCGCCCTGGCCGCGGCTGTCCGAGGGGTTTTGCTTGAAATACATCAGCACCCGGCCGTTGGGGGCCCAGGTCGGGGCCTCGACCAGGAAGGCCTTGGTCAGAAGCCGCTCGCCCGATCCGTCGGGCCGCATCACGCCGATGAAAAAGTCGCCCTCGGTGATCTTGGTGAAGGCGATCAGGTCGCCGCGCGGCGACCACACCGGCGTCGCATAGCGGCCGTTGCCGAAGCTGATCCGCCGCACGTTGTCGCCGTTCGCGGCCATCACGTAGAGCTGCTGCGTGCCGCTGCGGTCCGAGTTGAATACGATCTGGCTGGCGTCGGGCGCATAGCACGGCGAGGTGTCGATCGCCGGATGGTCGGTCAGGCGCTCCACGCGCCGCGTCCGCAGGTCCATCGAGTAGATGTCGGAGTTGCCGTTCTGCGCCATGCTCATGATGACGCGGTTCCCGTCCGGCGAAAACCGCGGCGCGAACGTCATTCCGGGAAAATCGCCGAGGATCTCCTGCTGGCCGGTGTCGACGTTGTACAGATACACGCGCGGCCGGTTGTTCACGTAAGACAGATACGTGATCTCGCGCGCCGTCGGCGAGAAGCGCGGCGTCAGCACCAGTGCGCGCCCATCGGTGAGGAAGCGGTGATTGGCGCTGTCCTGGTCCATGATCGCCAGCCGCTTGATGCGCCGCTGCAGCGGGCCGGACTCCGAGATGTAGACGATCTGCGTGTCGAAATATCCGTCTTCGCCGGTGATGCGCTTGTAGATCGCATCCGAGATGATGTGGGCGACGCGGCGCCAGTTCTGCGGTGCGGTGGTGTAGACGCGGCCTTCCATCTGCGCCTCGCCGAAGACGTCCCACAGCCGGAATTCAATCTTAAGCCGGCCGTCGGTCTGCAGTTCGACATTGCCATGCACCAGCGCCTGCGCGTTCAGTGCCCGCCAATCGGCAAACCGCGGTGGCTGATTACGCAACGCCGTCGGCGTCTGAATGAAGGCGCGCGGATCGAGCGGCTTGAACAGGCCGGAGCGCTCGAGATTGGACGAGATGACGCTGGTCACGTCTTGGCCGATCTGGCCGTCCTGCGGGCGCTCGCCGAAGAACGGCGAGACCGCAATGGGCATCGGCTCGACGCGCCCGCGCGTGATGTCGATCCTGAGCTCGGCGCGAACCGGCTGCGGGCCGAGGATCGCCGTCACCACCAGACAAAAGAAAACCAACCTACGCATTTCTGCCTCTCATGAACGTCGGCGGCTTTTAGCCGCCTATGCCAAGCATGTCCTTGGCGCTGAAAACCAAAACCAGATTGCCGTCGGTCACCTGATCGGATTTGCCCTTGGGCAGCGGCAACGGCGAGCTCTTCAACGCTGCCCGGATTGCACTTTCCGCGAACGAGCGATAGGCCGGATCGTCCATCCGCGCCTGCCCTTCGATCTTCGCATTCTGCACGGTGCCGTCGGCGAGAACCCAGATCCGCAGCTGCACGACGAAGCTCTCGATGCCGCGGGCACCGAGATCGACGTTCCAGTTGCTCACGATCTTCTGTCGGATCGCGTCTTGTTCGGTCATCGACAACGGGAGGTTCGGGTTGAACTGCGTGTTCTGGCTGCGCGCCGCGGTCTGCGCCGGCGCCGGTGCCGCAGGGGGCGAGGCCGGTGCCGGTTTCTTCTTCGTCAGATCCTTTAGCAGGTTGTCGAGGCTAAATTGCGGCGGCTGCGGCTTCGGCGGCGCCGGCCGTTGCGGAGGCGGGGGTGGCGGAGGCGGCGGCACGGCTTCGGCGCGCGGCGCCGGAACCGGCGGCGGTGGGGCCGGGGCCGGGGTCGGCGGCGGAGGTGCAGGCGGTGGCGGGACCGGCGGCGGCGGTGGTGGCGGCGTCGGCTGGGGCGGCGGGGGTGGTGGCGGCGTCGGCTTCGGCTCGGGCGGCTTCGGCGGCTCGGGACGAGGCGGAGTCGGCTGCGGCGGAGGCGCCTGCGCTTCGGGCTTCGGCGGCGCGTTGGTCTGCTCGCCGATCGGCAGCACCTCGACGATCAGCGGCGTCTCGATGACGTCCTCGTGGAAGAGCTCGGGCACGCCGAACCAGGCGATCAGAAACACCAGGACGTGGACCAGGACGGAGAGGACCACCGCCCGGTTCAGCGACATGGAGGAGACCTCCACCTTGGTGTACCCCGAACGGCTCAGCGCCCCGGCGCCGCGGGCCGGGTCGGCCGCGCCGCAGCGGGAGTACTCGGCACTTCGGCGACAAGTGCCACCTTCTGAAAGCCGGCCGCGCTGAGGGCCCCCATCACTTCCATGATCTTGCCGTAGGCGAGGCTCTTGTCGCCGCGAACGAAGATGCGCTGATCCGTTTTGTTCTGCAGGATCGCCTGCAACCGCGCGATCAGCGCGTCCATGGAGAGCTCGGTCTCCTGCAGGAACGTCTTGCCCTCGGCGTTCACCGTGATGACCAGCGGCTCATCCTGCCCGGTCGCCTGCGCGGCCTGGGTGCGCGGCAAGTCGACCTGCACGGCCGCGGTCAGCAGCGGGGCGGTGATCATGAAAATGACGAGCAGGACCAGCATGACGTCGACGAACGGTGTCACGTTGATCTCGGAGACCAGCCGCGGCTTGCGGCGCCCAGGAGCGCGCGAGGGGGCTCGGCCGGCGGAAACGAGGGGACCAGCCATGGGGTCTTACGTCCGCTCCTCGAGCTGGCGCGACAGGATCGCGCCAAACTCGCCGGCAAACGCCTCGAGGCGTCCGGCATAGCGCGTCAAGTCGCTCGACAGCTTGTTGTAGGCGATCACCGCCGGAATCGCCGCGACGAGGCCCAGCGCCGTAGCGAACAACGCCTCGGAGATTCCGGGGGCGACGACCGCGAGGCTGGTGTTCTTGCTGGCGCCGATGGCGTGGAAGCTGTTCATGATGCCCCACACGGTGCCGAACAGCCCGATGAAGGGTGCGGTCGAGCCGACCGAGGCGAGGAACGTCATGTAGCGCTCGAGCCGGTCCATCTCGCGGCCGAGCGTCACATACATCACGCGTTCGATGCGCTGTTGAAGGCCGGCCCGCATCTGCGTCGCCGTCGCGGTGCCGCGCGCCGCCGATCGGCGCCATTCGCGCATCGCGGCGCCGAACATCGCCGACATCGGATCCTGTGGCTGCACGCCGACCCGGTCATAGAGGTCCTCCAGCGCCCCGCCGGACCAGAACAGGTCCTCGAAATCGCTGGCCTGCCCGTCCAGCTTCCGCAGGCGGAAGATCTTCTCGATGATGATCGCCCAGCTCCAGATGGAGGCCAGGAGCAGCAGCAGCAGGACCGCCTTCACGATCCAGTCGGCATGCAGGAACAGGCCGACGACCGTGAGGTCGATCGCCCCCGTGGATCCCGAGAGGACCGCCGTATCAACCGAATTTTCCATTGTCTATCTCTCTTGCTCCTGTCCGAAAGAGTCTGCTCCGAAAGCTCGTCGCACCACCGCCGGCAGCCGCGCCGGCCGGCCGTTCTTCGCCACGCAGGCCAAGGTCAGCGTCAGCCGCGCGATCTCGCGCCCATCCTTCAGCACATCCTGCTCCGTGTCGATCGAGGCGCCATGCACGCCGGTGATCCGCGAGTGGACGTGTAGAAGGTCGTCGAGAAACGCCGGCGCTAGGTATTCGATCGACAGCCGGCGAACGGCGAAGGCGATCCCCGCGCCCTGCTGCAAGGCCCGGTTCTCGATGCCGCGCGCGCGCAGGAATTCGCTGCGCGCGCGTTCGGCGAATTTCAGGTAATTCGCGTAATACACCACGCCCGCGGCGTCGGTGTCCTCATAATAGACGCGCACCGGAAAGACGTGCGCGGGCGGCACTCCCGCTTCAGGCATCGTCGCCCCCGGTTCCAGCTCCACCCATGAGGTCCAGCTGCGCCGGCGTGCCGACGGGCGGGATCAGGCCGATGTGCCGCCAGCCGCGGTCGCCCAGGACCCGTCCGCGCGGCGTGCGCAAGACCAGGCCTTCCTGGATCAGGAACGGCTCGATCACCTCTTCGATGGTGTCGCGCTGTTCGGAGAGTGCGGCGGAGAGCGTTTCCACGCCGACCGGCCCGCCGCCGTAGTTGTCCGCCATGCAGCGCAGGAACCGGCGATCCATCGCGTCCAGCCCCATCGCGTCGACCTCGAGCCGCTGCAGGGCCTGATCGGCCGCGGTGCGGTTGATGCGCACGACGCCGGCGACTGCCGTGAAGTCACGCACCCGGCGCAGCAGCCGGCCGGCGATGCGCGGCGTGCCGCGCGCCCGGCAGGCGATCTCGGCGGCGCCGTCGTCGGTGAGGTCGATGCCAAGAACCCGCGCGCCGCGGCGCACGATCGCCTCGAGCTCGTCGGCCGCATAGAACACCAGCCGGAGCGGGATCCCGAAGCGGTCGCGCAACGGGGTCGTCACCAGCCCCGAGCGCGTCGTCGCACCAACCAAGGTGAACGGCGGCAGATCGATGCGCACCGAGCGCGCCGCCGGCCCTTCGCCGATGATCAGGTCGAGCTGGAAATCCTCCAGCGCGGGATAGAGGATCTCCTCCACGGCGGGTGCCAGGCGGTGAATCTCGTCGATGAAGAGGACGTCGCGCGGCTGCAGATTGGTGAGGATCGCGGCCAGATCGCCGGCGCGCGCGATCACCGGGCCCGAGGTCGCGCGGAAGCCGACGCCCAGCTCGCGGGCGACGATCTGCGCCAAGGTGGTCTTGCCGAGGCCCGGCGGGCCGTGCAGCAGCACGTGGTCGAGCGCCTCGCCGCGCGCCCGCGCCGCCTGCACGAACACGCGCAGATTCTCGCGCGCCTGGCGCTGGCCGATGAAGTCGTCCAGCGACAGCGGCCGCAGCGAGCTTTCGGCCGCGTCGGCGTCGGTGAATTCCGGGGCGACCTTGCGGGCCGGGAGATCGCTCATGCGCCTTCGCTCCTACCGGAGATCCGGCGCACGGGACTCGCCCGCCGCAGCTTTAGCGAAGGCGGGCTCACGTGCCGAGTTCCTTAAGCCCGGCCGGGATCAACGCCTCGACGCGCGCCCCTTTGCCGAGCTTCTTGATCGCCCGCTCGACCGCCCCGGTGGCCTCGATCCGGCGATAGCCGAGATTGACCAGCGCCGACACGGCGTCGGACGCGGCGGCATCGCCGGCGAGCCCGGCGGCCGCGGCCGCCGGTGCCGACGGCAGCGCCCGCCCGATGGTCATCGTGCCGACCTTGTCCTTGAGCTCGATCGCGAGCCGGGTTGCCAGCTTCGGCCCGACGCCGTCGGCGCGGGTCAGCACCGTCTTGTCCTCGGCGGAAATCGCCGCGGCGAGATCGGCCGCGGTCATGGCCGAGAGCAATGACAGCGCCACTCGGGCGCCCACGCCCTGCACAGTCATCAGGAGCCGGAACCAGTCGCGCTCGGCCGCGTCGGTGAACCCGCAGAGCTCGATCGCATCTTCACGAACCAGGGTCTCGATCGCGAGGCTCACCGTCTCACCGACCGGCGGCAGTGCCGCCAGGGTACGCGCCGGGCAGCGGACGAGATAGCCGATGCCGCCGACATCGACCACGAGGTTGTCGCGGCCCACGGAATCGAGGCGGCCGGTGAGCTTGGCGATCATCGCGCGGCTCCGATCTGCGCGGCAGACGCGGCGACACGCACCGACCAGGCATGCGCCGTCGCGGCATGGTGCACGTGACAAATGGCCACGGCCAGCGCGTCGGCGGCGTCCGCCCCCGCCAGGGCGACGCCCGGCAACAGGCGCTGGACCATCATCTGAACCTGTTCCTTGGCGGCGTGGCCGACGCCGACCACGGACTTCTTCACCGCATTGGCGGCGTATTCGGCCACAAGCAGGCCGGCCCGCGCCGGCACCAGCAGCACCACGCCGCGGGCGACGCCGAGCTTCAGGGTCGAGCTTGGGTTCTTGTTGACGAATGTCTCCTCGACCGCCGCCACCTCCGGCGCGTATTGCGCGATCACGGCCGCCAGACCGTCGTGGAGCTGGACCAGGCGATCGGCGAGCGAGCGGGCGTCGTCGGTGGCGACGCGCCCATTGGCCACATGCCGAAGGTGAGCGCCCTCGCTTTCGACGATCCCCCATCCGGTCACGCGCAGCCCGGGATCGAGACCCAGCACGCGCATCGCATGGCTCCCCCTTGGCCGTGGCAGACCCGCCGCGAGGCCGGTGCCGGCCGCGGCGACACGGGCGATCCGCCTCACGTCGCGGCCTCCAGCTTCGCCATCACGTCGTCGGCCACCTCGTAATTCGCATAGACGGTCTGCACGTCGTCATTGTCTTCGAGCGTCTCCAGCAAGGTCAGCAGCTCGCGCGCCGCGTCCTCGGCCAGCGGGACCGTGCTTTGCGGCCGCCACACCAGCTTGGCGCTGCGCGCCGGGCCGAACTTCTTCTCCAGCGCGTCGCGCACGGCGGCGAAATCGTCGATCCCGGTCAGGACCTCATGCATCTCGGCGCCGGTTTCGACGTTTTCCGCCCCCGCGTCGAGGCCGGCCTCGAACATCGCGTCGGCCGACGCGGCGGTGAGCGGATAGATGATTTCGCCGACCCGGCTGAACATGAAGGCGACGGAGTTGGTCTCGCCGAGCGACCCGCCGGCCTTGGTGAAGATGGAGCGAATTTCGCTGGCGGTGCGGTTGCGATTGTCGGTCAGCGCCTCGGCGATGATCGCGACGCGCCCCGGGCCGTAGCCCTCGTAACGCACTTCTTCATAGGCGTCGCCACCGTCCTGGCCCGAGCCGCGCTTGATCGCGCGATCGACCGTGTCCTTCGACATGTTGGCGTCGCGGGCGGCGAGAACCGCCGCGCGCAGCCGCGGATTCGACGCCGGGTCGGGCAATCCGTTGCGCGCCGCCGCCATGATTTCGCGAATCAGCTTGGTAAAAAGTTTGCCCCGCTTGGCGTCCTGCTTGCCCTTGCGGTGCATGATGTTCTTGAACTGGGAATGACCGGCCATATCGCATCCGCAATAAACAAAACGTGTCGGTCGCGGCCGTCTCCGCCTCCCGTAGGCAGCACCGCAACGTCTATGGGATCAAACTGGGAACATATACCAAATCTAGTGCGAATTCATAGGCCTAATCGGCGCAGCTAACAAAACCAATATGGCGGGAATGGGGCGCCCCGCCACGCTCCGTCGCCGTGTATATGGGCGAGCCGAGGGGCTTGGGCAGCGACAAAGTTGGGACGGCGGCACCATCACTCCGGCAGCGCCGGCAGAAGGGCGCCGCCGATCCGCACCGGGGCCACCTTGCGCGCGAGGCCGGTCGCGTCGTCGAGCTCGGCATAGACGGCGCACAACGTCCCCGGTCCTTCCGCTGGCGAGAGGCGTTCGCCCGGCATCTTGCGCACGAAGCGCTGGGTCGCGACGGCCTTCTTCATCCCGATGATCGAATCGTAGTCCCCGCACATGCCGGCATCGGTCTGATAGCCGGTGCCGCCGGGCATGACCCGGGAATCGGCGGTCGGCACGTGGCTGTGCGAGCCGACGACGAGCGAGGCCCGCCCGTCGACGAGGTGCCCCAGCGCCTGCTTTTCGGACGTCGCCTCGCCGTGAACGTCGATGAGGATGGCGGCCGCACCGCCGGCGCCCAGCCGATGCTGGGCCAGCGCCGCCTCCAGCGCCGCGAAGGGATCATCCAGCGGGTCCATGAACAGCCGCGTCATCACGTTGACGACGACGACCTGCCGGTTGCCGCGGATCGTATAGGTGCCGACTCCCCGGCCGGGCGTCGCCTTGGGAAAATTCATCGGCCGCAGCAGCTTCGGATCGCCGCCGATATGCGAAATGATCTCGCGCTGGTCCCACACATGATTGCCGGTGGTGATGCAGTCGACGCCGACGTCGTAGAACTCGCGCGCGATGGCCGCCGTGATGCCGAAGCCGCCGGCGGCGTTTTCGCCGTTGGCAAACACGAAATCGAGGTCGAGGCGCCGGCGCAGCTCGGGCACGCGGGCCAGCACGACTTCGCGCCCGGACCGCCCCACAATATCGCCGCAAAACAAAACCTTCATGAACTCAAAAACTTCCGCAACCAGGGGAACCGCCGCCGCTCGATGAACCGCGCCGCTTTTTCTGTCACGATCCAGTCGAGCCGCTGGTCGAACTTATCGGCCGGTACCCGCTCCACCTCCTGGGCCGCATAGGCGATGCCGACCGTCAGCAGCGTCTTGCGGGCCCGGATCGCCGGGATCGTCCGGTCATAGTACCCGCCGCCATAGCCGATGCGCATGCCCTTTGCGTCGAACGCGAGCAGCGGCATTAGCAGGAGGTCCGGATCGACCGTCGGCGTGTGATGATCGGGCACCTGAATGTCGAACACTCCGCGCACCAGCCTGTCCTCCGGGCGCCAGCGATGGAACGTGAGCGGCTGGCCACGCTGCACGGCGGGCAACCCGCAGACGTGACCGCGCTCGTGCAGTGCGACCAGCAACGGCCGCACATCGATCTCGGTTCCAGTCGGCCAGTAGCCGCCGATCACCGCCGGCGCCGGCACCGTCACCCAGGCGAAAAAATGAGCCGCCGCCGCACGCCCGGCATGGCCGTCCGTGTCCGCCCTGTGCGCCATCCGGCGGGCTTCGGCGGCGTTGACCCGCAGCGCCCGTTTTTCTTCTGTGACGTCGTTGGTCAATGCGACAGCCGCGGCGAGGGGAAGCTGGACGGGGCCACAGAAACCGTTGGCGGTATGTATCCTCTGCGGCCCTGCGTAAGCAGGTGGGCGCCGTGTGCCGAACCCACGGGTCCGGTAGGGACAGCTCCCTAGAGTATACGTATAGGCCCCAGGGATTTGTCGCCTGACGCGCCCCGCAGCCCCGTCCAAGGCAGAACTTAAGCCTGATACGATGGCGGAACAAGGCGACAAATAACGCGGTTAAAGCGCCTTAACGCAGTGCCGCACGCTCGAGCCGCTCGGCCATGCCTTCGACGCGCGTGGCCAGCTGCTCCAGTCCTACCGCGATCTGCCCCTGATCGGCGACGGCATCGTCAGCATGGGCGCTCAAGGTCGCGATCGTCGCCCGCACGGCAGCCTGCTCCGCCTCGCCTTCGCGCAGCTTGGCCTCGAGCTCGGCGTTGTGGGTCAGCGCGGCCTGAAGGGCCGCTTCCGCCTGCGTGATCCGCGCCTCGAGGCCGGTCACCGCCTCGCGCGCGCGGCCGGCCTCCTCGTCCGCGGCACGTCGCGCCGCGTCGGCCTCGGCCGCGCGGGCCACCGCCGCGCGCGACGCAGTCTCGGCTTCGGCCAACTGGGCCTTGGCGGCGGAGGCGGCGGCGCGAGCCTCGTCCGCTGCCTTGATCGACGCCGGATCGGCCACCATTTTCGGCGGCGCCTGGCGCAGCTCCTCGAGCTCGTCATAGGTGTCGCCGAGCTCGTCGGCGATCAACAGCGCCGCCATGACCAGCAGGCGGCTCTCCGTGATCTGGCCGGCCGGACCGGGAACGCCGGACGTCGATGCGAGCTCGCTGACCCGCCGGTCGATATAGGCGGCGAGCTTCTGGACGTGCAGCTCCTGCCCGTCCTCGCACGCCACCTGGTAGGCGCGGTTGTGGATGTTGACGGTGATCTGCGCCATCACGCGGCTCCGGTCGTGCGCAGCCGGTCGATCACGGCATCGATCCGGCTCGCCGCCTGGTCGGCGACGGCGTTCAAAGAGTCGCGCTCCTGCCGCAACGCGGTGAGCTCGGCGATCAAGGAAGAAATCTGGCGGTCGCGCGACTCCGTCGCGACTCGCGAGGCCGCTTCCAACGCCTGCATGGCTGAGTCGAGCCGTCGCAGTGCCGCGTCGAGGCGCGCCTGCGCTTGTTCAAGGCGGCTCATCCGTCATCTCCCCGAAACTCGTCAACAGCCTCGCGCACGACCATAAGACCGCGCTATCAGCGCGTCAAACATCGCACCGCCGACGCGGATCTGGGATGCGCTGAGCACCGCGCCGAGACTGTTGACGCGGCTGGGGGCCGGCGTCATGTTCCCCCCGCCCCACCGTCATTGCACCGACAGGATTCGGATGAGCGCTTCGCTCTCGCCCCTTCCCGCCAGCGCCGCCGCAGACACCAAGCCGCTCAGCACGACCCAGACCCGCGAGCACGCCGACATGGCGAACGCGATCCGCGCGCTGGCGATGGACGCGGTCGAGCAGGCGAAGTCCGGCCACCCGGGCATGCCGATGGGAATGGCCGACGTCGCCACGGTTCTGTTCGAGCGCTTCCTTAAGTTCGATCCCGCCGCACCCGACTGGCCGGACCGCGACCGTTTCGTGCTGTCCGCCGGCCACGGCTCGATGCTGCTCTATGCGCTGCTCTACCTCACCGGCTATCCGGAGATGACAATCGAGGAGATTCAGCGCTTCCGTCAGCTCGGCTCGAAGACCGCGGGCCATCCCGAGTACGGCTTTGCGCCGGGGATCGAGACCACCACCGGTCCGCTCGGCCAGGGGCTTGGCAACGCGGTCGGCATGGCGATCGCCGAGCGTCTACTGGCGGCGGAGTTCGGTGAGATCGTCGTCGATCACCATACCTACGTGATTGCCGGCGACGGCTGCCTGATGGAGGGCATCAGCCACGAAGCGATCTCGCTCGCCGGGCACCTGCGCCTCAACAAGCTCATCGTGCTCTTCGACGACAATCACATCTCGATCGACGGGCCGACCGAACTGGCGGTCTCCGACGACCAGTTGGCGCGCTTTGCCGCCTGCGGCTGGAATACGCTGGCCGTGGACGGTCATGATCCCGACGCGATCGCGGCCTGCCTCGAGGCCGCGCGCCGCGCCGACAAGCCGACCCTGATCGCCTGCCGCACGACGATCGCTTACGGGGCGCCGACCAAGGCCGGGACGGCTGCCTCGCATGGGGCGCCGCTGGGCGCGTCCGAGATCGAGGCCACGCGCTTGCGCCTCGGCTGGGCGCATCCCCCCTTCCAAGTGCCGGCACCGATTCTCGAGCGCTGGCGCGCGATCGGCCGCAAGGGCGGTTCGGCGCGCGCCGCCTGGCAGCGGCGCGTGTCGGCACTGCCGTCGGAGCAGCGCGCGGAGTTCCGGCGCCGCATCGAAGCCAAGCTGCCGAAGGGCTGGCTGGGTGCGGTCACGGCGTACAAGGCCGAGATTTGCGCCGCAAAGCCGGCCGTTGCCACGCGCGTCGCCTCGCAAAACGTACTCGAAGTCCTGACGCGGTCGATTCCGGACCTGCTCGGCGGCTCGGCCGATCTCACCGGCTCCAACAACACCAAGGCCAAGGCCCAGGCGGTGGTGTCGCGCGACAAGGTGGCCGGCCACTACATCCATTACGGCGTGCGCGAGCATGCCATGGCCGCGGCGATGAACGGCATCGCGCTGCATCGCGGCTTCATTCCCTACGGCGGCACGTTCCTGGTCTTCACCGATTATTGCCGGCCGGCGATCCGCCTGTCGGCGCTGATGGGACAGCGCGTCGTCTATGTGATGACGCACGACTCCATCGGCCTCGGCGAAGATGGCCCGACCCATCAGCCGGTCGAGCATCTCGCGGCGTTGCGCGCGATCCCCAATCTGCAGGTGATGCGCCCCGCCGACGCCGTCGAGACGCTCGAATGCTGGGAAGCCGCGTTGCTGCGCGACGACGGGCCGACTCTCCTGGCCCTGACCCGCCAGAATGTGCCGGCGCTGCGCACCGCACCCACGCCGGATAACCTGTGCGCCAAAGGCGGCTATGTGCTGGCCGAGGCGGACGGCGAGCGTCAGGTGACGCTGATCGGAACCGGCTCGGAAGTGGCGCTGGCCATGAAAGCGCGCGAGATGCTCGGCGCCGAGGGGATCCGCGCCGCGGTGGTCTCGATGCCCTGCGTGTCGCTGTACGAGGCGCAGACCGCGAAATACCGGCGCGAGGTCCTCGGCGGCGTGCGCGGACCCAGGGTCGTGGTCGAGGCCGGGATCCGCATGGGCTGGGAGCCGTATCTCAGCGGCAACGGCGCCTTCATCGGCATGTCGGGTTTCGGGGCGTCGGCGCCCGCTCCCGACGTGTACAAGCATTTCGGCATCACCGCCGAAGCGGTCGCCGAAGCCGCCAAGAAGCTGCTGTGAAATCGGCATGCCTGACCCGCGCCCGGGTCACGCAAAGAACACAGAAAATCGTGGTGCGGAGGTGCGAAAGCGCTTGTAATCTCCGTCGAATTAGCCTGCCCGCTGTCGCAAAATTTCGCTGAACCAAAAAGTCGAAAGGCCTAGGAAATGTCCGTTCCCGTCAAAGTCGCCATTAACGGTTTTGGCCGCATCGGCCGCCTCGTTTTGCGCGCCATCTACGAGTCCGGCCGCAAGGACATCACCGTCGTCGCGATCAACGATCTGGGCCCGGTGAAGACGAATGCGCACCTGCTGAAGCACGACAGCGTGCACGGGCCGTTCCCGGGCGAGATCACGACCGGTCCCGACTGGATGGATATCGGGCGCGGCCAGATGAAGGTCACTGCCGAGCGCGACCCCGCGAAGCTGCCGTGGAAGGAGCTGGGCGTCGAGATCGCGCTGGAATGCACCGGCATTTTCACCAAGCGCGAGCAGGCCGAGAATCACATCAAAGCGGGTGCCAAGCGGGTGCTGATCTCGGCCCCCGCCGACGGCGTCGACCTGACGGTCGTCTACGGCGTCAACCACGACAAGCTCGAGTCCAAGCATACGATCGTCTCCAACGCGTCGTGCACGACGAACTGCCTGGCGCCGGTGGCCTATGTGATGCACGAGGCGTTCGGCATCGAGCAGGGCTACATGACGACGATCCACTCCTATACCGGCGACCAGCCGAGCGTCGACACACTGCACAAGGACCTACGGCGCGCCCGCGCCGCGGCGCTGTCGATGATCCCGACCTCCACCGGTGCCGCCAAGGCCGTCGGACTCGTCCTGCCCGAGCTCAAGGGCAAGCTCGACGGAACCTCGATTCGCGTGCCGACGCCGAACGTGTCGGTCATCGACTTCAAGTTCGTGCCGAAAAAGCCGGTCACGGTCGAGGCGGTCAACGACGCCGCAAAGACGGCGGCGCAGAGCAACCGTCTGCGTGGCATCCTCATGACCACCGACGAGGAGCTGGTGTCCTCCGATTTCAACCACAACTCCGCCAGCTCGACCTTCGACCTCACGCAGACGCAGGTGATCGAAGGCAAGCTGGTGCGCGTGCTGTCCTGGTACGACAACGAATGGGGCTTCTCCAATCGGATGGCCGACACCGCCACGGCGATGGCGCGGCTCGGCTGAACCACAGAGCGGCGATAAGGCCGGCGGTCGCAGGGCCGCCGGCCTTTGCTTTTGGCGGCTCCGGCCCTGCGCTAGATTGGGGCGTGCGCCCCCGCCCCATCATCGTTCACAGCCTGGCCCACGCGCGCGCGGCTGCCGAAGCCGCCACGGCGCTGGGACTCCCGGTGACCCTGCACAGCGCCCCGGGAGCCGGCGCTTATGCCGGGGTCGCGTGGTTCGAACGCCTGATCGCGGCGACGCGCGCCGAGTGGCCCAGCGTCGGCGTCACGGCGGTGCTCGATTGCGGTGACGCCGCCGATGCCGTCATGGCCGCACTCCGCTGGCTGAAGCAGCCCGACCGCACACCGCTCGCCCTGGGCTACAGCGGTGATCGGCAGACGGCGGCGCGTCTCGACGAGATGGCGTCCGCGCTCGGCATCACGCTGGTGGGCGAGCTGGCGCCCGGCCTCGATCTGCACCGCACCGCCGATCCGCTGGCCGCGAGCCGCATGTGGCTCACGAAGGCCGTGCCGGCGGGAATGGCTTCCGAATGAGACGGTCCGCCGCGTGGTGGCGCCCCGACCGGTTGGCCCGCCGCCGGACGCGCCTCGATCTCCGCGCCAAAATCCTGGAGGCGACGCGGGCCTATTTCCGCGAGCGCTCCTTCACCGAGGTCGAAACGCCGGCGCTGCAGGTTTCGCCGGGCCTGGAGCCGCATCTGGTCGCGTTCAGCACCGAGCTGCGCGCCCCCGGTGCGACGCGCGGACGGGCCCTGTATCTCCACACCTCGCCGGAATTTGCGATGAAGAAGCTGCTCGCCGGCGGCATGGAGCGGATCTTTCAGCTGGCGCGGGTGTTCCGCAACGCCGAGCGCTCGGCGACGCATCATCCGGAATTCACCATGCTCGAATGGTATCGCGCGAACGCCGGCTACGAGACGCTGATGGACGACTGCGACGGCCTTCTCACAGCGGCCGCGGCCGCCGCGGGCGCGAGCGCATTTGCCTGGGGCGGGCGAAGCTGCGACCCCACCCTCCCGGCCGAGCGCCTCTCGGTCAGGGCGGCGTTCGAGCGCCACGCCGGCATCGACCTTCTGGCGACTGCACCCGATCCGCATCAGCCGTCGGTGCAGCGCCTCACCGAAGCGGCGCGACCGCTGGGCGTGGTGCCGGCACAAGGCGACCGCTGGGACGATCTGTTTTTCCGGATTTTTCTCGAGCACATCGAGCCGAAGCTCGGCGTCGGGCGGCCGACAATCCTGTATGATTACCCGGTGTCGATGGCGGCGCTGTCGCGACCGAAGGCGTCGGACCCCCGCCTGTGCGAGAGGTTCGAGCTGTATGCCGCCGGCCTCGAGCTCGCCAATGCGTTCGGCGAGCTCACAGACCCGGCGGAGCAGCGGCGACGCTTCACCGCCGACCTGGACCTCAAGCAGCGGCTCTACGGCGAGCGCTATCCGATCGACGAGGACTTCCTGGCGGCGCTGGAGCACGGCCTGCCCGAGGCCGCCGGCATCGCGCTGGGCTTCGACCGGCTGGTCATGCTGGCCACCGGCGCCGACCATATCGACGACGTGCTATGGGCGCCCGTGACGGGCGCCGAGGATGAGTGACATGGATGGATCGCAAATGTCTCACCGACCGGCGAAGCGCACGGCCCGCACTGGCAGCGAGCTCGCGGACGCCGGCGTGATCTCGCCCGACAAGGTCGCCGAGATCGACCGGGTGGCGCAGCGCTACGCGGTCGCGGTGACGCCCGACATGCTGGCACTGATCGACACCGCCGACCCTGAAGACCCGATCGCGCGCCAGTTCGTCCCGGACGCGGCCGAGCTTAGGACGGCAGCGGAGGAGATGAGCGATCCGATCGGCGATGAGCGCCTCTCGCCGGTGAAGGGGGTCGTGCATCGCTATCCCGACCGCGTGCTGCTGAAGCCGTTGCACACCTGCCCCGTGTATTGCCGGTTCTGTTTCCGCCGCGAAGCGGTCGGGCCGGGCGGCGAGATGCTAAGCGACGCGGAGCTGGCTGCGGCGCTCGACTATATCCGGGCGCAGCCGGAGATCTGGGAGGTGATCCTGACCGGCGGCGATCCGCTCCTGCTCTCGCCGCGGCGTCTCGGCGAGATCGTGAGGGCACTGGATGCTCTCCCGCATCTCGGCGTGATCCGCCTCCACACGCGGGTGCCGGTGGTGGCACCCGGCCGAGTCACCGCCGAGCTCGTCGCCGCACTCGGGGCCGACAAGGGCGTGTACGTCGTGCTGCACGCCAATCACGCGCGCGAGATGACCGATGCGGCCGCCCAGGCCTGCCGCCGGATCACCGGCTCCGGCATCCCGATGCTGGCCCAGACGGTGCTGCTCAAAGGCGTCAACGACGACCCGGCGACCTTGGAAGCGCTGCTCCGCACGCTCGTGCGCCACCGCATCAAGCCCTATTACCTCCATCATGGCGATCTGGCGCCGGGCACCGCGCGGTTCCGCACCTCGATCGAAGAAGGCCAGGCGCTGATGCGCAGCCTGCGCGGCCGCGTATCGGGCCTGTGCCAGCCCGAGTACGTGCTCGACATACCCGGGGGGCACGGCAAGGTGCCGATCGGGCCGTCCTATCTTGATCACGGGAAAATCGCAGATTGGCGTGGCAGAATTCACGCCTACCCGTCGATTGCCAAACCGGCATCCGCGGGTTAGAACGCCGCCAAGTCGCTGTTTCCTGAGGGAGAGTTGCCCGTGAAATTCACCCCCGAGATGACCACGAAGGTCAAAGAGATCCTGTCCTGGTACGAGAGCGACAATCCCGGCACCAAGGCCAACCTGGCGCGCATCCTGATGCACGGAAAGCTCGGCGGGACCGGCAAGCTGGTGATCCTGCCGGTCGATCAGGGGTTCGAGCACGGCCCCGTCCGCAGCTTTGCGCCCAATCCGCCGGCCTATGATCCGCATTACCACTTCCAACTGGCGATCGACGCCGGACTTTCGGCCTACGCGTCGGTGCTCGGCATGATCGAGGCGGGGGCCGACAGCTTCGCCGGCCAGATCCCACTCATCCTGAAGGTCAACAGCGCCAATTCGCTGGCCCGCAACAAGGACCAGGCCGTCCATGGCACGGTGAAGGACGCGCTGCGACTGGGCTGCGCGGCCGTCGGCTTCACGATCTATCCGGGATCGGACGACCAGTTCGAGATGATGGAGGAGTTCCGCGAACTGGCGGCGGAAGCGAAAGCGAGCGGCCTTGCGGTCGTGCTGTGGTCGTACCCGCGCGGCGGCGACCTCACCAAGGACGGCGAGACGGCCATGGATGTGTGCGCCTATGCCGCGCATCTCGCCGCTCTGCTCGGCGCTCACATCATCAAGGTCAAGCCGCCGACGAACGTCCTGTTCCAGGACGCCGCCAAGAAGGTCTACGAGAAAGAGAAGATCGACATCTCGTCGATGCCGGCGCGCATCAAGCACGTGATGCAGGCCTCGTTCAACGGCCGCCGCATCGTCGTGTTCTCCGGCGGCGAGGCGAAGGACGAAGAGGGCATCTTCACCGAGGTCCGCGCCATCCGCGATGGCGGCGGGAACGGCTCGATCATCGGCCGCAACACGTTTCAGCGGCCGCGCGACAAGGCCTTGGCCCTCCTCGACAAGATCGTCCAGATCTATCAAGGCAAGGCGTGACCGACGCGCGGCTGGACTCGTCCAGCAAGCAGGGCCAGTCGCGCTGCCGGCTTTATCTGATCACTCCGCCGGCGCTTGAGCCGCAGGCGTTCGCGGACCAAATGGCCGCGGCGCTGGACGCGGGCGACGTCGGCTGCGTGCAGCTCCGGCTGAAGGACGTGTCCGACGACGCGATCAAGCGCGCTTGCGATGCGCTGCGCCCGGTGGCGCAGGCCCGCGGTGTTGCCTTCCTGCTCAATGACCGGCCGGATCTGGCGCACGCCGCGGGCTGCGACGGCGTGCATGTCGGGCAGGAGGACGCGACCTATGCCGACGCCCGCGCGGCCCTCGGCGCGGACCGCATCGTCGGCGTGACGGCGCATGCGTCCCGTCACCTCGCCATCGATGCCGCCGACGCCGGTGCGGATTATGTCGCGTTCGGCGCGTTCTTCCCCACCGCGACCAAGCCGGCGCCCAAGGGCAACGCCGACCCCGAGCTGCTCCGCTGGTGGAGCGCGATCATGACGGTGCCGGTGGTGGCGATCGGCGGTATCACGGTCGAGAATTGCGGGAAGCTGGTCGAGGCCGGGGCCGATTTCCTGGCCGTCGTCGCCGGGGTGTGGGCGTATCCCGGCGGCCCGGCGGCGGCCGTAAAGGCGTTCAATCAGGCCATTTTACGCCATTCGCGATGATTGATGCCGCCCCGCCAACCTGATAGGTTCCGCGCCTTCTAATCCTCAATGTTTAGAAGTCAGGCCGCCCCATGAAGATCAACGGCAGCGCCATCCGCGCGGGCAACGTCATCGAAGTCGACGGCCGCATCTGGCGCGTCATCAAGCACAACATCGTCAGCCCCGGCAAAGGTGGCGCCTTCAACCAGATCGAGATTCGCGACGTCAAGAGCGGCAACAAATCGAACATGAAGTTCCGCTCCGACGAGACGGTCGAGCAGCTGCGGGTCGACGAGAAGCAGCTGCAGTTCCTGTTCGCCGACGGCGACCAGTACACGTTCATGGACCAGGAGAGCTACGAGCAGGTGACCGTGAACCGCGACATGATCGGCGATCCTGCGGACTTCCTGACCGACGGCATGATCGTGTCCACGCAGTTCATCGAAGGCCAGGTGGTCGGCGTCGAGTTGCCGCAAAACTCGGTCGGCACCGTTGTCGAGGCCGACGCTGTGATGAAGGGCCAGACCGCGGCGTCCTCGTACAAGCCGGCGAAGCTCGACAACGGGGCGCGCGTGATGGTGCCGCCCTTCATCGCCACCGGTGAGAAGATCGTCGTCAACATCCGCGAGCGTACTTACGTCGAGCGCGCCAAGGGCTGATCGCCCCTCGCCCTCGGCCCGGAGACTCGGCATGGCCGCGCGGTCGGCCCTCTACAACGTCATGGAACGCGCTGCGCGCAAAGCGGCGCGCGGACTCGTCCACGATTTCGGCGAGATCGAAAACCTCCAGGTGTCGGTCAAGGGGCCGGGCGACTTCGTGTCGACCGCCGACCTGCAGGCCGAGCGGACCTTGAAGGCCGAGCTCGGCAAGGCGCGGCCGGGCTACGGATTCCTCATGGAGGAAGGCGGTGCGACGGCGGGCGACGGCCGTCACCGCTGGATCGTCGATCCGTTGGATGGGACGACCAACTTCCTGCACGGAATTCCGCATTTCGCCATCTCGATCGCGCTCGAGCGGGAAACCGAGATCATCGCCGGCGTCGTTTACGACCCGATGCGCGACGAGATGTTCTATGCCGAAAAGGGGTTCGGCGCGTTCGTCAACGACCGCCGGCTGCGCGCGTCGGCGCGGCCGCATCTGGCGGACGCCGTGATCGGCACCGGGATTCCATTTCGCGAACGCGGCGACCATCCCGAATATCTGAAGCTGCTCGGAGCCGTGATGGCGGCAACCGCAGGCGTGCGCCGCATGGGTGCGGCGAGTCTCGATCTCGCCTACGTGGCGGCTGGCCGGTTCGACGGATTCTTTGAGATCGGGCTGTCGCCGTGGGACATCGCAGCCGGCATGTTGCTGGTGCGCGAAGCCGGCGGCTATGTCAGCGAAATCGGCGGCGGACGCGACGTGCTGAAAAGCGGTGAAGTGATGGCCACCAACGACCGTTTGCAGAGCCCGCTGGGCAAGCTGTTGCGCCAGGCGAAAGGCGCCTAAGGCCGGGTCTTATCGTCTACTTTTGGCCCCACGGCCGACCATAATAGCGCCTAAATCAGTTGTTCCAATGCGCCCCGGTAGGCTAGTCTTTTAATCAATGGGCAATTCGGGCTCGAGGTGTTCGATTCGAGCGCGCGGAATGGGGATGCCACGGATGCGGGGGGTAACTTGGGCAATCGGCCTGGCCTTTGCGGCCTGGGCAAGCGGCGTTGCGGCCCAAGAGCAGCTTCATCATCCGCGTCCGAGCGTCGAAGTCGATTGGTCTCTGCTTGACGAACTCGGCGGCGCGCCCGCTCCCGCTCGCCGCAACGCGCTCACTCCGCCGTCAACGCGTCAACCGTCAACGCGTCAACGCACGGTATCGCGATCGCCAGCTGCGCCCCTGACGCCGCCGCGCCAATCCACGGCTGACACCCGGAGGAGCGAGACACACGGTCGTACCGCGAGTCGAGCGCAGGCCACGCGACACGCGCGCACCCAGACTCAATCGCAGGCACCGGCGCAAGCACAGGTCCAGACCGACACGTTGGCCCAGACGGAAGCGCCGGCCGCCGCGCCGCAGACCGAAGCGCCCGCTCCCGCAGAGGCGCCAGCCCCTGCCGCGGTCGAGGCGCCGGCACGAGCCCAGACTCGAACCACGTCAAACCCGCCGGCGACCCCGCCGCGGCCGACGCGCACACTGCCGAAGTCCTCCGCTGATACCGCGGCCAAGGGCTCGGCGCCGGCGTTTACGCCCCCGGCGTCGCCGCCGGTGTTCACCGATCGACCACCGTCGCCGCCGCGCGCACCCTCAACGGCAGACACGGGATCGCCCCCGCCGCCGGCCATCACCACACCGCCCCCGCCGCCGCCGGCCATGCGCACGCCGCCGAGCGGTGTCGCGTCGGCGCCGCCGCCACCGCCATCCGAATCGTCGCCGGCGCCGGCGAGCCCGCCTCCCGCGCCGCCCCCTGCACAGCTGACCCCGCCGTCACCACCACCACCACCGCCGCCGAGCAACGCGTCTCCGACATTGTCCGCGGCTCCGCCGCCGGCCCCCACACCGGCAGCGCCGGTCGAGCCAGCGCCCGCCCCGCGGCCGGCCGAGCCACCGCCCGCAGCCAGTGCCGCGCCCGCCGCACCGCCGGCAGCTGCTCCCGCTCCCGCAGCGCGAGCACCGCAAACCGCTTCGCTGCCCCCGCCGAGCCAGCCGGTCGAAGGTCGCGTCGGACAGATCCCATTCGCCGCCGGCGCCGCCGAGCTGCCGGGTGATGCCAAGGCAGCGCTCGACCGCGCCGTCGGCGAATTGAAGCGCGACGACTCCACGCGTCTGCAGATCGTCGCCTATGCCACGGGCGGCGATGAAGCCGGCAGCCAGGCCCGGCGTCTCAGCCTCAGCCGAGCGTTGGCGGTGCGGAGCTACCTGATCGATCAAGGCATCCGCAGCACCCGGATGGACGTCCGCGCGCTCGGCAATCGCTCGCCCGAGGGTCCCGCGGATCGAGTCGACGTGGTGATGGTCCGCCGCTAAAACGTAAGCTCAAGCCCGGGCGCTGGCATCGGGCGGGCTACCCGCTGTCCGGAGAATGCGCGTCGGCGTCATGAATCGTCCTCATCTCTACCTGCTGCGGATGGTGATCCTCCTGATCGTCGTCGGGGGATTGGCGGCGGTGCTGGCGCCGCGGCTCCAGTTCGCGTTTTACGCCAACCCGGGGCTGAACGGCGTCATTCTGGGCGTGCTGCTGCTCGGCACCGCCTACAACTTCCGGCAGGTCATCCGGCTGTTCCCGGAAGTGGCGTGGATCGAGCGCTTCCGCACCGACCAGCCCGGCCTGTCGATCCAGACCCCGCCGCGTCTGCTGGCGCCGATGGCTGCGATGCTCGGCCGGCGCGAGGGCAAGATCACCCTTTCCCCGGTGTCGATGCGCACCTTGCTCGACGGCCTGGGCGCCCGACTGGATGAGTCGCGCGACATGTCGCGCTATCTGATCGGTCTCGAAATCTTCCTCGGCCTGCTCGGCACGTTCTGGGGTCTCCTTGAGACCATTGCGTCCGTGAGCGGCGTGATCTCGGGACTGTCGACCTCGACCGACGTCCAGACGCTGTTCAACGATCTGCAGACCGGCTTGAAGGCGCCGCTGGCCGGCATGGGCACGGCGTTCGGCACCTCGCTGTTCGGCCTCGCCGGCTCGCTGGTGCTAGGCTTTCTCGACCTGCAGGCCAACCAGGCCCAGAACCGGTTCTATAATGAGCTCGAGGAATGGCTGTCCGGCCTCACGCGGCTGTCGAGCGGCGGCCCGATCTCCGACGGCGAGCAACCGGTGCCGGCGTACATCCAGGCGCTGCTCGAGCAGACGGCCGACAATCTCGAAGCGTTTCAGCGCACGTTGACGCGGGTGGAAGACGGTCGCGCCTCCGGGACGGCGACCTTGGCGACGCTGGCCGACCGGCTGACACAATTCACCGATCAGCTGCGCGCCCAGCAGGCCCTGCTCGCCCGTTTCGCCGAAGCGCAGATAGAGCTCAAGCCGGCGCTGACCCGGCTCAGCGACGCGATCGCCAAGGGCGGCGGGACGTCCGGCGGCGCCATCGACGAAACCACGCGCGAGCATATCCGCAACCTCGACGTCCTCATGGCGCGCCTGCTGGAAGACAGCGCCTCGGGCCGCTCGCAGCTGATCCACGAGCTGCGCAACGAGATCCGGCTCCTGGCCCGCACGATCGCAGCGCTCGCCGAAGAAGCAAAGCAATAGGCCCCGATGGCCGGCTTCCGCCGCACCGCACGCACGGTCGATATCTGGCCCGGCTTCGTCGACGCTCTGGCGACCCTGATCCTCGTCGTCGTCTTCATGCTGATGGTGTTCACGCTGTTTCAGTTCTACCTGAAGGACGTGATCTCCGGGCGCGACCAGGCGCTGGCACAGCTGTCGGCGCAGCTCGGCGATCTCGCCGACCAGCTGGCGCTCGAGCGGCGCACGACGACCGACCTTCGGCAGCGCGTCAGCGGCCTCAGCGACGAGCTTCAGACATCGATCACGGCGCGCGAGCGCCTGGAGCAGGAGCGCGCCACCGCCAACCAGCGCGGCGACAAGGTCGCGGCCGACCTCGAGGACGCCTACAAGACGATCGAGGCCGACAAGGAAAAGATCGACGCGCAGCTGGGCGAGCTCGATGCGTTGCGGAAAAACATCGAGACGCTGACGGCCCTCAGGGCCGAACTCGAGAAAAAGCTGAACGATGAGGGCGGCGCACTGGCGTCGGAGCGCGAGCTGTCGAAGGACGCGCAAGCCCGCGCCGATCTCCTGACCCGTCAGATCGCGACCCTGCAGCAGCAGATCGCGGCACTGAATGAGGCGCTGGGCGCCAGCGAGACGAAAGCCAAGGCGGACCAGGTGCAGATCGCCGATCTGGGCAAGCGGCTGAACTCAGCACTCGCCGGCCGCGTCGAGGAGCTGTCACGGTTCCGCTCCGAGTTCTTCGGCCGACTGCGTCAGGTGCTCGGCGAGCGCCAGGACGTGCGCGTGGTCGGCGACCGTTTCGTGTTCCAGTCGGAAGTCTTGTTCCCCAGCGGCTCGGCGGAGCTGCAGCCGGAGGGCCAGGCGCAGCTCGACCGCCTGGCCGACGCGCTCGGCGAGATCGCGCAGCATATGCCGGCGGACCTGCCGTGGGTCCTGCAGGTCGACGGGCACACCGACCGCCGCCCGATCTCGACGCCGCAGTTCCCGTCGAACTGGGAGCTCTCGACGGCCCGCGCCATCTCGGTGGTGAAATACCTTGCCTCGCGCGGCGTCGCCGACAGCCGCCTTGCGGCGGCGGGCTTCGGTGAATTCCAGCCAATCGATCCGCGCGACGACGAGATCGGCTGGCGGCGCAACCGGCGCATCGAAGTGAAAGTCACAAGCCGCTAGCCGAGCTGAGCGCCGGCGTCTATTTCTGCGTCATCCCCGCGTACGCGGGACTCCAGATTCACCACGGGGGCACGGAGATTACGGAGGACTAAAGAGCCTCGGCCCTCTCCGTGTGCTCCGCAATCTCCGTGGTTCAATTTTCCTGGATGCCCAACCTGCGCTGCGTTGGCGGCCTTCAAGGCCGCCGACGGGCGCGAAGAATCTGGCGCGGGCATGACGAAGCATAAACAGTCTGCTTAGGCGCACCTGAACTCGATTTCGATGCGGAAGCCGCCGACCGGGCGGTTCGAGGCGTGGATGCGGCCGCCCATGGCCTCGACGTTGCGGCGGACGATCCACAATCCGACGCCGAAATTGCCGCCATGCGGCGACTGCGTCGGAGCGGTGCGCCGATCCGAATAGTAGCGCTCGAAAATCTTGTCGAGCCGATCCGCCGGCACGCCCGGCCCGTCATCCTCGACCGCGAGCACCGCGATGTCGCGGCGCCGCCTGAGACTCACATGCACGTCGTGTCCCGGCGGGCTGAAGCTCAATGCGTTGTCGATCAGGTTCTCGGCGACGGTCTCGATCAGCTCCTCGCCGCCGATCACGACCACGCCGTCTTCGATGGCTTCGGTGAGGCGGGGGCCGGGTGCGGCGAGGCCGGCGCGATAGCCGTTCAGCAATCCGCGCAGCAAGGCTGTTATGTTGACGCGGTCGCGCGGCGGATCGAGCAGGTCGGCGGCGGCGTAGTCGAGGCGCCGCGTCGTCTGCACGAGCCCGTCGAGCCGCTCGAGCGCCAGCCCGATCGCCTCAATCGACTGGGAGCCGCGCTCGTCCCCGGCCACCTTGCGCCGCAGCGGCTCGAGGGCCTGGCGGATGACGCCGAGCGGCGTCTTGAAGGCATGCGCCGAATCCTCCGCCGCCCGGCGGATGCTGGCGGCCGAATCGCGGAGCGTGTCGACCATGCGATCGAACTCGGTCGCCACCGGCTGAAGCTCGGGGATGTCGTTGCGCTCGGCAAACCGGGGGGCATCGGCATTGCGCCGGATCGCACGCGCCATGCGGCCGAACCGCAGCAGGCTCTGCCAGAGGTCGAAATAAAGGACCAGCACGAACGCCGCCAGGGCGACGTAGATGCCCGCCGCGACCTGGACCTCCGGCGATCGCCAGTACGGCAGGCCGAGCGAGCGGTCGCCGAGCGCGTCGAGCAGGCTCGAGATCACCAGGACCCAGCAGCCGCCGCGCGTCTGGACCGGTGAGATCGAGGTCAGCAGCTCGGTGCGGCCCTCGGGCAGATCGACGCGCATGGCGAGCGGCAGATTGCCGTCGCAGCTGCGCTCGATGCGCTCGAGAATGCCGGCATCCACCAAATACTGCCGCTCGATATCCAGCGCGTCGGGAGCGACCGGCGGCGCCGACGCGACGTAGAAGAATCCGGCATTGGGCGGCGTCGTCGGCCGGAACAGGAGCTTCAGGCTGACGCTGTCGGATTGGTACTGCGCGAGCAGCTCGCCCAGGCCGACGCGCGGAATGGCGTCGGCCTTGGCCAGCACCGGCTCCAGCACCCGGGTCAGGATGACGCCCTTCTCGCGGATCGCCGAGAGCAGCAACTCCTGCCGCTCCTGGTCGGCGGCGCGGAACTGCTCGTACAGAATGATCGGAACGGCGAGGAAGATCAGCAGCAGGACGAACAGCCGAACGACCAGCGAACGGCGGAGCGTGACGAGGGTGGGGGGCCGACCGTTCGCGCCAGCTGAATCAGGCACGTCCGCCATCTGACCAGCGGTAGCCGAATCCAGGATAGTTTTCGATCGTCTCGAAGTTGGAATCGACGTCACGGAATTTCTGACGGATGCGCTTGACGATCGCGCGCACGTTGGCGCGATAGCCTTCCTCGCCGGCACCGGCCTGGAAGCCCTCGCCGCGGACCAGGTCGTAGATCTCGCGATACGAGACGTCGCGGCCGGCCTTCGCCACCAGCAGCTTGACCACTTTGAATTCCGTGAGCGTGAGATCGATCTGCTGTCCCTGCCAATACGCACGCGCACTGTCGTTGTCGAACGTGATCCCCGACGTCTCGACGGCGGCGCTGGTCGTGGCCGGCCCGCCCTTGGCGCCGGCGAGCGCCAGCTTCAGGCGCTGCAGGATGATCGAAAAGCTCCGCGACTTGTCGACGAAATCCACGGCACCGCCGGCGAGCGCGGCTTCCTCGTAGATCGGCTGG
>DASWFO010000039.1:0-13606 GCA_036394195.1 Alphaproteobacteria bacterium | reverse complement strand
CGAGCCGATGCGGGCGATCATCGACCTGCCGCCGGTGAACTGGGCGCTGGTCGGGACGATGGCGGCACCGCGCGGGCTGGTGGCTGGGTATCGCTACGGGCTGTTCGATCCGACAACGTCCCGGCTGGTGCTCGACCTGGCCAGTCCGGCGCGGGTGCGCCTGGTGCGCTACGACCTCTTGCCCGGCATCGCCCGCCAGCGCCTCGTGGTGGAGCTCGATCACACGACGGCGGTCGCGTTCGGCGAACAGGTCCAACCGTGGACCCAGTCGGTCACCAAGCCGGCCCGTCCCGCGGCGGCACCTGGGGCGGCGCCACCGTTGCCGGCGCTCTCACCGTCGGCAGCCGCGGTCGCCCGCGCCGAGCCGCGCGCCATCGCCGCACCGACAGTGCCGCCGCCGGCCCCCCCGAGTGCCACAGCGCCGCAGGTCCCGCGTGTGGCTGCGGTCGTCCCGGCACCGCCGTCGGCGCGGCCGCCCGGGGCGCGCAAGCCGGAGGCGAAGCATGTCATCGTGCTCGACCCCGGGCACGGCGGCGTCGACCCGGGAACGATCGGGATCGGCGGCACGTTCGAGAAAGACGTGACCCTGGGCGTTGCGCGCGAGATCAAGCGCCAGCTCGAAGCCACCGCCCACTACAAAGTGGCGCTGACCCGCGACGAGGACATCTTCATCCGGCTGCGCGACCGGGTGGCGAAAGCGCGATCGGCGGGGGCGGAGCTGTTCGTCTCCGTCCATGCGGATTCGATCCGCAACAAAGATACTCGTGGCGCGAGCATCTATACGCTGTCCGAAACCGCGTCGGACGACGAAGCCGCGGGCCTCGCGGCGCGCGAGAACCGCGCCGACATCATCGCCGGCGTCGATCTTTCGCACGAGAACAAGGAGGTCATGAGCATCCTCATCGACCTGGCGCAGCGCGAGACGATGAACCGGTCCGCCACGTTCGCCGGCTACCTCGTCGACGAGCTCGGGCATGAGATCCAGCTCATCCCGGCACGGCCGCACCGGTTCGCCGGCTTCGCCGTGCTGCGCGCCCCCGACGTGCCGTCGGTCCTGATCGAGCTCGGATACTTGTCCAACCGCAACGACGAGCAGCTCCTCACCCACCCGCGCACGCGGGCCAAGGTAGCGGCGTCGATCGTGCGCGCCATCGAGGCATTCTTTCAGCGCCGGGGCGCCCCCACCTGAACTTTTGGACCGGGTTAAGGTGATCACCAAGGGATCACGGCCGGGCGGTCGTGAAACGGCCATAATTATGATTTAATCGTGCTCGTCTCACTCGTCGCCCTGTTGCGCCCGGCCGGACGCGGGACAAAGCCGCCCCCGTCTCACGGCAAAACGTGTTCACTGCGAAAAGCCTGATGCTTAAGATTTTTGTCAGAACGTTGCTGGTCTCGCTGCTGCTGGTCCTGCTGGCCGCAGCCGGTGGACTGGCGGCCCTGTGGCATTTCAGCCGCGGCCTGCCGGATTATCAGCAGCTCGCCGACTACCAGCCGTCGGTGCTGACGCGGGTGCACGCGGGCGACGGGCGGGTGCTCGCCGAGTTCGCCGTCGAGCGCCGGCTGTTCGTCCCGGTCGATGCGGTCCCCAAGCTCGTCATCAACGCGTTCCTCGCCGCCGAGGATAAGAGTTTCTATACCCACCCCGGCATCAGCCTGCCCGATATCCTGCGCGCCGCGGTCGTGAACGTCGTCCAGAAGGGCACGATGCAAGGCCGCCGCCCCGTGGGGGCCTCGACCATCACGCAGCAGGTCGCCAAGAACTTCCTGCTGACCAATGAAGTGTCGATGGCGCGCAAGGCGCGCGAGGCGATCCTCGCGGTGCGCATTGAGAGTGCGCTGTCCAAAGACCGCATCCTCGAGCTGTACCTGAACGAGATCTATCTCGGCTCCGGCGCCTATGGCGTTGCCGCCGCGGCGCTCAACTATTTCAACAAGTCGCTCGACGAGCTGACCATCCCCGAGGCGGCGTTCCTCGCCGGCCTGCCGAAGGCGCCGAACAACTACAACCCGCAGCGTTTTCCTGACGCGGCACGGGCGCGGCGCGACTACGTGATCGGCCGGATGGCCGAGGACGGCTTGATCACCGAAGCCCAGGCGCAACAGGCGCGCGCCACCCCGCTGATCATCCGCAACCGCGGCGAGATCGAAACGGCGCGGGCGGACTATTTCGTCGAAGAGGTCCGCCGCGAGATTTCCGCGCGCTACGGCGAGAACGCGCTGTATCGCGGCGGCCTGTCGGTGCGCACGACGCTCGATTCCAAGCTCCAGGACATGGCCGACCGGACGCTTCGCCGCGGCCTGATGACCTATGACCGCCGCCACGGGTGGCGCGGCCCCATCAGTCGCATGGACGTCGCGGCGCCCGACTGGCCGGCACGGCTTGCCGTCGTGCCGCGGCCGGCCGGATTTGCGCCGGACTGGTTCGGCGCGGTCGTGCTGAGCCTGCGCGGCGGCGAAAGCGGAGACGCCGGCGCCGAGGTCGGCTTCTCCGACGGCTCGCGCGGCTTCATCCCGTTCCAGGAGATGCAGTGGGCGCGTCACCACCTCGAAAACCAGCGGCTCGGCCCGCCGCTCCGGCAGCCCGCCGACGCCCTTGCCGTCGGCGACATCGTCGCCGTCGAGCCGGTCGAGACGCCGGCCGGCGCCGCGCGCCGGCTGTTCGGCCTGCGCCAGATCCCAGCCATCGGCGGCGCCATCGTGGCGCTCGACCCGCACACCGGGCGCGTGCTCGCGATGACCGGCGGCTGGAGCTTCGAGCTCACCCAATTCAATCGCGCGACTCAGGCGCTTCGCCAGCCCGGCTCGTCGTTCAAGCCGTTCGTCTACATCGCGGCGCTGGAGAACGGCTTCACGCCGGCGAGCCTGATCCTGGACGCGCCGATCGTGATCGACCAGGGACCGGGGCTGGCCAAGTGGAAGCCTGCCAATTACGGGCACAACTTCTTCGGCCCGAGCCCGCTTCGCGTCGGCGTCGAGCAGTCGCGCAACCTGATGACCGTGCGGCTGGCCGAAGCCATGGGTATCGACAAAGTGGTCGACATCGCGAAGCGCTTCGACATTTCCGACAATCTGCCGCCGCTGCTGTCGACCGCCCTCGGCGCCTCCGAGACGACCCTGCTTCGGCTGACCACGGCGTATGCCGAGGTCGTCAACGGCGGCCTGAAGATCAAGCCGACCTTGATCGACCGGGTTCAGGACCGCAACGGCCGCACGATCCTCCGCCACGACGACCGGCCCTGCGACGGCTGCCGGGTCGAGCAGTGGTCGCAGGAGAACAGCACGCCGCCGGCCCTGCCCGACGAGCGCGACCGCATCGTCGACGCGCCCACCGCCTACCAGATGGTGTCCATCCTCCAGGGCGTCGTCGAGCGCGGCACCGGCCGCCGGATCAAGGATCTCGGCCGGCCGCTTGCCGGCAAGACCGGCACGACCAATGACAGCAACGACACCTGGTTCGTCGGGTTCTCGCCCGACCTGGCGGTCGGCGTGTTCGTCGGGTTCGACACCCCGCGCACGCTTGGGCCCAACGAGACCGGCGCCAGCGTCGCGGTGCCGATCTTCCGCGAGTTCATGGGCGATGCGCTGAAGAACAAGCCGATCATCCCGTTCCGCGTGCCCCCGGGCATCCGGCTCGTGCGCATCAACGTGCAGACGGGGCAGCTCGCCCGCGCCGGCGAGCGCGACGCGATCTGGGAGGCGTTCAAGCCCGGCACCGAGGCCTCGATCGGCGGACCGGTGCTCGACGGCGGCGCCCCCGGCATGCAGCCCTCCATCATCCCAGCCACCGATTCCGGCGGGTTGTACTGAGCGGTCAGCGTCAGCTAGAGCGGTTTCCAAGCAGATGGAATCGTGCGTCCCTCCGCGTCATTCCCGCGCAAGCGGGAATCCAGAATCTTTTTCACCACAGAGATCACGGAGAATGAGGAGGAGATGGAACTCCCCTCTTCCCTCTGTGCTCTCTGTGTCTCCGTGGTTGAATTCTCTGGATGCCCGCTTTCGCGGGCATGACGAAAAATGGGGTGACTAGACCTAAGCGGCATCGGCTCTAACAGCCATGATATGCTGACGGCTGAATGCTGAAAGCCGACAAGCTTCGGGCGGATATTGAGTTTATCGACCCGGTTGAACACGGTGGCGACCTCGCCGCGATTGAGGCGGCGTTTCCCGCGGCACCCCGGCCGTGGATCGACCTCAGCACCGGCATCAATCCCTGGCCTTACCCGGTCGGCCGCCTTCCGCCGGCGGCGTGGCGGCGGCTCCCCAGCACGCGGGAAGAGCAGGCGCTGCGCGAAGCGGCGGCGCAGTTTTACGGAGTGCGCTCGGCGGACGACGTGGTGCTGGCGCCCGGCTCGCAGGCGCTGATCCAATGGCTGCCGCGGCTGCGCGCGCGCAGCCGGGTGGCGATCCTGGGCCCCACCTATGGCGAGCACGAGCGGAGCTGGACGGCGGCGCGGCATGACGTCCGCCGCATCGGACTGGGCGAGGAGATTCCGCGCGACTGCGATGTCGTGGTGATGACCCGGCCCAACAACCCCGACGGCCATGTCGTACCCGTGCTGCGGCTGAGCGAGCTTGCAGAGCGCATGCAGCGACGCGGCGGGTGGCTGGTCGTCGACGAAGCCTTCGCCGACGCTGGCGAGGGGACGAGCGTCGCGGCGACGCTGCGCAGCGATGCGGTCGTGTGTTTGCGGTCCTTCGGCAAGTTCTTCGGCCTCGCCGGCGGCCGGCTGGGCATGGCTCTGGTCTCTGGGCCGCTGCGCCAGGCGCTGCGCGAAGCGCTCGGACCATGGCCGGTCCCGGGACCCATGCTTGCCATCGCCGGCCGGGCGCTCTCCGATCGCACCTGGATCCGGCGCGCGCGGGTCCGGTTCGGACGCGCGACGCAGCACCTGGACCGGCTGGCCGGCCGCGGCGGGCTGGACCTTGTCGGCGGCACCAGCCTGTTCCGGCTTTACCGCAGCCCGCGCGCCCCGGAGATCTTCGCGCGTCTGGCAGCGAGCGGGATCTACGTGCGCCGCTTTGCCGCCGATCCGACCTGGCTGCGCCTGGGCCTGGCGCCCCATGACCGCGCCCTGCGCCGGCTGGCCCGGGCGCTTGGCGCATAACCCTGTTGATTGCCGCCTTAAGATCGTCGATAAGCACCGCTATGCGTGACGACATCAAGCAGATTACCGCCGAGATCAAGCAGTCCCTGGAGCTGCTGAGGAGGCATCTTTGACTGGGATAGGGCCAACCGACGCCTCAGCGAGCTGAACGCGCTCGCGAACGATCCCAATCTCTGGAACGATTCGCAGAAAGCCCAGGGCCTGCTGCGCGAGCGCGCTCAGATCGAGCGGGCCGTCAATGCGGTCAAATCGCTGCAACAGGAGCTCGACGACGCGGTCACCTTGATCGAGCTCGGCGAGGCGGAAGGCGATGCCGCCGCGGTCGCCGAAGGCGAGGCCGCGATCCGCGGCCTGCGCACCGCGGCCGAGAAGCGCGGCCTCGAGGCGCTGCTCTCGGGCGAAGCCGACGCCAATGACTGCTTCGTCGAGATCCATGCCGGGTCGGGCGGCACCGAATCCCAGGACTGGGCCAGCATGCTGCTGCGCATGTACATGCGCTGGGCGGAGGCGCACGACTATAAGGTCGAGTTCCTGGAGGAGAGTGCGGGCGAGGTCGCCGGCGTCAAGTCCGCGACCATCAAGGTCAGCGGCCCGAACGCCTATGGCTGGCTGAAGACGGAAAGCGGCGTGCATCGCCTGGTCCGCATCTCGCCGTTCGACGCGAACGCGCGGCGCCACACCAGCTTCGCGTCGGTCTGGGTCTTCCCGGTGGTCGACGACAAGATCGACATTCAGATCAACGACGGCGATCTGCGCATCGACGTCTATCGCGCCTCGGGTGCGGGCGGCCAGCACGTCAACAAGACCGAAAGTGCGGTGCGCATCACCCACATCCCGACCAACATCGTGGCCGCGTGCCAGAACGACCGCTCGCAGCACAAGAACCGCGCCGAGGCGATGAAGATGCTGAAGGCGCGGCTTTACGAGGCCGAGCTGAAGAAGCGCGAAGAGGCGGCCCAGCTGGTCGAAGCCGCCAAGAGCGACATCGGCTGGGGCCACCAGATCCGCTCCTACGTGCTGCAGCCCTACCAGATGGTGAAGGATTTGCGCACCGGGGCGCAAACGAGCGACACTGGCGGGGTGCTCGACGGCGATCTCGATCAGTTCCTCGAGGCGAGCCTCAGTCAGCGTCTCAAAGGCGGGCCGGGGCAGGCGGAGATCGCCGACATCGACTGACCTCAAAAACGACGGGAGGACCGCGATGAAATACGTGCTGCTCGGAAGCCTGGGCGCGGATTCGCTGGAGAAGCAGACCCGGCGGGCGACCACCGCGCGCGCCAAGCTCAAGGAGCTCGGCATGAAGCTCGAGAGCGTCCATTACACCCAGGGACAGTATGATTTCGTCGACGTCGTGAACGCGCCCAGCGCCGAGGCCATGCTCGCGTTCTCGGTTTGGTACAGCCAGCAAGGCTATGGAAAGATCATCTCGCTGCCGGCGTTCGACGAGCGGGCGTTCGTCACCGCGCTTGCCAAGGGCGGCCTGCGCGGCAAGCGCCGGCGCTAAGACAAAAAGCCGCCGGGTCGCCCCGGCGGCTTTGCTTTGACCGCGGGCGGCTAGAGTCCCTGCGCCGCCTTTAACAACGCATCGACATGGCCGGGGACCTTCACGCTCCGCCATACCCCGCGCACGATGCCGTCCTTGTCGATCAGGAACGTGGCGCGGTCCATGCCCATATATTTCCGGCCGTAGAGGCTCTTCTCGACCCAGACGCCGTAGTCCTTCGCCACCTTGGTGTCGACGTCGGCGGCGAGCTTGAATTTCAGCCCGTACTTGTCGCGAAACTTCGCGTGGCTGGTTTCGTTGTCCTTGGAGATGCCGATGATCTCGGCATTCACCCCGGAGAAATTGGGCAGGTTGTCATTGAAGCCGCAGGCTTCCATGGTGCAGCCCGGCGTGTCGTCGCGCGGATAGAAATAAAGCACCACGGACTTGCCGCGGAGCGCCGACAGGGAGATCGACCCCGTGCCGTCGGTCGGCAAGGTGAAGTCCGGCGCCGTATCGCCCACTTGCACGCCCCCGGCCGGCACTGACTTGACCGGCGCCGCCTTGGCCGGTGCCGCTTTTGCCGGTGCCGCTTTTGCCGGTGCCGCTTTTGCAGGCGCCCGCTTGGCAGCCGGCTTCCGGGCCGCGGCCTTGCGGCGGGCCGGCGCCTGCTTCCGGGCGGCCGCCCTCTTGGGTGCCGCTTTTTTCCTCGCCTTTTTCTTAGCGCCCTTCTTTTTTGCAGCCATCGCTAGCTCCCCCTTGGGTTTTGGTGTGAATCAGGTTTCTGGTGTCGGTCGGATGTCCGGACCGGCGGAATCAGCGCTTCGAAGACCGCCAACACGCGCGCCGAACGTTCGACCATGTTGGCTTCGAGAGCGCGGAAGTCAACCGCTTCGGCGGCGCGCGCCAGCGCCTGCTTGAGCCCGGGTGGGGAGTCCGCCGGATCGGCGTCGCCCTCCAAGGTCAGGCGGAGCAGGCCCTGGACCGTCTGCCACAGGCGCAGCGCCTCGAGCAGGACCTTGCCGTCGGCGGGCGACAACACGCCCCCGGCGATGGCATTCGTGAGCGCCTCGGCGGTGTTGGTCGACAGCATCTCCGGGTGGTCGGCGGCGTGGCGCAGCTGCAGATATTGGGCGGCAAACTCGACATCGATCAGGCCGCCGCGCCAGTGCTTGACGTTCCACGGCGATTCGCCGGGATGCTCGCGCGCCATCAGGGCCCGCATTTCGGCCACGTCGGAAACCACGGTCTTGGCATCGCGCTCGCGGCCGAGGGCGGTCCTTATGGCCGCCCCGATCCGGGCGCGGAACCGCTCGCTGCCGGTGATCGGCCGGGCGCGGGTCAGCGCCAGATGCTCCCAGGTCCAGGCGTTGTCGCGCTGATAGGTGACGAAGCCGTCGAGATTGGTGGCGAGCGGCCCTTTGCTGCCCGACGGCCGCAAGCGGAGGTCGATCTCGTACAGCTTGCCTTCGCCCGTGGGCGCCGTGATCGCGTTGATCAGCCGTTGCGCCAGCCGCTGGTAGTAGAGGCCGACCGACAGCTTCTTCTCGCCATCCGAGCCCTCGACGTCCGCCGGCGCGTCCCACAGAAAGATGAGGTCGAGATCGGAGGTGACCGTCATCTCACGTCCGCCGAGCTTGCCGTAGGCGACGATCGAGATTTCACCGCCGCGCACACGGCCGTGGCTGCGCGCGAATTCGGCCTCGACCGCCGGCTGCAGGATGGTCAGGGCCGCCTCCGCGATATCCGCGAGCGCCGCCCCGACCCGGGGCGCCGGGATCACGCCCCGGAGCATCTGCACGCCCACCTGGAACTCGCGTTCGCCCTTCCAGCGGCGGAGGATATCCAGCGTGTCCTGGAAATCCCGGGCCTGGATGAGCGCCTGGTGCAGATCGGCGACGAGGCCGTCGACGCCGGACGGCGGGGCCATGAACTCCGCCGAGAGCACGCTGTCGAGCAGGTGCGTGTGCTCGCCCAGGAGCTCGGCCAGGCGCGGCGCATCGCCCATGATGTCGGCGACGAGGTCGAGCAGCTTCGGGTTGGCGTGGAACAGCGAGAACAGCTGAACCCCGGCCGGCAGCCGCGACAGAAAGCGGTCGAAGCGCAGGAACGCGCCGTCGGGCTGGGCCGTCCGGGCCAGCGCTTGGAGGAGCGACGGCATCAACTCGGTCAGCAGCTCGCGGGCGCGGACGCTGCGCATGGCGCGGTAGCGACCGTGATGCCAGCTGCGCACCGACGCCGCGACTTTCGCCGGCTCCTTGAAGCCGAGCGTCTGCAGCGTCTCCAACGTGGCGGGATCGTCGTCGGTCCCGGTGAACACGAGATTGCCGGGACCGGCGAGCGCCGGCGCCTCCTCGAACAGCTCGGCGTAATGCTTCTCCACCCGCGTCAGATGCCCGAGAAGGTCCGCGGCGAAGCCCGCCGTGTCGGCATAGCCGAGGAATGTCGCGACCGCGTCGAGCTTCGGCCCGTCCTCGGGAAGCGTGTGCGTCTGTTTGTCGTCGATCATCTGCAGGCGGTGCTCGACCCGGCGCAAAATACGATAGGCGGCGAGCATGTCGTCCGCGGCCCGCGGAGACACGCGGCCCGCGCGGGTCAGCGTCTCGATCGCTTCGACCGTCGAGGAGGATCGCAGCTCGGGGAAGCGGCCGCCCCAGATCAGCTGCTGCGTCTGGGCGAAGAATTCAATCTCGCGGATGCCGCCGCGTCCGAGCTTGATGTTGTGGCCGCCGATGGCCACGCTGGCACCGCCGCGATGGGCGTTGATCTGGCGCTTGATCGAGTGGATGTCCTGGATCGCCGCAAAGTCGAGATGCTTGCGCCAGATATACGGGCGCAGGCGGCCGAGGAACGTGGCGCCGGCGGCAAGGTCGCCGCCGACCGGCCGCGCCTTGATCATCGCCGCGCGCTCCCAGTTCTGCCCGAGGCTTTCGTAATAGGTCTCGGCGGCGAGCACGGTCAGCGCCATCGGCGTCGACCCGGGATCGGGCCGCAGGCGGAGATCGGTGCGGAAGACGTAGCCCGCCGGCGTCCGCTCCTCGAGAATCTTCACCAGGCTGCGGGTGAGGCGGACGAAACTCTGCTGCAGGTTGTCGGGCTGAGCGGCCGAGATCCGCTCGGGGTCGTAAAGCACGATCAGATCGACGTCGCTCGAATAGTTGAGCTCGCGGGCGCCGAGCTTGCCCATCCCCAGCACGATGTAGCCCGACTCCCGCTCCGGCTCGGCGGGGTGGCGCACCTGGAGGACGCCGGACGCGCCGGCCCGGCGCAACAGGTGGCGGACCGCAAGCGCGATCGCGGTTTCGGCCAGGCCGCTGAGCGTGTCGGTGATTCGTTCGAGCGACCACAGGCCCGCGATGTCGGCCAGGGCGATGGCCAGTGCCGCCTGCCGCTTGGCACAGCGCAGCTCGGTCATGACGACGGCCTCGTCGCTTTCGGCGCCCAACCGCGAGCGCAGGCCGGCGAGGAGGTCGGCTGTCACGGCATCCGGGCCGCGGCGCAGCAGGTCGACGGTGAAGGCGGCATCCTTGGCCATGCCCTCCCCGAGAAAGGGGCTGTTGCCGAACACCGCGTCCAAGATGGTGCGGCCGGTCTTTGAGGTCGCGATCTGGCGCCCTTGCTTGCGCAGTGCCGGATCTTCGAATGCGGCGACGGACTCTTCCCAGCGCGCGGCCTGGATCTCCGCCTGCTTTTTGTCCGCCGGACGCGGCCAGGCGGCGGACGCGAATCCGGCGTATAAATCCTTCATTTCCCGCGGCCTCATTTTGCCGCACACTGGAGCCACGCCAGGTGGAGCGGGTCAAGCACTGTCTCGTCCATAGGTCACAGCGGCGGACACGGAACTGGCAACACGGACAATCCAGAGGACGACGGCGTGCTGTTCGGCCGGGTAGCGCGAATCACCTTCGATATTGTGGGGACGCTCGTCGTTCTCCTGCTGATCGGCGCCGGGCTGCTCGGCTGGCGACTCTCCACCGGGCCGCTGTCTCTGAAGTTCATGACGCCGCTGATCGAGCGAGCACTCAGCGACGAAGCCGGGACGATCACCGTCGACGTCGATGACACGGTGCTGGCCTGGGGCGGCGGCCTGCGCAACATCGATCTGCGGGTTCGCGGCGTGCGGGCGGTGGGCAGCGACGGACACCTGATGCTGGAGCTGCCCGAGGTGGCGATGAGCTTCTCGATGCGGGCGCTGCTGCGCGGAATGGTGGCGCCGGCGTCGCTCGATGCCATCGGCGCACAGCTCGTTCTGACGCGGGCCGCCGACGGCGCGTGGCATCTTCACGCCGGTGAAAACCAGGACGACAGTGCCTCGGCTCTGTCGCTGCTCCTGGACGACCTGCTCGAGCCGCCGGACCCCGGCAACCGGCTTGGGTATTTGCGCAGCATCAGCGTGTATCGGGCCTCGCTCACCGTCGTCGACGAAAGCAGCGGTCACGTCTTCGTCGCACGGGACCTGACGGCCGTGGTGGCCCGCGACGCCGGCGGGCTGCGCGGCCGCCTGACGGCGGTCGCCGATATTTCGGGCAGCTCCACCACGCTGACCGCGAGCGGACGCTATGCCAGCGCCGGCGGCACCTCCGAAGCGACTCTCGATTTTGCCAATCTGGATCCCACCACCCTGGCCACGGTGTCACCGACCCTGGCGCCGCTCGCCGGTTTTAACGTGAAGCTGTCCGGCCGCATCACAGCAAACCTGGATTCGCAATTCCGGTTGGCCCACGCCAACTTCGAATTGCGCGGGAACACCGGCCGGCTGGAGGCGGCGCCGTATAACCTGCCGGCGCCGGCCGTGGTGCGCCGGCTGCAGGTCCGCGGCAACATGCCGAACGGGCTGGCGGCGGTCGATCTCGACGAGGCCGAGATCGACCTGAACGGCCCGGTGATCAGCCTGCGCGGGCGCCTGAGCGGCCTCGACGCCCAGCCGCAGGCGTCGGGCGTCGTCGTCGCGCGCAACGTGCCGACCGACGATCTCGACCGCTTGTGGCCTCGCGGCGCCGGCGCCAATGCCCGCAAATGGGTCACCGAGAACCTCGCGCACGGAACCGTCGGTGAAGCCCGCGCCGAATTCTCCGGCGGTGCCTCCGCATCCTCCCCTGCCTGGGCGCTCGAGCGGCTCTCCGGGTCGCTGCGCTTCGCCGGCGTCGAGGTGAATTATCTCTCGCCCATGCCGCACATTCAGGGCGTGGACGGCGAGGCAAAGTTCACCAAGAGCCGGTTCGACATCACGACGACAAGCGGCACGCTCGGCAATCTGCATGTCCCGCATGGGTCGATCGCGCTGACCGCTCTCGATACGGACAACGAGACCGCCGATATCGACGTGCAGGTCGAGGGACCGCTGCGCGAGGCGCTCGACCTCGCCGACGGGCCTCCGCTCGGATATCTGAAGAAGATCGACCTGACGCCGGACAGCTTCAGCGGCGATGCCGCCATTCGTCTCGCCCTCAAATTCCCGCTGAAGAAGACGATCAGGCTGGACGAGCTCGAGGCTCTGGTAACGGCCGAGGTTCATCGCCTGACGCAGCGGCGGGCGGCTCTTGGCCAGGACATCACGAACGGCGACGTCAATCTGCGCATCGATCGGGAGGGGATGAACATCGCCGGGCGCGTTATGCTCGGCCCGGCCCAGACCGACGTCGACATCCGGCGCAACTTCTCGGAGCGTGCACCGATCATCGGGCGAAGTCGGGCGCGGGCGCGCCTGGCCGGCGCCGACGATCTCGCCGCGTTCGGGTTCGATGTCGCGTCCTATGTCCAGGGGCCGGCGGATCTTGCGGTCGACTATATCGAGCGCCGCAGCGGCCTCAGCGACGTGACCGTCGATGCCAAGCTCGACGACGCCGCCCTGACGATCCCGCAGCTCGAGTGGACGAAGCCGGCGCACTCGCCCGCCACGGCCCACGTCGTGATCGATCTCGCCGGCGGCCGGGCGAAGGCCGTTCGCACGCTGGCCCTGGCCGCCGGGGATCCGGCGCGGGGCGGCTTGAGCGTGGAAGCCAGGCTGGACTTCGACGCCGACGGTAAGACGGTCTCGCGCTTCGACTTCGATACGCTGAAGGTCGGCTTGACCGATGCCCACGGATCGTGGGCGCGGTCCTCGTCCGGCATATCGGTCGACGTCGCGGGGGCGGCGTTCAATGCGGCACCGTTCATGAAGGACAAATCGACGCCGCGGTCGCCCGACCGGTCTCCGCTGGCGCTGCACATCGAGGTGGACCGCCTCTATCTCACCGCCGACCGCTCGCTCAACGAGTTTCAATTTCGCGGCCAGCGCGGTTCCGAGCGCTGGGAGAGCGCCGACTTGGTGGCCCGGACCGGCGACGGGACGCATCCCAAGAATGGCGACGGGACGCATCCCAGGAATGAGGTCGCGCTGGCCTTGCAGAGCTTCGGGGACCGACAGAAGCTCGACATGGTCGCCGAGGATGCCGGCGCCTTCCTGAAGGCGGTTGACATCACCCCGAACGTGAGCGGCGGCCGGCTCGAGGTCACCGGGGCCACGGACGAGCGCCGGCCGGATCGCCCGCTCGCCGGTCATCTCCACATGAGCGCGTATCGCGTCACCAGGGCTCCGATCCTGGCCCGGGTGCTGAGCGTGGCCTTCCTCACCGGCATCCTCGATTCGTTGACCGGCGAAGGCATCCGGTTTGCGCAGCTCGATACCGACTTCATCTACGACGGCTCGCGGATCGAGGTGATCAACGCGCGCAGCGCCGGCCCGGCGATCGGCGTCACGGCGCGCGGCGTGATCGACACCGACGCCGACACCATCGACCTGACCGGCACGGTGGTCCCGGCGAACGCCCTGAACAGCCTGCCGGGCAAAATTCCCATCATCGGTGACATCTTCACCGGCGGTGGCGGCGGCGTCTTCGCGGCCACCTACAAGATCATCGGCCCGATGAGCGACCCCAAGGCGTCGGTCAATCCGCTGGCGACCCTGGCGCCGGGCTTCCTGCGCAACCTGTTTCGGGCGTTGCCCGGCGTCTCGAGCCGCGATTCGACGCCGGAA
>DASWFO010000038.1:0-9402 GCA_036394195.1 Alphaproteobacteria bacterium | reverse complement strand
CGCATGGTAGAGAACCGCCCCTGGGTCACCGTCATCTCGCACCTCGCGCTGCTGCTGGGCGTGGCCGTCGTGGCCTTTCCGATCTACGTGGCACTCATCGCGTCGAGCCACACGCTGGAGACGCTTTTGCAGGGTGGGGTGCCACTGCTGCCCGGCGGGCATTTCATCACTAATTTCGTCGAGGTTCTGACCAGCGGCGTCAGTGGGTCGAGCTCGCCGCCGGTGGCCTCGATGATGGCCAACAGCCTCGTCATGGCGCTGATCATCAGCATCGGGAAGATCGCGATCTCGATCATCGCCGCCTACGCCATCGTCTATTTCGATTTCCCGCTGCGCATGACCTGCTTCTGGTTGATCTTCATGACGCTGATGCTGCCGGTCGAAGTGCGGATCCTGCCGACCTACAAGGTAGTGGCCGATCTCGGCTTGCTCGACAGCTATGCCGGCCTCACGGTGCCGCTGATTGCGTCGGCCACGGCCACGTTCCTGTTCCGCCAGTTCTTCCTCAGCGTGCCCGACGAGCTCGCCGAGGCGGCCCGGATCGACGGCGCGGGTCCGATCCGATTCTTCTTCGACATCCTTCTCCCGCTGTCGCGGACCTCGATCGCAGCCCTGTTCGTGATCCAGTTCCTCTACGGCTGGAACCAGTATCTGTGGCCGCTGATCGTCACCACCAAGCAGAGCTATTACACGATCGTCATGGGCATCTCGCGTCTGGTGAATGTCGTCGACATCGCGCCGAGCTGGAACCTGGTGATGGCGACGGCACTCTTGGCCATGATCGCGCCCGTCGCCGTGGTGATCTTGATGCAGCGCTGGTTCGTCAAGGGCCTGGTTGAAACTGAGAAGTGAGCCGGGGAGGGAGGGGCCGATATGGCGGCGGTGAATCTCAGGGGCGTGAAGAAGTCCTATGCCGGCACGCAGGTCGTGCACGGGATCGACTGCGCGATCGCCGACGGCGAGTTCATCGTCATCCTCGGGCCGTCGGGCTGCGGCAAATCCACGCTATTGCGGATGATCGCCGGGTTGGAGACGATCAGCGGCGGCGAGATCGAGATCGACGGCAAGGTGGTGAACAAAGTCGAGCCCAAGGACCGCAATATCGCGATGGTCTTTCAGAACTACGCGCTTTATCCGCACATGAGCGTGTACGACAACATGGCCTATGGCCTGCGGGTGCGCGGCATGACCAAGGCGGACATCGACGTCCGTGTGCGCCGGGCCGCCGCCATCCTCAACCTGGCCGAGTTTCTCGACCGCAAGCCGCGTCAGCTCTCGGGCGGGCAGCGCCAGCGCGTCGCCATGGGCCGCGCCATCGTGCGCGAGCCGCTGGTCTTCCTCTTCGACGAGCCGCTCAGCAACCTCGACGCCAAGCTCCGGGTGCAGATGCGCATCGAGATCAAACGCCTGCATGCGGAAATCCCGACCACCAGCGTCTATGTGACTCATGACCAGGTCGAGGCGATGACCTTGGCCGACCGTCTGATCGTGATGAATGCCGGGCGCGCCGAGCAGATCGGCACGCCGATGGACGTCTATAACCAGCCGGCGACGACCTTCGTCGCCGGCTTCATCGGCTCGCCGGCGATGAACATGATTCCGGTGCGACGGAGCGCCGACGGAACGGTCGAGATGCCGGGCGGCGCCAGTCTCGATTTCGGTTCACGGTGCGGCAACGTGGACGGCCTCACCGTCGGCCTGCGGCCCGAGCACCTGGAGCTCGCGGCACCCAACCAGGCGCTGTTCGAGCTCGGTGTCGAGCTCGTGGAGGCGCTGGGCGCCGACACGCTGGTCCATGGCCGCGTTCTCGGCACCGAGCCGGCGCTAACCGTGCGCCTGGCCGGCGCGCCGCGCATCGCAGCCGGCGACGTGCTGCCGCTGTCGATCGCGGCGGAGAACATTCACCTGTTCGATACGGCGACCAGCCAGCGTCTCTAAAGCGCGGCCCCATACGCGTATCGCCAGAGCCGAGGGGACGCGAGCTTCAGCGAGACGGGATCGGTGGCGGTCCGTGTTCCAGCGCGGGCGTGTTGCCCCGCCATTTGGTTCTCCGCCAGCAAGGAGCCTCGCAGCGTTCGCCGGCCGCGCACCAGCAGCGCTTCCATCGCGGAGACGGAGATGCCCAGCGCGCGCGCACCCTCGGCGCAGCTCAACCCCTCGAAGTAGCATAAGGACAGCGCCTCGCATTGGCGCGCCGGCAGGGCTAGGATCGCGCGCGCGATGAACGCCTCGACCTCGCGTGCTTCGAGCAGCATCAACGGGGTCGGCGCCGGATCGGCCGTCGCCTCGCCGTCCGCCAGGGGGGCGAGCGCCATCCGGCTTTGCCGCATCCGGTCGATCGCGAGATTGATCACGATCCGGTACAGCCAGGTGGTCGCGCGCGCCTCGGCGCCCGTCCACTGCCCGGCGTGATCCCACACCCGCAGCAGCGCATCCTGCACCACGTCCTCGGCGTCGCTGGGGTTGCCGAGCACGCGCTGTGCCGCGGCCAGACACTTCGCCACATGCCGCCGCGTGAACGCGTCGAACGCGCGCCGGTCGCCGGCGGCGATCCGGGCCATCAGCGTTGCATCGCTCGCGTCGTCGGCCAGATCAAACGGCATGGTGGCGCACCTGAGGCAGCGGCGCCGAAAGCCGCCGCTCCTTCAAGCGCAGCAACCGTCATGCCACCGCGTTTTTCGCCAAAGTCCCTGATTTGTTTGAGTGTCGCGCCGTTGCGACCGCGGCGAAATATCGCCAGCGGCCGGTTTTGCCGGGCAAGTTTTGCCGGGTCTAAGGCCGCAGCGGGGCTTGGCTGGCCAGGATCTGCCGGCCTTGCGGCGAGATCTCCATCGCCGTCTCCAGCAAGCTCGCGCGAAACACCTCACCCAGGGCCATGCGTTCGCGCTCGACGCCCTGGAGGGCGGCATCGAGTGCCGCCCGGTCGAACGGCTCAGCCGCCATGGCCTGGCTCAGCGCCGCATGCGCCCGCCGCAACGCCGCGAACCGGTCGGCGAACAGGCGGCGATGCGCGTCGAAGATCCGGTGCATGGTCGTGCTGTCCGCCGGCGACAACGCGCTCGAAAGATGCTCCACCACGCGCGAGATCATCACGTCGGGATTGGGCGGCGGGCGGAAGAAGCGGCGGCCGGTGAATACGCCGCCGAGGAAGACGTTGACCCCGATCGACACGACGAGGAGACCGATCAGCAGCCAGCGCGACCAGTTCATTCGGCCCGTTACCGAACTGGTCACATGCCAAATCCACTGGCGAGGTCGGAATTTGGGACGAGTCCGAGCAGATCGAAATGCCCGATCACGTCGCTGTTCGGCACCAGGTCGGCCGCTCCGGCCGCCACCCCGACCAGAGCGAGGACCACCAATACGGCCGCCGCCGCGGCCGGTCGCCCCAACCAGTCCAGCACGGACAGGGTCTGCCGCTCGGCGCGCCGCAGCGGCACCGCGTCGAGCCGGTGCAGGACCCGGGTCGCGGACTCAACGCTGACCGCTGCCGGCTCGCTCAACGCGCGCTCGACAAGGCCGGCACGCCGCCGCAGCTCGGCCGCGTCCGCCGACACCGACAGGAGCTCCCGCGCCTCGCCTTGCTCTGCCGCTGGCCAGCGGGCGAGCTCGGCACCGTGCTCGGCGAGCAGGTCCCGAAACCGCTTCACATCCATGCTCATGCCGTCTCCGCTGGCTCGCCGGCGACCGCCGTGAGATGCCGCAAAATGCGGCACGGCCATGATGCGGGCCGCTTGTAAGCTTCGCAAGATTTTTCCGCTTGAGAATTTGCTCCTGCAAAAAGCTCCGCAGGAGAGGCTGCAAATTTTCGTCTAATGCACGGGGAAGAAACCTCTCGGGTCCGCCATGGGCGGGCCTCGGGCCGCGGAGGGCGGCACGAACCGGCATATCGAGAGGACCATCATGACCAGCATCAACACTCAGACCAACCCGAGCGCCTTGCTGTGGTCGTTGCAGCAGCGCTTTCTGGCCAACGGCTACGCCAGTAACAATGCCAACAACGCGGCCGCATCGTCGGCCGCCAGCGGCACCGCGAACACGACCGACCCGTCCACCACCCAGAGTTCCGGCACGACGGGCAGCGACGCGACGCAAACCGCGTCGCCGACGACCAACGGCGTCACCGGCCCCAACGCGCCGACGCTCGACGGGTCGGCCTTGTTCATCCTCATCGATATGCAGGCGCAGCAATCCGCTAGCCCCAGTGCCACTTCGGCATCCGCCGGCGGCCAGGTCGCGCAGAACTTCTTCTCAAGCCTCGATACCAACGGCGACGGCCAGATCAGCCAGTCGGAGCTCGAGGCCGCGAGCACGGCAGGCGGCGGCACGACGGCCCAGGCCGACGCGCTGTTTCAGAAGCTCGATACGAACGGCGATGGCTCGGTCAGCCAAAGCGAGCTGGCCTCGGGGATGCAGCAGGCGCACGGCCATCACCATCATCACCATGCCGGGAGCGCCGGCGGTGCTGGCGCTGCGGGTGGTAGCGATCCGCTGGCCGCCCTGCTCGGCGGCTCGACCGACCCGACGTCGGGCGGTGCCGCGTCCGGCAGCGGATCTTCGGGGACTTCGTCCGCGTCCTCCGCTGACGGCCGACGTCGCAGGTCACGACCAATCCCGATGGCTCGACGACCACCACTCTGACCTACGCCGACGGGACTACCGTGGCCATGACCACGCCGGCGCCGTCGTCGGCGACCGGCACCAACGGCGCGACAGGCACCGGCACCGGCGCCTCGGGCGGGCAGAACGCGTCGGATATGGAGCGCATGCTGGCCATGCTCATCCAGCTCCAGTCCGCGTCCGCCCCCGCGCCCACCACTGCCCTGGCGGCCTGATGGGGCGATGACGGCGTCGCTCGCCGGTCTGCTGACTGATCGTTAGGCAGACATGACCGACTTGAACACCAGTCTCGCCAGCAGTGGCTATCTTCTGTCGCTGTTTGGCGCCTCGAGCAGTCCGGCGAGCGCGCCCACCATGTCGGCGCTCGCCGGCTATCAGCCTTACGTCGCCGACGAAAACCAGAAGATCCAGACCTACTCGCAGCAGACGCAGGTCCAGCAGGACGTCACCTATTTCCAGAACAACATCTCGAAGGTCAAAAGCGTCGCCGATCTGACCAACGATCCGAAGCTGCTCGCCTTCATCACGAAAGCCTTCGGGCTCGATGCGGACTCCGCCTATCCCGCCAAGATCGCCGCGGTGCTCAACAGCAATCTCTCCGACACCACCTCGTATGCGAACAGCCTGCTCGACCCGCGCTACCAGCAGCTTGCCAAGGAGTTCAACGTCGCCACCAACGGCATGCCGGTCTTCTCCAACGGCTCGGTGACGGGCGACGTCGTCAATCGCTATCTCACCAACTCCTACGAAGAATCGCTCGACAGTACCAACCCGGCGCTGCGCGATGCGGCATATTTCCTGCGTAACGTCGGCAACATCAAAAGCGCCTACGACATCCTCGGAGATCCGGTTCTGCGCAGCGTGTTCGAGACCACGACCGGCCTGCCGGCTGAAATTGCCAACCTGCCGGTCCAGGACGAGGCGAGCCTGGTCAGCTCCAAGGTCGACATCACGCAGTTCGAGACATCCCACTCGTCGGCCACCGGCTCGGGCACGGCGACTCCGACGGCACTCTCCCTGGCCCAAAGCGATCTGTCGCAGCTCGCGACAACCACCGCCAAAGTCACCGCGGCACAAACTGCCGTGCAATCGGTGGTGAATCAGATCCAGGCGATCCAGCAGAGCTACGGCAATCTCGCCGCCATCCAGGACCCGAACGGCCAGTTCGCCGCCCAAATTCCGGTCCAGGAGGCGGCGGCACCCACGCTCGTCGACCAGCAGGGCCTGCTGGCCACCGCGCAAAGCGCCACCGGCACGGTGACTGCAAACATCAAACAGCTGCAGGCCTTGATCCAGCAGGTCGGAAATCCGAACAACACGGCGCCGGTCAGCCAGCTGCAGGCCGAATTTGCGACTCTTGTCACGGAGACCACGGCGGCGGTGTCCGGCGCCTCCTACCAGTTCGACAACGGCACCGGCGGTGCCAGCACCACATCGCAGAACCTGCTCGACGGCTCGATGACCGGCCCCGTGTCGGTGCAATACGATTCAAAGGGCGATGCGGTCACGGTGAATCCCCAGGACCTCGGGTCGTCATCGTCGTTCCAACAGCAGCTCTCTGCGGCCGCGTCGGCCTTTCAGGCGATCACCGGGTCGGGTGACGGCACTAACATCCAGGCCGCGTCCGCAGCCCTCACCGGCGCGCAATCCGCCGCGAACGTTGTGAGCCAGTCGGTCGCGACCGACGCCGCGAATTTCCAGACCGCGATCGCCGGGGTGCCGCAATGGGCCGGCACCTACGACACGGCCGGGCTGTATCGCGGGACCCAGTCGCTCGCGGACGCGGGCAGCCGCGTCACACAGATCAACCAGCTGCTGTCGCAGATCCAGAACATGGCGCAGCAGGCGTCGCAGATGGCTGACACCGCCGATCATTCGGCGCTCCAGACGCAATACACGCAGCTGATCGGCCAGCTCGGCCAGGCGATCAACCAGCCCGGCGCGACGAATGTCGACAATCTGCTCGTCGCCAACCCCGGCGGCACACCAGGCTATTACAGCTACGGCCTCGACACGTCCGGCAAATATCAGCTCCAAGCAAGCACGTCCGATCTCGCATCCGGCGTGCTGACGCCCCTGCAGAACCTCGACGTCTCCTCGGCCGCCGATGCGGGGTCGGTGATCAGCGCCGTGACCGGGAGCATCCAGACCGCGATGGCGCAGACCGGCACCCATCTCGGCATCGACAGTCAGGTGTTCTCGCTCGCCGGCGGCACGCTCGATCCGCGCGCCGCGGTCGACAACCAGTACCGACAGCTCGCGACCAACATGCCGAACATCGTCTCGCAGGCGGCGTCCGGCGGCGCCAACCTGCTCGACACGGCCACCCGCCCGATCACCCTGACGGTCAGCTCCACCAATCAGTCGTTCACCATCGCGCCGGAGACATTCGACCAGAATGTCACCCAGGTCCTCTCGGCCGGGAGCCAGGCCCTGCCCAGCGGCCCGAACGATCAGAGCGGTGCCATCGCGCAGCTCGCACAGGCCGGGTTCAGCGCCTCGAACGTCCTCGACGACCTCACCGGCGAGCTGAATCAGCTGAAATATTCGACCGGCATCACCCAGGCCAATATCGGGGTGCTGCAGAAGCAGCAGAGCGGCACCTCGGCCACCGCCGGCCTTCCGGTGAAGTCGACCGCGTTTGCGCAGCAATTCGTGCAGAAATACCTAGCGACGATCGACGCGCAGAACGCCGCCGCGGGCAGCGGGAGCGACTCCTATCTCGTGCAGCTCATGCAGCCGACCCAGACGCTGGACCAGACCGTCGCCAGCGCGATCTCGCTTGGCACCAACCTCAATCTGAGCGTCTGACGCCGATCTTGGGCGCCGGCCGGGGCTCAGTCTAGGCCCTGGACGGCTTGGCACGACCGAATCCCGAGCGGCCGGACCCGGGAGTTGCAGCCGGAATCGCCAAGAAACGGCGGCTGGAATCGCGAAAAGATGGGGATACCCATGCCCCTCGCCCTGCCTCGCCGTACGTTTCTGGTCGCGGGTGCCACCGCAGCGGTGGTTGGTGGTCTACGTCTCCAAGCTGCAACCGATAAGGAGCCCGCGATGACATCTTCGACCAATTCCGGATTTTGGCCGAACCGGGCGCGGCTGGTGATCTCCGTCTCGATGCAGTTCGAGGCCGGTGCCCAGCCCGAGCGCGGCGCCCAGGGGCCGTTTCCCCCGCTCGATCCGCGCTATCCCGATCTGCCGATGCAGAAATGGTACGAATATGGGGTCAAGGAGGGCATCCCTCGGCTGCTGGAGCTCTGGGACGCCAAGCGCATCCAGGTCACCTCGCACATGGTCGGCCAGGCGGTCGAGCGGCATCCGGAGCTCGCCCGGGACATCGTTGCGCACGGTCACGAAGCGGCCGGCCACGGCCAGACCTGGGCGCCGCAATACTCCATGACGCCGGAACAGGAGCGCGCCAGCTACGTCCAGAGCATCGCGACGATCGAGCGCGCCACCGGAACCCGTCCCGTCGGGTTCAACGCGTTCTGGCTGCGCGGCACGCCGCGCACGCTGGAGATCCTGCAGGATCTCGATTTTCTCTATCACATCGACGACGTCAGCCGGGACGAGCCGTTCACCGTGGCGGTGCGGGAGCGGCCGTTTGCCGTGGTGCCTTATACGCTGCGCAACAACGACATCGTCCGCTACGACAACCCGGCGCTGACGGTCGACGCGTACACCGCCGAGCTCAAGGCGGAGTTCGATCAGCTATATGAGGAAGCGGCGGGACGACGGCGTATGATGTCGATCAGCACGCACGACCGCATCTCCGGCACGCCGGCCCGGGTGCGGGCGCTGGGCCAGTTCATCGACTACGCCCAGCAACACGCCGGCGTGCAATTTATGCGCAAGGACGAGATCGCGCACTGGGCGCTCGCCCAAGCCGACACGCCGCGCGAGGCTTGAGACGCCTCATGAGGCGCAGACACGTGCCCGGCAGGACATCGCGACGTGCGCTCATCGCCGGGTTGGGCGCTGCACTGGTGGTCCCCGCCGTGGCGGCGGAGAGTGTCCAGATCCATGGACTCGTCTTCGGCACCTCCATCCCGGAGAGCCAGCGCGACGCGACCGTGAATGCCGCCCGCACGTTCTACGAGTTCTGGAATACAGGCGACGAGGCGGACCTGAAGCAGGCGATCGCGCCGAGCTTTACAGACCATACCCTGCCGTCGGGACGGCCGCAGGGACTGGAGGGGCCGGCGTTCGCGTCGCGCCAGTTCCGCGCTGCCGTGCCCGACCTGGCGGTGAATGTGGAGAAGATGATCGTGGCCGGCGATTACGTCACCGTCCACATGAAGTTCAGCGGCCATTTCACCGGCAAGTTCGGCCAAACCCAGGGCAAGGGACAGCCGATCGAGTTCATCGCCACCGATATCGTGAAGGTCGACCATGGCCGGATCACCGACAACTGGCACATCGAGGATAACCTGACGCTGCTCCAGCAGATGGACCTGGCCAAGGTCGCTCCCTGACCCTCCGGCGGACGATGACAGTGTCGTGACGCTCCAGCGCCGGTGCCGGCGCTGGCCACCGGCCTGCGCCGGTGGTATGTCGCATGAGGCTCGTCACGACCAAGGAGCAGCCGCCTCATGCAACCAACACATGTTCCTGCCGCCGGCGACCGTTATTGGGTGGCGCTGTCGATTGCCAGCGTGTTCGGTGCCAATACCGGCGACTTCATTGCCAAATACCTGCACCTCGGACATTGGGGCGGGCTGCCGGCGCTGGCGATATTGCTGGCGGTCGTTTTTTTCCTGGAGCGCCGCGACAGCACGGTGA
>DASWFO010000037.1:0-8025 GCA_036394195.1 Alphaproteobacteria bacterium | reverse complement strand
CCGCCGATGATCGGCTGGGCGGCGGTGAGCGGCGACGTCTCGCTGGCCTCGCTCGCTCTGTTCGCGATCATCTTCATGTGGACGCCGCCGCACTTCTGGGCGCTGGCCCTCTATCGCGCCGGCGACTATGCCATGGCCGGGATTCCGATGCTGCCGGTGACCGCCGGCCCCGCGGAGACGCGGCGGCAGATCCTGTTCTATACGCTCGTCATGCTGCCGCTGACGGCGATCCCCTGGCTCCTGGGCCTCGCCGGTGCTCTGTATCTCGCCGGGGCTGCCGTCCTCGGGCTGGTGTTCCTCGCCGGCGCCATCGCGGTGTGGCGTGACACTGGGGAGACGGCGGCAAAGCGGCTGTTCGGGTATTCGATCGCCTACCTCTTCCTGTTGTTCGCGCTCTTGATGCTGGACCGCGTTCCGACGGTGGTCTCGTGATGGATGCCGTGATGAGCGTCGATGAATTCCTCCGCCGGCGTCGCGCCAAGAATATCGCGATCGGCCTGACCATCGCGGGGGTCGCGGTGCTGTTCTTCATCATCACCATCGTGCGCATGGGTGGTGCCGTGAAATGAGCGGAGCGCGCAACTCGGCCAATCGGCGGACCGCGCTGGCGATGGGCGCCATCGTGGTCGCGATGGCTGGTCTCGCCTTCGCCGCCGTCCCGCTCTATCGCGTGTTTTGCCAGGTGACCGGCTATGGCGGGACGACCCAGCGCGCCGAAACGGCGCCGGCCGCGATCGGCCAGCGCGTGGTGACGGTGCGCTTCAACGCCGACGTGGCGGGGCAGGATCTGCCGTGGGACTTCCGCGTCCCCGACGAATCGCGGGTCCGGGTGCATGTCGGCGAGGACCGCCTGGTCTATTTCCATGCCAGGAACGTGGGCCCGCAGCCGAGCGTGGGCGTCGCCACGTTCAACGTGACGCCGTTCAAGGCCGGCCCCTATTTCAAGAAAATCGCCTGCTTCTGCTTCAACGAGCAGACGCTGAACCCCGGTGAAAGCGTCGACATGGGCGTGTCGTTCTTCGTCGATCCGGCGATCGACAAGGATCCGAACCTGCGCGATGTCTCGACCATCACCTTGTCGTATACGTTTTTCCGCGCCAAGGACGAGAAGGCGCGGCTGGACAAGCTTTCGAGCGCACCGGCGGGCGATGGCGCGCCGGCGGCGCAACGGATCAACTGAGCTTTGCGGCGGCGGCCGCACTCGATAGTCAGGGAGTAGAGAGCATCATGGCGACGATCACCGGCAGCGGCATCAAGCAGCCCTATTACGTTCCGGACCCGAGCCCGTGGCCGATCATCGGCTCCATCTCGGCGTTCATCATGTTTGCCGGCGCGCTTGCCTATATGCACCCCGACATGTGGGGCAGCGGCCTCGAGCCGACCCTGACGAAGCTCGGCGCGTGGGTCATCGCCCCGGGCCTCCTGCTGGTCTTGTTCACCATGGCGGGGTGGTGGATCACGGTCGCCGACGAATCGAGCAACCGGCACGTGCTGACGCCGCCGACCCGGCTCGGCCTGCGCTACGGCATGTTCCTGTTCATCGCCTCCGAGGTGATGTTCTTTGTCGCGTTCTTCTGGGCGTTCTTCAACTTCGCCCTGTTCCCCGAGCATGCGAACAGCGACGTCTGGCCGCCCAAGGAGATCCATGTCTTCAATCCCTGGGATCTGCCGTTCCTCAACACGCTGATCCTGCTGACATCGGGCACCACGGTCACCTGGGCGCACCACGCCTTGCGCGAGAACAACCGGCCGTCTCTGATCTACGGTCTGGCGCTGACGGTCGTGCTGGGCGTCGCGTTCACCGCCTGCCAGGCCTACGAGTACAGCCACGCGCCGTTCGCGTTCAAAGGCGGCATCTATCCGTCGACCTTCTTCATGGCCACCGGCTTCCACGGCTTCCACGTCATCATCGGGACGACCTTCCTGACCGTGTGCCTCATCCGCGCGCTGAAAGGCCAGTTCACGCCGGAGCGGCATTTCGGCTTCGAGGCCGCGGCCTGGTACTGGCACTTCGTCGACGTGGTGTGGCTGTTCCTGTTCTGCTGCATCTACTGGTGGGGCTCGCACGGCGCGACGCTGGCGGAACATTGATCCAAAAAATTCCCTCTCCACCCGCTCGCGGGGGGAGAGGGTAGGGTGAGGGGGGTGCATCGCGCGATGAGTGAGCACCCAGGCCTCCCGGCCTCCTGGCTTTCCACCGGCCTGCGCTGCCGCTGCCCGCGCTGCGGCGACGGGCCGCTCTATGACGGCCTGCTCACGGTGCGCGAGCGCTGCGCGGTCTGCGGGCTGGACCTCAAGGCCCAGGATGCCGGCGACGGGCCCGCGGTCTTCGTCATCCTGATCCTGGGCTTTCTCGTGGTCGGGGCGGCGCTGATCGTCGAGGTCAAGTTCTCCCCGCCGCTGTGGGTGCATGCACTCTTGTGGCCGGGCTTCATCTTGGTGGGGGCCGTGCTCATGCTGCGGATCTTCAAGGCGACGCTGGTGGCGCTCCAGTTCTGCCATCGCGCGTCGGGTTCCGATGCCCTCTAGCGGCGTGCTCCGTCAGCTGTCGTTTCGGCCGCGCCTCGGCCCGACCCTGGTCACCGTGCCCCTCCTGCTGGCGCTGCTCGGGCTCGGCGCCTGGCAGGTCGCCCGCCTCCAGGAGAAGAACGCGATCAACGCCTATCGCGCCCAGCGCGCGGCCGAGGCCCCGGTCGATCTGCCGGCCGATCCGGGCGATCTCGCCGCTTTCGACTTCCACCGCGTGCGCGTGCACGGCCGCTTCGCGCATGAGCGCGAGCTCTACATGTATGGCCGCTCGCAGCGCGGCAACGACGGCTACTATCTGATCACGCCGCTGATCCGCGACAACGGCCCGCCGGTCCTGATCAATCGCGGCTGGGTGCCCACCGACCACAAGGCGCCGGCGACCCGTCCGGAGAGCGAGCCCGCGGAACCCGTGACCGTGACCGCGTTCCTGCGCCAGGATGCGCGCCATGGCTGGCTGATGCCGGACAACGATCCGGCGCGCAACGCCTGGTTCTGGTTCGATCTGCCGGCGATGTCCAAGGCCGCCGGGCTCGATCCGCCGGCGACGTTCTATCTCGAGGCGGACGCGACGCCCAATCCCGCCGGTCTGCCCGTCGGCGGCCAGACGCAAATCGCACTGCCGAGCCCGCATCTGCAATACGCCATCACGTGGTTCGCGCTTGCGATCGGGCTTATCGTGATTTACGTCGTCTGGCACAAGCAGGCGGAGCGGGGCTAGCGTATACTCGGGATCTCTCCCCAACCCCCACTGGAGGGATCATCATGGCCGACAAGATCAAGCCGCTTTTCACCGCCACAGCCTCGGCGACCGGCGGCCGCAACGGACATACCGAATCCAGCGACGGCATCGTCAAAGCCGATCTCTCGGTGCCGAAGGCCATGGGCGGGCCGGGCAAGCCCGGCACCGCGACGCCCGAACATCTCTTCGCCGCCGGCTATGCGGCGTGCTTCGGCGGGGCGCTCGATTTCATCGCCAAGCAGCAGAAGAAGGACGCGAGCAAGGCGAAGATCACCTGTGCGGTGAGCATCGGCCCGCGCGAGGCCGGCGGCTTCGGTCTGGCGGTCAAGCTGCAGGTCGAGGACAGGAGCCTGCCGCAGGCCGATCTCGCGGCTCTGGCCAAAGACGCGCACGAGAAGATCTGTCCGTACTCGCACGCGACCCGCAACAATGTCGACGTGCAGCTCGAGGTGACTGGCGGCCGACCGCCGACGAAGTGAGAGGGCGCGCGGCGTTGACCGCGCGCCCGGCCGGTCAGACCTTCACCTTCTCGTCGGCGAGGACGCGCTGCACCGCCGGCCGCCGCAGCATGCGGTCCTTGAACGCGGTGTAGTTCTTGAGTTCGCCCACCGGCAGCTCGCGCCGGACACCCCAGGTGTAGAACACGAGCCCATAGGGATCGACGGCGGAGTACTGCTCGCCGAACCACTGACGGCCGGCCAGCATCTCGTCGATCTGCTTCAGGTAGCCGTGAAACGCCTTCAGCCCGGCCTCCTTGATGGTCGGGTATGCGGCCGTGTCGGTGGCATAGCGCTCAGGGCGGCCGACATGCGCATGCGCCGGATGCACGCTGGCGGCGAAGAACCCGATCAGCGACAGCGCTTTGGCCTCCGCGACCGGCTCGGCCGGCCACTGCTTAAAGCGCTTGCCCAGATACGGCAGGATCGCCGTGTTCTCGGTGAGGACGTCACCGCTGTCGAGGCGCAGCGCCGGCACGCGTCCCTGGCGGTTGACCTTGAGATACGCGTCCGTGCGCTGCTCGCCATTGGCGAGATCGACCGGGTGCGGTTCGTATTTTTCGCCGCTCTCCTCGAGCACGATATGGGCGGCCATCGAGCATGCTCCGCGGCCGTAATAGAGTGTCAGCACGGCTAATCCCTCCCGTTGATGAATGGCTGAAGTCGGACTCTGACTCGGACTTGCGGCGCGGGCAAGCCGCCGTGTCCGACAAGCCGAGGGCTACGCTTTCACGGTGAGCAGGTTGGCGTCGCGCGCGATCACCCAGCTGCCGTCGGACATCTTGCGCAAGATCGTCAGGGTGTAGCCGGCGCGCGTCACCGGTGCCGCGTCGGGCGGCGTCACGGTGACCGTCAAATGGTTGCGCATCCAGGCCACGTCGCCATGCACCTCGATTTCCTGGATGTCGCTCGTCGCGTCAAATCGCATGCCGATCATCTGTCGGCTGCTCGCGGCGAAGGCGTCCTTCCCGAAAGACTCCCGCCCCGAAACCATGAAAACGACGTCGTCAGCCATGAGATTCAGAAGCGTGCCAAGGTCACCGGCCTTGCTGGCGGTAAGCCAAGTGTCAACGACCCTGCGGATGTCGTGTTCGTCGTTTTCCATTCGCCCTTGATTACAGGCTGAACCGATCCGACGCCAGTGATCGGCCGTGGCAGGGCGCTCAGCCCGGCGCCGGGATCACTTGCCCCCGAGCATCGAGCGGGCCTTGGCGAGCTGCGCGAAACATTCCGGCTCGTTGCCCTGCGCGCTGGCGGCGCGCGCCGATTGCAGCAGCCCCAGCGCCTCGCCCTGCCGGCCGGCCGGATTGGCGGACGGTGTTCCGGTGCCGGTCAGGCGCGACGTGACTTCGGGCGGAATCCCGCGCGATTCGGTCGTCGCTGGCGCTTCGCCCTTGGACAGGCCGGGAATGGACCCCGGAAGCGATTTCGACAGGCCAAGGCTTTGCGCGACGCGCTCTACCTCGTCCATGCAGCCCGCCGCCTGGACCGCGGGGCTGGCCACCACGGTCAGGCCCATCACGGTCAGGATCCTCGCGAGCAAAAGCTGTTTGCGCATTTGTTCCTCGCCGAAAGCCCGGGAGACACGCCCCCACGAGGGAGAAACTTCGGCCCGCGGTATCGGTTCCGCGCGGAATGGGCTCATTTGAAATTGGCCCGACCGATCGCGCCGGCCGAGCTTGTGTGCGGCCTGATTTGCGGGCACGTTGGCACGGGGGCCTGTCGAGGTCTAAGCCCGTGGCCGTGCTCTGCGTTACGTGCAGACACAACGAACCCGGACGCCGCCGCGTTTCGCCCATGCGGAACCGTCCGGGGTCTCTCCTGTTGTACCTGTTGGGGGCTTTGCTGCTGCCGATCGCGTCCGCACACGCGGCTGTGAAATACACACCGCGTATTGAAGGCGTTGCAGATTCGAAGCTCATGAGCACGCTCAAGGGCCTGTCGCAGTTGTTCGTGCTGAAGAACAAGCCGCCCGATACCGTCGCCGGCCTGGATCAGCGCGCCCGCGACGACCTCGACAAGCTTCGGCCGGCGGTGCACGGCGCCGGCTACTGGGAAGCCGAGCTCGATTACTCGATCGACGAGGGCGCCAAGCCGGTGACCGTCACCATCACCGTGCGCCCGGGTCCGCTTTACCATCTCGCGTCCGTCGACCTGACGACGCCGTCGGGCACTCCCCCGCCACCGCTGGCCGACCGCTCGCCGGCGGCGTTCGGGTTGAAGCTCGGCGGGCCGGCGCTGACCGAGCGGATCGTCGCGGCCGAACCGCTGATCGTCGAGTACTACGCCAATGAAGGCCGGCCCTTCGCCAAGGTGACGGACCGCAAGGTCGTGCTCGACCGCGCGACCAAGGAGATGGCCGTCACCTACGTGGTCGACACGGGGCCGCTGGTGCGCTTCGGGCCGCATACCATCACCGGCCTCGAGCTTCTCGATCCAGCGTATGTCGAGCGGCGGGTGAAATGGCGCGAGGGCGATCTGTACGACGGGCGCCGGGTCGCCCAGACCCGCAAGGCGCTCATCGACAGCGGCCTGTTCGCAAGCGCCACGATCGATCTCGGCCCGCCGCAGCCCGACAACGACGAAGTGCCGATGACGATCGTGTTGGTCGAGCGCGCGCGCCGCTCGATCGGCGTCGGCCTCTATTACGACACCAGCCAGGGGTTCGGCAGCCGGGCGTACTGGGAACATCGCAACCTCTCCGGCGGCGGCGAGAGCCTGCGCTTCCAGGCCGAGGTTGCGCAGCAGCGCTTCGCCGCCTTGAGCCGCTTTCGCAAGCCCGACGTGCTGCGGCCGGACCAGGATTTCGTGGCCGAGGCAGAGCTTTCGGATGACCGGCCCGACCCGTACGACAGCAAGAAGCTGCGGCTGTTCTCCGGGCTCGATCGCCGTTTCGATGAGCAGCTGAGCCTCGGCGGCGGTCTGCAGTTCGAGACGGCGCGGGTCACGCAAAGAGCTCTGTTCGACGAGGTGCCGTCGCAGGTGAATTACTCGCTGCTCGGCGTCCCGCTGTATGCGCGCCTCGACCAGACCGACGACAGGCTGAATCCGTCGCGCGGCCATCGTGAGACGCTGTCGCTGACGCCGTACGCCCATGTCGCCGGGATCAACGTGAACTTTGCCACCATCCAAGGCAAAGGGAGCGCCTATCAGCCGCTCGATCCGGATGGCCGCTATATCCTGGCAGGGTTCGGCGGCATCGGGTCGATCGTCGGCGAATCGACCAACCGCCTGCCGGCCGACAAGCGTCTTTATGTCGGCGGCGGCGGGTCGGTCCGCGGCTTCGGCTATCAGCGCGCGGGGCCGCTCGGCTCGGGCAATCTTCCGACGGGTGGTGTGTCCAGCCTCGAATTCGGCGTCGAGCTGCGCGTCAAGATCACCGAGGCGATCGGCATCGTGCCGTTTTTCGACGCCGGCAGCGCCTATCGGACGACGTTCCCGAATCCGGCATCCGAGCTGTTCTACGGCGCCGGCCTCGGCGGCCGCTATTACAGCCCGATCGGGCCGCTCCGGCTCGACGTCGCGTTTCCGCTCAACAAGCGGCCGAGCGACAGCGCGTTCCAGCTCTATATCAGCGTCGGGCAGGCGTTCTGAGGCGGCGCCATGCGCTGGTTGAAACGCATCGCCGTGGGACTTGTCGGGGTGCTGGTCGTGCTCGCCGTCACAATGGTCGCCGCCAGCGCCTGGCTCGATACGGACAGTGGCAAGGCCTGGCTCGCGGCGGCGATCAACCGGGTCGCCGCCGGCCGCGCGCAGGCGACGGGGATCGGCGGACGCCTGCCGTTCCATCCGGTCATCGGCCGCATCGAGCTTGTCGATCTGGACGGCGTGTGGGCGAGCCTCCGCGACGTGAATCTCGATCTGGCGCCGCGGGACCTGCTGCGCCGCCGCCTCACCGTCGACAGCCTCTCGGTCGCCGCGATCGAAGTTCTTCGCCCACCGATCCCGGCGACGCCGGCAGCGGCACGCGCGCCCGCAAGCGAGCCGCCGGCGGGTCGCTCGCTCAGCCTGCCGTCGCTGCCGCTGGATGTCGATGTGCGGAGCTTCAGCCTCGGGTCGGTGGCTCTGCCGGCCGGGATGTTCGGCGAGCCGACGGCGTGGACGGTGACCGCCGCCGCCCGCGTGGTCGGGCGCGGCGTGCGGCTCGACCTCGATGTCGTGGAGCTGGACGCGACGCCGGCCCGCGCCGAGCTGCGCTTCGATCTGTCCCCGTCACAAGCCGGTGTGCAGGCCAATGTCGACGACCCGCGCGGCCTGCTG
>DASWFO010000036.1:0-2479 GCA_036394195.1 Alphaproteobacteria bacterium | reverse complement strand
CGGCGGGTACGACGCGCCGGACCAGTATCTGCCGAGCTTCGCGACCCAGCGCGCCCGGCAGGACGCCCTGCCCGAGCCGGAGGTTCTGCGCACCCGCCTGGCCGAGGCGGTCGCGGACCTCCCCTTCGAGCCCAACATCTTCGAGCCGTTCATCGTCGATGTCGCCGCGGCCAAGACCCAAAAGCTGCTCGACCGAAGTGCTCTCGACGGGACGAGCCTGGCGCTGAAGCTCGACGCACTTCTCTTCCCGCGGCAGGACCGGTGGATCTCCCTGCTGTCGCTCCGCGGTGTCACGGATCCGCGGCGGGTCGCCGACGTCCTGGCGCAACGCGGCCCCGCAGACGCGGCCTTTGTCGATTTGAAGGTCGAATCCGACCGGCTGCTGCAGACCTATCGGCGCGAGGCGGTGCTGCTGGCGGCGATCGGAAGCCTGGTCATCGTCGTACTCCTCGCCGTGAGCCTGCGCAGGGTCCGGCGCGTCGCCCTGATCGTGATCCCGCTCGGCGGTGCGGTCTTCCTGGTCACGGCACTGCTGACCCTCGGCAGCCACACGCTCTCGATCTTCAATCTCGTCGGCCTGCTGCTGACCGTGGCCGTGGGATCGAATTACAGCATCTTCTTCGAGCGCCAGGACTGGAGCGATCCCCAGGCCGAGCGCGTGCTCGCCTCGCTGGTGCTGGCCAATTTATGCACGGTCATCGGCTTCGGCATTCTCGCGTTCGCGCGGTTTCCGGTGTTGCGCGATATCGGGCTGACCGTCGCCATCGGCGCGTTCCTCAGCCTCATCTTCTCGGCGATCGTGATCGGCGGCACCACCCGGCGCGCGTAGCGTGGTCATCGGCGCCTGAGCGCCATCCCCATTCTTCGTCATTGCCCGGCTTGCTGAGCCATGGATGCCCCGCATAAAGCCACGGCTGTCCGGTTGAGGAATTCGCGAGTCGAAGCAATGCATTGGTTTGATGCCGAGTCGCTGCATTGCGTTGGCACTCTGGACTGGCGACTGCCGATATGAGTCGTTTGAATCACTTGAATCGCTCAACCGGACAGCCGTGGCATAAAGCGGGGCATGACGGACAGAATGAAGGGGCGCCGGTCTACCCGCTCACGCGAGCCAATCGAGGCTCGGCTCCTTGTCCAGGTTCTGGAGCCGGTCGAACAGGCGCTCCATGTCGGGGCGCTGATAGGCGCTGGTCAGCAGCAGGAATTTCTCGAGTAGCCCGGCGCGGTCGAGCGGCCGCTCGGGCGTGCCCTGGAACGCGGTCACGTTCTGCGACACGGTGCGGCCGTCCTTCAGGGCCACCACCACCGTGGTCGCCATGTTGCGGTTGTCCTGCCCATCGACGATCGACATTTTCACCTTGGACGCGAGCGCCAGGATGTCCGGATCACGCACCGCGGTCTCGTCGAAGGAGCGCGGATCGATCGGGTTGCGGAAGAAGGCCAGCGCCACGCAGAACGGGATGCCGAGCTGCGCCATCATCATGTCGGCCGGAGCCGCGATGTTGTTCACCGTCGCCATGCGCTTGTTGCCGGCAATGGCGATCGAGACCACGTCGGCCGCGGCGATGTTGTGCGCGGCGCGCAGGTCGCGGATCGCCTCGACCGCGTTGTGCGCCGTGATGTGGCAGGCGTAGCGCTTCATCATGATGGTCCGGCATTCGAATTTCTCGCCGAGACCATGCGTCAATTCGCTCACGTCCCACTCCGGGCAGAAGGCGCGGAGGAAGCCCGCCTCGCCTTCGAGCACGCTGGTCGGGCCGGTGAAGCCGTCGGCCGCGAGGCTCGCCGCCATGACCCCACCTTCGGCGGCCCGGCCGAGATGCAGCCGCTTCACCATGGCGCCGTTGCCGGCGCGGGCGAATTCCAAGAGGCCGCCGGCGAGCGAGCCGGCGATGCCCATCGCGTTGGTCATGGTCGGGGCGTCGAACTGCAGCAGCCGCCCGCAGGCGACCGCGGCGGCGAACGGTCCCGTGGTCCCCGGCGCGTGGAAGCCGCGCACTTCGTTGGTGTGCTTGGTCGCATGCCCGATGCGGATCGCGACCTCGCCGCCGGCGACGAAGGCGGTGAGCAGGTCGCGGCCGCCGAACCCGCGGTCCTGGGACAGCGCCAGGCCCGACGAAAACAGCGTCGCCCCGGGGTGGACGCCGCTGTCGGGCTTGGTCAGGTTGTCGAGCTCGAAGGCGTGCGTGAGCGCGCCATGCGCCAGCGCCGCGGCCGCCGGTTGCACGGCGACGCCGCCGGTGCCGAGGATCCGGCTCTTGCCGGCGGCCCCGGTGCGCCTGGCGTAGGCGACGATGATCTTGCTCCACGGCAGCTCACCGCCGTAGAGGATCGTCGCCGTCGTGTCGCAGATCGTGTCCTTGGCGCGCTGTAGCACGTCGGGCGGGATGTCTTCGTAGCGCAGCTTCGCCGCGTATTCGGCGAGCTTCACCGTCGAGCCGGCACCGGGGACCGGCTCGGCGCGGGCCGGAGCGACCGC
>DASWFO010000035.1:0-23395 GCA_036394195.1 Alphaproteobacteria bacterium | reverse complement strand
CGCCCGCCACACCGCGACGAAGACGACGAGGATGGCGACGGGCATCAGTTGCAGATGCACCGCCCCGGCGATCGGCGTGAAGACGATCGGGGTCACGAAGCCGAGCGCCAGCGCCGCCTTGACGCCGGGCGGCAGCGCGTGGCGGCGCCCATAGTCGGCGACCAGGGCGATCGGCAGCGCCAGTAGCACCAGATCGTAGTCGAACATGTACGGGCTCACCGAGATCGTGGCCAGCACCGTCAGCGCCAGCTTGAGCTCGACCGGGCCGGACCGGCGCCAGGCGCGGAGGGCGGCGGCACAGACCGACAGCGCGATCGCCGCGTGCAGGGCATAGGCGGTGGGTTGCGGGACGCCGAGATAGCGGAAGGTGACGAACCACGACGGGATCTTCGGCCAGGGCAGGTAGCCGCTCTCCAATAGGCTGCGCACCAGGGTGAGATTCTCCAGGAACATAAGCCACGGTGCTGTGCCGAAGACTGCGAAGCTCGAGGCGATGAACAGCGACGCCGACAGCGCCGCACCGGCGAAGGCACGCCAGTTCTTCGTCACCAGGAAGAGGAACGGCAGCAATACGCCGAAATGCGGCTTATAGACCAGCAGCCCGAGGACCAGGCCGGCTAGGAACGACCGCCGCTCCAGAAGCAGCAGACCGAAGCCGAGCACGGCGGTGTTGAGAAAGCCGTTCTGGCCGTGAAACGAATTGAGGAAGACGGCCGGAAAGGCGCTGGCGAGCAGCAGGGCCCAGCGATGGTCCGAGATCCGCCGGATCAGCGCCAGATAAAGGGCGAACGTCACGCCGACGAATCCGGCATAGGCCAGTTTGTACGGCACCAGGGCCAGCGGCAGCGTGACCAGTGCAAACAGCGGCGGGTAATGCCAGAGGTACACGGAGGTGTCGGCGGGGATCACCGCCTGCTCGACATCCAGGATTTCGAACGGGATATAGGCGAGCGCCGCCTTGCCCTGGAGCGCCATGACCGACTGGGCGTAGAAGGTGATGAAGTCGTAGCCGAAGGGCTTCCCGTAGGGGTCGACGTCGGCGTGCATCGAGAGAAGCCAGCCGATCATGCCGAGACCGAAGCCGACCGCCATCATGACGCTGTAATTGCGCACGCGCGCCGGCGTGATCAGATCGTCGATGTCCTGGAGCCGCATGGGAACCCTCCCGCCTGCCCACCAGCGTAGCGACCGGGACGGACGGGGCTGTGCGAAAACGCACGGGCGGAGGACCCGGTTCGGGGAGGGAATTCCCCCACAAGTTTCCCCGTTGCTACGTCCTTGAGCACCTGCTTCACAAGCGACAGATCGCCGACAGGACGCCGGAGACGGATATTCTCCCCGCTCCAGGTCCTTGCGTCCGCTTCGCCGATCGAACTCGTCCGCCAGCGGTACTAACTCCGCTGCGAGGATCTCCATCTTGCTCCTGTCACATCAAGCACTTCCATCGAAGCAGCATCACAATTTGCGCGGCGCCGAACCTTTGGTCCCGGCAAAGCCAACGCTTTTCGCACGCTCAGTTCTGACAAAGCTTGGTCCAAAAAAGCGGCACTGCCTGAGGTAGCGTCAAAAAGGCCTGGTCAGGGCGGATGGCGCATTTTTTGCGTGGCAGCTACGCGAAGAGGTAGCTGCGCGACGCTGACCGCAGGGGAGTTCGATGGATGCAGCTGGGCGTGTTCATCCCGATCGGCAACAACGGCTGGCTGATCTCTACCACCTCGCCGCAATACATGCCGAGCTTCGACCTCAACCGCACGGTGGTCGAGAAGGCGGAGCGGTTCGGCTTCGAGTTCGCTCTGTCGATGATCAAGCTGCGCGGTTTTGGCGGGCCTTCGCAGTATTGGGATCACAATCTCGAATCCTTCACCCTGATGGCCGGACTTGCGGCGGTCACGTCGCGCATCCGGCTCTTGGCGTCGGTCGCGGTCCTGACGCTGCCGCCCGCCTTCACGGCCCGCATGGCCTCGACGATCGATTCGATCTCCCATGGACGGTTTGGGATCAACATCGTGTCGGGCTGGCAGCGCGCGGAATACACGCAAATGGGCATCTGGCCGGGCGCCGAGCACTACGCCCGCCGGTACGAGTACTGCACCGAGTACGTGACGATCATGCGCGAGCTGTGGGAGACCGGCGCCTCGGACTACAAGGGCGCGTTCTTCCAGATGGATGACTGCCGCCTCAGCCCGCGGCCGGAGAAGCCGATTCCGATCATTGGCGCGGCGCAGAGCGACCGCGGCACGCGCTTCGCCGCCGAGATCTGCGACTACAATTTCTGCGCCAGCTACGGGCTCAACGAGCCGATGCGGGTCGCGCCGAGCGTCGCGCGGCTGGTCGAGGCGGCGGAGAAGACGGGCCGCGACGTCGGCGCGCTGATCCTCACCATGGTGATTGCCGACGAGACGGACGCCGCGGCAATGGCGAAGTGGGAGCATTACAAGGCAGGTGTCGATCTCGAGGCGCTCGCCTGGCGCGACGGGCAGGCCGGAGACGACCCCAACAAGGACTCCTTCGCCACGAAGAGCCGGCTGAAGCAGACCGGGAAGGAGAAGCTGCCGACCAGCATGGGCGTCCTCGTCGGGTCCTATGCCTCGGTCGCCCGCATGCTGGACGAGCTCGCCACCGTCCCGGGGGTGCGCGGCGTCATGCTGACCTTCGACGATTTCGTCATAGGCATGGAGCAGTTTGGGACGCGCATCCAGCCGCTGATGGCGAGCCGCGCCAAGCTCGAGCAAGCCGCCTGAACCGACCACGAAAGGAACCGTCATGCCGAAACGGAGCATCAAGAAGGACCGGGGCGGGGTCTCGCGCCGTCGCTTCCTCAAAGGGGTGTCCACCACTGCCGGGCTCGCTGTCGGATCGAGTGCGATCGGCGGCTTCCCGACGGTCTGGGCACAGAACATCAAGGATGTGACGATCAACCATGCCGGTCCGCCGGTCACCGCGATCCCGCGTATCGCCGAGCAGGCCACGAAGGATCTCGGCTTCACCGTTCACATGCAGGCCTCGGAGAACGCCGACCTGCTGAACCGGTTCCTGTCGCAGTCCAATGCGATCGACGTCGCCGACGTCAGCCTGACCTACATGCGGTACGTCACGGGACGCAACATCCTCCAGGCGATTCCGATCGCCAAGCTGAAATACTGGGACCAGACGATCCCGCTTTTTACCAAGAGCGAATATCCAGACGGTCGCAAGGCATCGACGCAGGGTATCGCGCCGTACGGCATCCTCTATGCGACAGGTCCCGACGGCCAGAAATTCGCCGAGGGGCCAAGCGAGTGGGTGACCGGCGTCCCGTCTGTCACGAACGCCGACACCCTCGGCGTCCGCCCCGACCTGACGGGTCGCCCCATCACAAGCTGGGCCGACCTGATCAGCCCCGAATTCAAAGGCAAGGCGGCGCTCCAGGACAACCCGACCATCGGCATCATCGACGTTGCGATGGCGGTCGAGGCCCGCGGCGACCTCAAGTATGGCAACAAAGGGAACATGACGCGCGACGAGATCGACAAGACGATCGCGCTGATGATGGAGATCAAGAAGAGCGGGCAGTTCCGTTCGTTCTGGACGTCGTTCGACCAGTCGGTGAACCTGATGGCCTCGGGCGAGGTCGTCATCCAGTCGATGTGGTCGCCCGCCGTGACCGCGGTGAGGACGCGCGGCATCCCGTGCGTGTTCCAGCCGCTGAAAGAGGGCTACCGCGGCTGGGGCTACACCTTCGGCATGATGAAGCATCTGAGCGGGCTGAAGCTCGACTGCGCGCTCGAATACGTCAACTGGTACGCCTCCGGCTTTCAGGGGGCCTTCATTGCCCGACAGGGCTACTACTCGGCCCAGCCCGAGACTGCCAAGAAGTACCTGACCGAGGCGGAGTGGGACTACTGGTACGGCGGCAAGCCCGCCGCGAGCGACATCGTCGACCCGTACGGGAAGGTGGTCGAGAAGGCGGGGAGGGTGCGCGACGGCGGCGCCTTCTGGGAGCGGATGGGCAACATCGCGGTGTGGAACTCGGTGATGGACGAGGACCGCTATCTCACACGGCGCTGGAACGAATTCATCACCTCGTGAGCCGGGGTCTCGTCGCCTGAACCCGATCGTGTCTCAACAAGCACTCGGCTCCTCGATCCGTCGCCCGCGGTTCGACATCCCGGTGCTGCGGCTCTCGCCGCGCGTCGTCTCGTGGCTCCAGGTCGGCCCGCTGTCTGTCATCCTGGTCGTGCTGTTCGCGTTGCCGACGCTGCTGTTCCTCGTGGTCAGCTTCTTCGACTACGACCGCACCGGGCTCTACCCGGCCTTCATTCTCGACAACTACAGAGAGCTGCTCACCACGCCGGCGACGATACGGGTCTATGTCAGCTCGCTGAAATTCGCGGTGATTGTCTGGGCGATCACGCTCTGTCTCGGCTTCAATATCGCGTACTTCCTTATGTTCCACGTGCGCAACGGCGTCACCCGAACGGCGCTGTTCCTGCTCTGCTTCGTCCCGTTCTGGACCTCGGGGATCATCCGCACCATTGCTTGGATCCCGTTCCTCGGCCGCAACGGCGCCTTCAACCAGCTCCTCATGCACCTGCACCTCACGTCGCGGCCTCTCGACTTCCTGCTCTTCTCCGATTTCGCCGTCATCGTGACCTACGTCCATCTCCACACCCTCCTGATGGCGGGACCGGTCGCGAACTCGCTGGCCAAGATCGACCCCGCCCTTCTCGAGGCAGCGCGCGACGCCGGAGCGAGCCGCTGGCAGTCGATGGTCAACGTTGTCATCCCCCTGTCGAAGACCGGGATCGCGCTCGGCTCGATCCTCGTCTTCACCCAGGTCATGGGTGACTATTTCGTGGTCAAGCAGATGAGTGGTGGGCAAAGCGCCTCGATCGTCTCGGCGCTGTCGACCGAAATTCAGGCGATGCAGTACCCCCCTGCCGCGGCCAACGCGATGGTTCTCGTGCTCTTTGTGGCCGTCCTCGTCGCCGTCCTGATGCGGGTAGTCGATGTCCGGAAGGAGCTGGTGAGCCGGGGCGACGTCGCGAGCTCGGGACGCGACACGCACATGATGGGCGGTGATGCGCGGCCGTGGACCTTTTACGCGCTGGCGGCGCTGTTCGGCGCGTACCTCGTCTTCCTTTATGGACCGATGCTGGTGATCTACGTCCTGTCCTTCCAGGGACCGGACGGCGGTGTCACCTTCCCGATGGTCGGCGTCTCGGTTCTGTGGTTCGAGAACATCGTGAAGCCGGGTCAGATGGCCAATATCCCCGTCTCGTTCGGACGCTCGCTCGGCCTCGCGGCACTGGTCAGCGTCCTCACGGTGGTGATCGCGGTCGCTGCCGGCTTCGGCTTCCGCCGTCGTTTTCCGGGCTCGGGCGCGCTGTTCTACATCGCTATCGCCAGTCTGGTCATGCCGAGCCTCCTCGTCGGCTTCGGCATCGGGCTCGGCTTCCAGGTGCTCGGGTGGGAGCCCGGCCTGTTCACGTCGGCGCTCGGCGCGCAGCTCACCTGGACGTTGCCCTTCGGCCTCCTTGCCATGTTCGCGGTCGTCAACCGCTTCAACCGGTCCTACGAGGAAGCGGCGAGCGATCTTGGCGCGAACGCGTGGCAGCGCCTCATTCATGTCAGCCTGCCGATCCTGTTGCCCGGCATACTCGGCGTCGGCGTGGGCGCTTTCACTCTCTCCTACGACGAATACGCCCGCACGACGCTCACCGCCGGCAATCGCAACACGCTGCCGCTCGAGATCTATGCGCTCATCTCGAGCTCGTCGTCGCCGATGCTCTTCGCGATCGGGACGGTGACGACAGCATTTTCCTTCCTCGTCATCGGCGTGACGCTGTGGGCTATCGTGCGGATGCAGCGCCGCCGCGGGCCGCTTGCCGGCGTCGACTGAGGGCACCGCCATGGACGCACGATACGACGTCGAGCTGGTCGCGGTCACCAAACGCTACGGCGCCACCGTTGCGGTCGACGGCATCTCGCTGCGCGTGCCGCGGGCGAGCTACTGCTGCTTGCTTGGTCCGAGCGGCTGCGGGAAGACGACCACGCTGCGCATGATCGCAGGGCACGAGACGCTGTCGGAGGGGGACGCCCTGATCGGCGGCGTCAACGTCACCGATCTGCCGCCCGCGCGCCGCGGCACGGCCATGATGTTCCAGAGCTACGCCCTCTTCCCGCACCTCAACTGCATCGACAACGTCGCCTTCAGCCTCAAGATGCGTGGCATCGGCAGGGCCGAGCGGCACGCCGCCGCCCGCGAGTTCCTCGCGCTCGTCGCGATGGAGGCGTTCGCCGACCGGCTGCCCTCGCAGCTGTCCGGCGGCCAGCAGCAGCGGGTGGCGCTGGCACGGTCGCTGATCGCCCGCCCGCGCGTCCTGCTGCTCGACGAGCCGCTCTCGGCGCTCGATCCGTTCCTTCGCATTCGCGTCCGTGAGGAGCTGAAGCGGCTGCAGCGCGAGCTCGGGATCTCCTTCATCCACGTGACGCACAGCCAGGACGAGGCGATGGGGCTCGCCGACCTGATGGTGGTCATGGAGGACGGGCACATCCGCCAGGCCGGCCCCCCGCGTGAGGTGTACGAGAAGCCGGCCAGCACCTTCATCGCGCGTTTCATCGGCGGGCACAATGTGCTGCCGAACGGGCGAGGGATGATCGCCGTACGCGCCGATCGCTGCCGCCTTGGGCGAGCGGGGGAGGGACCGCACCTCTCGGGAAGGGTGGTGGCCGTGGAGTATCAGGGACCGCTCGTTCGCGTCGCGCTCAGGAGCGAAGCCGGTTACGAGGCGTCGGCGTTGCTCCCAGACGGCACGTTCTACGCGGGACCGGTGGCGCCTGGCGACGCGGCCACGGTCGTATGGTCCGAACGCGACGCTCACGCGCTGGCTGACGGTTGAGGCCGCCGGCGGGCGGGATCAGAGGTCGAGATAGACGGATCGGACCGCGGGGTTCCCCCGCACCGAGGCCGCCGTCCCGCTGATCACCACCCGTCCGGTTTGCAGTACGGAGGCACGGTCCGCGATCTCCAGGCAGTCGCTCAAGCGCTGCTCGACGATCAAGATCGTCGTTCCGCTGCGCCGGATGGCACGGGCGGCGGCGAAGATCTCGTCGACCAGCTTCGGCATGATCCCCTGCGATGGCTCGTCGAGCATCAACAGGCGCGGCCGCGTCATCAGCGCCCGAGGGTCAGACGTCAAGATCTGCCTCATGCGGCCTGATCGCGACGCGGTTCCAGCTCGACGGCCATGCGGCAGAGACCGTCGCATGGTCGTATGCTGACCCGATTCCGGTGGGCGGGTTGAGGGACGACGGCGCTCTCTGCATTCTCTGCGAAACGCCGAAGACATTCGAGGATTGGGCCAAGTTCGCGGCAGTGACCGAAAATGGCGGCGACCGGCTCGTGCCAATCTGGCGTCTCGTCCTGCCGTGGAGCGTGGCCCTCGAGCTTCTTTCCAATTATCAATACAACGTCAAGACGCTGGGCGACCTCATCAAAGTCTACCGGGGCGGATCAACCGAAGAGCTCGGTTACCGCTCCAACGAAATGCTCGATCGGTTGCAAGCCGTGTTTCCGCTCCGCGGCCGGACTGTCATCGAGTTCGGACCTTCCGACGGTAACCGGACCAGCGATTTGTTGGCTGCCGGGGTTGCACAGGTGACCGCGATTGAAGGGCGGCCTGAAAATGCGCTCAAGATGCTGGTTGCGAAATACGTGATGGGGTGGCGGAACGTCGATCTGGTGATGGACAATTTTCAATCATCCGGTCCGTGGGCGACCCGGCGCTATGATCTCGCTTTCGCACAGGGCGTCTATTATCACTGTCAAAACCCATTTGTGTTCTTTGACGGTTTGGTCCGGCTTAGTGACGCCATTTTCATCGGCGGCTGGTGTTGCAACGACAAAAAGCCGGCAGCACCGTGGATGGTTCTGGAGCACGACGGCGTGAAGTACCGAGGAAAGGGGTATACCGAAGCGTCTTCATATCTGTCGGGTCTCGCGTCGACGAGCTATATGCTCGACAAAGAGGATATCCAGAAGTTTTTTGCGCAGCGCGGCTATCGGACCAAATTCTGCCACGTTGCGGCCCATGAAGCGCCGTCGGCGCTTGGACCGGAATACGCGGAAATTTTTGTCGTGAAGGAATGACGGCGAGCCGCACATTCCAGGTCGCGGGCGCGCGGCGCGGGTTTGCTCAGATGCCGAGATCGGCAGAACGCGATGGCGTCCCCTAGGGGATTCGAACCCCTGTTACCGCCGTGAAAGGGCGATGTCCTAGGCCTCTAGACGAAGGGGACGGACGACCGTCAGGCGCAGTCATCTAAACGGCCCGGTCCGCAAAAGCAAGGCGGGCGCTCCCGCAAGCGCCGGCGCGTTCCAGCTGCGGAATAAAGCCTCGCCCGGTCCGGTAAATTGGGTCAAAGGGATGTGATCCCAGCATCCGCGGGCCCGACGTATAGTCACCGCCTGGCGGGCGAATCGAGCTCCCTGATCCGCGTCCGTAGAGGAGGTATTCATGCGTGAATTCAACACTTTCCGGCCGACCCTGGCGGCGTCCCTGCTGACCCTTGGTGTGGCCCTCGCCGCAGCGTCGCTGCCGGCTGCCGCGATGGGACCGGGGCCGGCCGCGCCCTCGGCGCCGGCGAAAAGCAGCGCCTATATCGACGGCGAGCGCGCGGTGAACGCCAAGGACTATGCCCGCGCCGTGCCGCTCCTCGAGCGCGCGGTCGGCGAGAACCCGAAGGACGCCGACGCGAACAACCTCCTGGGCTACAGCCACCGCAAGCTCGGCAACCCGCAGGCGGCGTTCATGTACTACCAGCGCGCGCTGCAGATCGAACCGAACAACCGCGGCGCCAACGAGTATCTCGGCGAGCTCTATGTCGAGATGAACGACCTGCCGAAGGCCGAGGCGCAGCTCCAGAAGGTCACCCAGCTCTGCGGCACCGGCTGCGAGGAATATCGCGACCTCAAGGCCGCGATCGACAAGGCCAAGGCCAGCGGCGGCACACCCGGTCCGCGCACGGGGACTTGATACGTTAGGGCAGCCGCTTCGGTTGCGCTTCTCCGTCATCCCCGGGTCAAGCCCACGGCTGTCCGGTTTAGACTTTTTCGCAATCTGAACGAGTCAGACGCAGCGCAGCCAAAAGCAAAAGTCGTCATGCCCGGACTTGTCAGGTCAAGCCCGGGGATGACGATTATTTTTGGTGCGACGGCGCGCTCGATCTGCGCCTTCGGCTCAAGTCCCAAAATACTTCGCGTAGCGCGTCTTGATGTCGTCGACCTGGTCGACGACCGCGGCGGCGTCCTCCTTCATCAGCTTGATCTTCGCCAGCGGCGTGTGGTTGGGGGCTTCCTTGACCTGGTCGTGCAGCGAGCGCAGCGCCCCCATGTCGACCAGGAGCTGCTGCGCCTCGGCGGTGAACAGATAGAGCTGGAACAGCCGTGCCGCGTTCGGGTGCGGCGCGTTCTTCATGACCGCCGACGGGCTGATCACCAGCGGCGTGCCCTCGCTTGGATAGATCGCCTCGACCGGGTCGCCGTGCTCCTTCTCGATCAGCAGTTGATATTCGACGCCGTCGGCCATGATCGCGCGCTCGCCGAGCGCTAGCTTCTTCGGCGGCTCGTTGGCCGATTGCACCTGCATCACCCTCTGCCGGGCGAGCTTTTCGAAGTAGTCCCAACCGAGGTCGCGCGCCATCTGGAACGTGGCGGTGAGGATCGTGCCGCTGTAGCCCGGATGGGCCTTGACGATCCGGCCGGACCATTTCGGGTCGAGCAGGTCGGCGAAGCTCCGCGGCGCCTGCTCGGGCTTCACCAGGCTCGTGTTGTAGCCGATGACGCTGAGCGTCGCCCGCCACGGCGCATACATGCCGTCCGCGTCGCGTGTCGCCGGCGGGAAGTGCAGCGCCACGTCCTCCGGCAGGACCGGCGCCAGCCAGCCCTCGCGCTTCCACATGATGAAATGCGCCGCATCCGAGCTGTTCACCACGTCGGCCGTGTAGATGCGGGCCGCGGTCTCCTGGCTGAGGCGCTGGAAGATCCGCTCCGAGCCGGAGCGCTCGGTCTGCACCGTGATGCCCGGATATTTCGCCTGGAAGGCTTTGGCCATGGCCTCGCCAACCTTGATCTCGACCGAGGTGTAGAAGACGACCTTGCCTTCCTTGGCGGCGGCGGCGACCAGCTCCGGCGTGATCTTCGACACCGCCGGCTCATCGGCGCGCGCCGGCAGTGCCACTAGCAGCAGCACGACGGCAAACATTGGACCGAACGGACTCAGGACCCGATGACAGCGCATATCGTTCCTCCCTGCGCCGATCCTACCCCGCCGCGACCATTTCCGTCACCGCGTCCGGCAAATCGCGCGCCCGGGCGATGGCCCGCACATGGAGCGTGCCGCGGCGCCCGCGGATCTCGGTCTCGCGCACCGGAAATGCAGAAACGTCGATGCCGGCGCGGACCGCCACGTCGTCGGAGATCACCAGCTCGACCCTGAACTCCTTCGTCATGGTCTCGAGCCGGCTCGCCGTGTTGACCGTATCGCCGATCGCGGTCAGCGACATCGCCGGCCCATAGCCGAGCTGGCCGACGATGGCCGGCCCGACATGGACGCCGATGCCGATGCGGAGCGGCGCCTCGAGGTCGTGCGCCAGCGTCCGGTTCAGCGCCTCGAGGCCCAGTCCCATCTCCCGCGCGGCATGGAGCGCCTGGCGGCTGCCGGCCGCCGGCGTGCTGTCCTCGCCGGCGCCGAACAGCGCCATCACGCCGTCGCCGATGAACTTGTCGATATGACCGCCGGCGCGCTCGATCGCCTCGCCCATGGTGGCGAAATAGCGGTTGAGCAGGAACACGACGTCGTAGGGCAGCTTCTTTTCCGAGAGCTGGGTGAAGCTGCGCAGATCCACGAACAGGATCGCGATCTCCTTTTCGAGGCCCTGCAGATGGGCGGCCTTGCCGTAGGCCTCGCTCGGGCCGGCCGTCGGTTGCAGGAGCGGCACGACCGCGATGTTGTGGGAGGGGCGGATCTGGCAGGCGAGCCGGACATTGGGGGCGGCGTTGACTCGCGCCAGCACCGCTCTTTCCCCGGGTGCGGGCGCCGGCAACGTCTCGATGCCGTTGGTCACCCGGACCCGGCAGGTCGAGCAGCGCCCGCGTCCGCCGCAGACCGACGCGTGCGGAATGCCGCTCATCTGGCTCACCTCCAGCAAGGTGGCGCCCGGCACGATCTCGACGTCGCGGCCGCCCGGATAGGTTATGCGGATCACGCCGCGCCGGCGCTCGGCCAGCGACCTCAGCGCGCGCGCGGTCAGGGTGAGGGCCAGAGCGCCTCCGAAGGTCCAATAGATGACGCTGATCGCGGCTTGGAGCTTGTCGATGCCGGCCTGATCCGGCAAATGCATGTCGGCGAGGGCGCGCCGAAGCCATTCCGGATCGGCCGCCATCCGCGTGACTTCCTCGCCGGCCTCGGCGAAGCCGAGCAGGCCCAGCACCGGAATGAGGAGGGCGGCGGCGAACAGATAGGGCTGGACGGGGGGATACCAGCGCTTGATGCGCAGCCAGAAATAAAGCCCGATGCAGCCGTGCGTCCACGCGACCACCACGGCGAGCGACTGCCAGAGCGCGTCCACCGGGTGCCGATGCCAGATCGACAGCAGCACGTACACGTAGTTGTCGGCGACGCCAAATCCGGCGTGCGCGAGCCGCGTGCCGATCGCGTGCTCGGCGAGCAGCGGGATGACGCAGAGGCCGAGCAGAAGCTGCAGCGCTTCGGTCCTATTCATGTCGAGCAGGCGGCGGCGCTGAAAGATCGCCCACAGCGCCAGCAGAAAATGGATCAGCAATGCCAGGTAAAGCGCCAGCGTGCAGAGCGGAAACCGCCAGAACTCGATGAACCAGTGGCGTCCGGCCTCCATCGCACCGAGCGAGACCAGGCCCAGCGCGTGATTGAGGAAATGCGTGGTGACGTAGAAGAACAGGACGCTTCCGGTCACCAGCCGCAGCTGGCGGATCCGGAAGGGCGCCTGTGCCGCCGCGGTCACGATTTTCCGGCTTGGGCGATCGCCTGAGCCAGCGCGTCGAACGGCAGCACGACGCAGTCGTGGCGGCTCTTGTGCCGGCGGACCGGCGTGAAGATGCCCAGCTCCTCCCAGGGCGACGGCGGGATGTCGCCGCCGCCCAGCATCGCCTTGACCTTGTCTTGGGCGGACGTCACCGCCGCCGTGCTCTGGCCGACGACCGCCGCCGCCATCACCGACGCCGAGGCCTGGCAGAGCGCGCAGCCGCGCACCTGGTGGGCCACGTCGGCGATCTTGCCGCCCTCGAGCTTCAGATCCAGGGTGATGCGGTCGCCGCACAGCGGGTTGTCGACCGTGACGCTGGCGTCCGGCGACGCCAGCCGCCCGGCGCGCACCGGCGACTTGGCGCGCTGCATGATCGCCTGCTGATACAGATCGTCGCTCATGACAGCCGCGTCACCGCCGCGTCGAGCCCGGTCAGCAGCGCATCGATATCCGCGTCGGTGTTGTACATCGCGATGCTCGCCCGCGTGGTGCCGCCGAGCCCCATGCGCTCCATGAACGGCTGCGCGCAATGGTGCCCGCCGCGAAGAGCCACGCCGAACCCGTCGAGGATCTGGCAGATGTCGTGCGGATGCGCGCCGTCCAGCGCGAAGGAGACGACGGGGACGCGTCCCTGCAGGCTGGACGGTCCGACGACCTTGGCGCCGCGGACCCGTCCCAGGCCGTCCAGGACGCGCTGGGTCAGGCGCAGCTCGTGCGCCGACACCGCCGGCCAATCGAGCCGCATCAGCCATTCGGCGGCGGCGCCGAGGCCGATCGCCTGGGCGATCGGCGGCGTGCCGGCCTCGAACTTATGCGGGACGGCGGCCCAGGTCGTCTTCTCGAGCGTCACCGTGCGGATCATCTCGCCGCCGCCGAGGAAGGGCGGCATGGCCTCCAGGAGCTCGCGGCGCGCCCACAGCACGCCGATCCCGGTCGGGCCGAACATCTTGTGGCCGGAGAAGGCGTAGAAGTCGGCCCCCAGGGCCGGCAGGTCGAGAGGCCCGTGCGGGGCGCGCTGCGCCCCGTCGAGCAGCAGCTTGGCGCCGACGGCGCGCGCCGCCGCGGCAAGCGGGGCCGCGTCGCTCACCGCACCGGTCACGTTGGAAGCATGCGTCAGCGCGATCAGCCGGCACTTCGGGGTGACGACGCGCGACAGCGCCGCAACGTCGAGGCGGCCTTCGTCGGTCACCGGCAGGATCTTCAGCACCACGCCGCGGCGGTCGCGCAACATCTGCCACGGCACGAGGTTGCTGTGGTGCTCGAGCTCGGAGATCACGACCTCGTCGCCGGGCGCCAAGGTGTCGCCGAACGAGCGGGCGACCAGGTTGATGGCGCCGGTGGTCCCGGAGGTGAAGACGATCTCCTCGGCCGGCGCGTTCACGTAGCGGGCGATGCTTCGCCGGGCCTGGTCGTAGGCCTCGGTGGCGGCCTCGGCGAGGCGATGGACGCCGCGGAGCACATTGGCGCGGCTGGTCGTCTCGAAATTGGTGACGGCCGAAATGACCGTGCGCGGCACCTGGCTGGTCGCCGCGTTGTCCAGGTAATGCAGAGCGCTGCCGTTCCCCGATCCGAAAATCGGGAACTCGGCGCGCAGCGCTGCGTGATCGAAGCTCATGCGCCTTCGCTCCCACCGGAGCTTCGGCGCACGGGGCGTGCCCGCCGTAGCTTCAGCGAAGGCGGGCTCATGCGGAGAGCTGCTGGGGCCGGCGCAGCGCCGCCAGCGCCTCGGGCGTGTCGATGTCGACCAGGACGCCGTCGTCCGGCATCTCGACCTCGCAGACCTGGTCGGCGTGCTCGCGGAACAATGGCCGGGCGCCCTTGTCGCCTTCGAGCGCCCGCATCTCCGAAAAGAACCGCGCCGCCCACAGCACCGGATTGCCGCGTTTGCCCTTGTGTGTCGGCACGCAGATCGCCCGGCCTTCGGCCGGACTGAACGCGGCGATCAGGCGGTCGATATGGGGCGCGGTCACCAGCGGCATGTCGCCGAGCATGAACACGGCGCCGTCGATGTCCTTGCCCGCCAGCCATGCCAGCCCGGCGCGCACCGAGGTGCTGAGCCCCGCCGCGAAATCCGGATTCTCGACGAACTCGACCGGCCGCCCGGCCAGCGCTTCGCGCACCCGGTTGCCGTCGTGGCCGGTGACCACGACGATGGGCCGCGCCTGGGAGGCGAGGGCGGCGTCGACCGCGCGCTGGACCATCAGCCGGCCGTCGACGTCGGTCAGCAGCTTGTTGGCGGGCGCCATCCGGCTCGACCGCCCGGCGGCCATGACCACGGCCGCGATTTTCGGCGCCCGCGGCACCGCGGCAGCCGGGGCGGGGCTGGCATCGCCGCGCGGCAGCGGACGCGTCGCGATCTCCATCAACAGACCACCGGCGCCGAGCTGCATGATGTCCTTGCGGGTGACCGGCACGTCCGCCAGGAGACGCTGCAGCACCCAGTCGAAGCCGTTGAGCTTCGGCGAGCGCGCGCAACCGGGCAGGCCGATCACGTTCGTCTCGCCGATCTTGCCGAGCAGCAGCAGATTGCCGGGGTCGACCGGCATGCCGAAATGCAGGACCTCGCCGCCATTGGCGATGATGGCCGCCGGAATGGCGTCGCGCCGGTCGACGATCGCCGAGGCGCCGAGGACCAGGATCGGGTCGCAGCCGCGCTCGCGCTGGCGGGCGACGGCCTGCTGGATCGCAGCTTCGGTGTGGTCCACGACCTCGTCGGCGACAAGCTCGCTGCCGAGCGCGGTGACCCGGGCGCGGGTCGTCGCGACGGTGCCGGCGAGCACGCTGTCCTTCGTGCCGGCCAACCGGCTCTGGATCAGCCCGACTCGCTTCGGCCGGAACGCCGCGATGCGAACCATCGGGCCGCCGTCCTCCGCCACCTTGAGCGCCGCCGCCAGCGCCTCGGCGGGGGCCGCGAACGGGATGATCTTGACCGTCGCCACCATCTGCCGCGGCTCGACGCGGGCGTAGGCGGGCAGGGTGGCGAGCGTGATCGCCTCATCGAGCAGGTTGAGCCGGTCGAGCCGCTCGACGTCGATGACGGCGACGCCCGGCACGGCGGCAAAGAGGTTGCAGCGCCCGGTGAACGCGGCACTGCGCGTCAGATTTGGCCCTGTGATGGCGGCCGCGATGGTCGCCGCGGCTTTGTCCTCCGGCACGTCGCCCGGATCGAGCCGGGCGCCGGTGACCGCGGTGTGTCCCGCCCGCACGAGCGCCGCGACGTCGTCGGCCGACAGCACGCGGCCCTTCTTGAACACCGTGCGGTCGAGCTTGATCGCGTGCGCGAGGATGGCGCCTTCGGCCTCGGCAATGGGGATTTCGCCGAACTTCATGTCAGTCCCGTATGCCCCGTATGGTAAGCCCCATATCGTAAGCCCTGGCCGGCGACGACGCACCCGGAAGGTTGCGCCACCGGCTGGGTACCGATGCGCCGGGAAACCAAGTACGATACCGGCCGCCATGATCCAAAATTCCGGAACCCAGCAGATTTTCGCGACGCCGGTCTGGATCGTCGATCTGACGGCGGACTATGCCGCGGCGCTGAACGGCCGGCTGATCAAGGAGATCGAGGCGCTGACCGGCGCGCTGCCGCCGCTGGCGGCCGGCCGCACCAACTGGCAGACCGAGACCAATCTCCACCGCCTGCCGCAATTTGCCGAGGTGGTCCAGCTGTTCGAGCAGTCGGGCCGGGCCGCCGCGGACTACCTCAAGCTCAAGTCGCGCGACTTCGTCGTGACCGGGTGCTGGGCCAACGTCAATCCGCCGGGAGGGCATAATCCGTCGCATAGTCATCCCAACAACTACCTGTCCGGCGTCTACTACGTGTCCATCCCGGACGGCGAAGGGCGGATCGCGTTCGAGGATCCGCGCATTCAGGCCCAGGTCATGATGCCGCCGGTCACCGAACTGACGCCGTATAACGGCAACATCGTCACGTTCGAGGTGAAGCCCGGCCGGCTCCTGGTCTTCCCGGCGTGGCTCGGGCATTCCGTGCCGAGCAACCGCAGCCAACACAATCGGATCAGCATGTCGTTCAATCTGATGTTCAGGAACTACGCCGAGGAACTGAGCCAGCCGCTGTGGAAAGGCGCCGTCGGCGGATAGAGCCGGTCCTCATTCATCGGCTCCGGCGCGGCGCAGCTGCGTGATCTGCGCCAGGATCGAGATCGCGATTTCCGCCGGCGAGAGGGCGCCGATATCGAGCCCGACCGGACCGTGAATGCGCTTAAGGTCCGTCTCGCTAAAGCCCAGCGCCTTGAGCCGATCGAGCCGCGCCGCGTGCGTCTTGCGGCTGCCGAGCGCCCCGACATAGAACGCAGAGGACTTCAGCGCCGCCTCCAGCGCCGGATCGTCGAGCTTCGGATCGTGGGTCAGGGTGACGACGGCGCTCCGCGCGTCCGGCTTCAGCCGCGCCATCGCCTCGTCGGGCCACTCGCCCGAGATCTCGACCCCCTCGAACCGCTGGCTCTCGGCAAAGCCGCGCCTGGGATCGATGATCGACACGCCATAGCCGGCCAGATCGCCCATGCGCGCCAGCGGCTGGGCGATATGCACGGCGCCGACGATGATGAGGCGCGGCGGCGGGTTGAAGACCTGGATGAACACCTCGCCGGCCGGCGTCGACAGCCGCGTATGGTGGTCGCGGTGGATCGCGTCGACGGCGGCCGCGGTCATGTCGACGTCGAGGCAGAGCTCGCCCTCGGCGCCGTCGGCATAGATCAGCTTCTGCTGACCGGAGCGCAGGTTGGTCGCCAGCGCCACCGGCCGCTTGGCCGCGCGCGCCGCGGAGAGCTTCTCGATGATGTCGCGGTTCATGAAATGACCATTCCGGCACCCCCACCCCGCGTGGGCTGCAAACGCTCCACTGGAGCGTTTGCGGGCGCCCGACGCGCCTCCCCCCCAAGCTTGAAAAGACCTGGCTCGGGGGAGGGCGTCAGAGGGAGGCGCACCGTCTCACGTCCGCATTTCCCTCCCCCCTTGCGGGGGAGGGCTAGGGTGGGGGGTGTTGCAGCAGAGCGCATTCAGTCAACCCTTTCCACGAACACCTGGACCTTGCCGCCGCAGGCGAGGCCGACTTCCCAGGCTTGCTCGTTGGTGACGCCGAAATCGAGCAGCTTCGGCTTGCCCGAGGCGATGGTCTCCTTGGCTTCCTTGATCACGGCCCCTTCGATGCAGCCGCCCGAGACCGAGCCGACGAAGCGGCCGGCGTCGTCGACGGCGAGCTGGCTGCCCACCGGTCGCGGGCTCGAGCCCCAGGTGGTGACCACGGTGCAGAGCGCCACGCCCTTGCCGGCTTTCCGCCACTGGGCGGCTTCGCCGAGAATGTCTTCGCTGTCGTTCATGCGGCTTTTCCTTGCCAGAGGAAGAGGGAGCGCGCGGCCCTGGGCGACGGATCGCCCAGGGTCTTGATGAGGTCCTCGAGGCTGGCGAGGTTGTGCGCCGCCCGGAACTCGTCGACATGCGGCAGGATCGCGCGCATGCCCTGGGATTTGGGTTCGAAGCCGTCGTAGCGCAACAGGGGGTTCAGCCACACCAGCCGGTGACAGGATTTGTGCAGCCGCTCCATCTCGCGTGCAAGGCCGACGCCGGCGTCGCGGTCGAGGCCGTCGCTGATGAACAGGACCACGGCGTTCTGCCCCAGCACGCGGCGGGACCAGCGCAGGTTGAACTCGGCCAGCGCATGCCCGATGCGGGTTCCGCCGGACCAGTCTTCGACCGCCCCGGCCACCCGCGACAGCGCCTGGTCGATGTCGCGAAACTTCATGTGGCGCGTCACGTTGGTCAGCCGGGTGCCGAACAGGAACGTATAGACGCGGCTGCGGTCGTTGGTCAGCGCGTGCAGGAAGTGCAGGAACATCCGCGAGTAGCGCTCCATCGATCCCGAGATGTCGCACAGCACGACGATCGGCGGCAGCCGCACGCGGCGGGTGCGGAACTTCAGCGTGATCAGGTCGCCGCCGGTGCGCATGGTGGCCCGCAAGGTCGCGCGCAGGTCGGCGCGCGTCCCGGCCGGATCGGGCCGGTAGCGCCGCGTCGGCACCGGGGCGAAGGGCAGGCGCAGCTTCGCCATCATCGCCTTGGCGGCCTCGACCTCGTCGTTCGACATCTGCTCGAAGTCCTTGGCCCGCAGCACCTCGCGGTCCGACCAGGTCAGCGTCGCGTCGATCGTCTCCTCGACCTTGGCCGGCTCGACCTTGCGCTGGGGCTCGTTGCCGCGCAGCGCCTCGGCGATGCGCCGCGTGGTCGGCTTGCGGGTCTCGTCCGGCGGCACCTGCAGCTGCGGCAGGAGCATGGCCATCATGCGCTCGAGCAGCTGCGGGTCGCGCCAGAACAGGCGGAACGCCTCGTCGAACAGGTCGTGCTGGTCGCGCCGGTTGACGAAGATCGCGTGCAGGGTCCAGTAGAAATCGGCCCGGTTGGCGATGCCGGCGGCGCGCACGGCATGGACGGCGTCGATGACCCGGCCGGGGCCGATCGGCAGCCCGGCGGCGCGCAGCGCGCGGGCGAAATGCATCAGGTTGGCCGTCAGCGCGCCGGTCCCGGAATCGGCATCGGCCGTTTGGGGTTCGGCGGGCCTGTCGCTCATCGCGGTGTCGCCAGCTCCGTCTCGACGTCACGCAGGATGCGCGTCACCTCGCCGCCGCGGATCTTGGTGATGTCGTCCTGGTATTTCAGCAGGGCGCCCAGCGTGTCGTTGACCGTCGCCGGATCGAGCGTCACGCGGTCGAGCTCGACCAGCGCCTTGGTCCAGTCGATGGTCTCCGCGACGCCCGGCAGCTTGAACAGCTCCTCGCGGCGCAGCTTCTGGACGAAGCCGACGACCTGGCGCGTCAGGTCCTCGGCGGCCCCCGGCGCCTTCAGCCGCAGGATCTCGAGCTCGCGCTCGGCGTTCGGATAGTCGACCCAGTAATAGAAGCAGCGGCGCTTCAGCGCGTCATGGATCTCGCGCGTCCGGTTGGAGGTGACGATGACGATCGGCGGTGCCGGCGCCTTGATCGTACCGAGCTCCGGGATGGTGACCTGGAAGTCGGACAGCACTTCGAGCAGATAGGCCTCGAACGGCTCGTCGGTGCGATCGAGCTCGTCGATCAGCAGGACGGGCGGGCCTTCGGGATGCGGCGCCAGGGCCTGCAGGAGCGGGCGGCGGATCAGGAAGCGCTCGGAGAAGATCTCCTCGTCCAGTGTGTCGCGGCTTTCGTCGCGCGCTTCGGCCAGCCGGATCTCGATCATCTGGCGCGGGTAGTTCCATTCGTAGACCGCGGCCGCCGTGTCGAGGCCTTCGTAGCATTGCAGGCGGATCAGGCGGCGGCCGAGCGTCTCGGCGAGGACCTTGGCGATCTCGGTCTTGCCGACACCGGCTTCGCCTTCGAGGAACAGCGGGCGGTTCAGGCGCAGCGACAGGAAGACGGCGGTGGCGAGGCTGCGGTCAGCGACGTAGCGGCCGTCGCGGAGCAGGGCCAGGGCGTCGTCGACGGAGTTCGGAATGTGGGCCGGGCTGGTGCGGGAGGGAGAGCTCATATGGAACAGGTCTTTAGGTCGATTGCCGATGTCCTCAATCTAGCCGATCGGTGCCCCGGAAACGAGCCCGTTGCCGGGCAAAAAACGTATATCGGCCATGAGGATAAAGGCCGTTGCGGGCCGCGGGGCGGGGCGCGGCGCCGGCGGCACCCGGCAAGGGCGCGCCGGTCGGGCGCCGCCCCCCGAATCTCGTGCAATACTGCAATAGTTCCCGAAGTCATTGCGGCAACATATAAATTTGGGCCCGAACAATTGCACAGGGGTGTGCAATTGTTCTCGGGCGTCCTCATCCTGGTGGCGTGCGGTCGGTCATACAACGACCACGCCGGGACAGGGTTGCGCGCCTCAGACGGTCGCGGCGCTGAAGGCCTGGGAGGTTCGGCGCAGGCGCCGGGCCATCTCGCGGGCGATGTTGATCAGGATCGTGCCGCCGATGCGGGGCCGCTCGAGCAGCAGCGCGTCGAAGGTTTCCCGGTCGATCATGTAGCCGGTGACGTCCTCGTCGGCCCGCACCGTGGCCGATCGCCGGCCGCCTTCGAGGAGGGCCATCTCGCCGACGATGGTGCCCCGCGCCAGGCCGGCGATGCGCTTGGCGCCCTGGCCGTTCTGGCCGTCGACCCAGATGCTGACGCTGCCGGAGCTGAGGATCCAGAGATAATCGGCCTCCTCGCCCTGACGGCACAAATCCCCGCCGCCGGGGAAGGACATCGGCATCAGGTGCTTTCTCACCTCCGCGATCTCGCGGGCATCGAGACCGTGGAGGAACTCGATCTGATCGAGAGGAAGCTCTTCGAACTCCGAAGCCCCTTCCTCGCGCAGGACCGTTTCTTCCATCCATTCGAGCGCCGTATCGAGATCCCCAAAGACGGTCGTGTCGGATCCCGCCTCGGCGTTGGTCGCGAACAGGCCCATATGCAGCTCGGGCATGTGGCAGAACAGCAGGTGCTTCCGGGCGGCGCGGGCCTTGGCCACGGCCTGCTCCAAGGCGCCGATCGCCGAAATATCGATATCGGCCACGCGCCGGCAGTCGAGCAGGATGATGTCGACGTCGCCGAACAGCGTCTCGATCTCGGTGCACAGATCGTCGGTGTTGCCGAAGAACATGACGCCCTGAAGCTCCAGGACGGCCCGCCGGTGCCCGACGCGCCGCAGAATCTCGACATCGCGCTCCGGCCGCACGCGCTGAGAGAAGACCTTGTCGCCGCGCTGGCGCCGGCGGACGAGGGGGCGGCTCATGCTGACAATGAAGATGAGGCAGGACAGGACGATCCCGGCCATCACCCCTTCGGTCACGGACATGATGCCGGTGATGGCCGTTACCGCGACGATGACCGCCAGGTTCTTCCATATGCTGCCGCGCCGGGTCTTCGCGCGGAACGCATCGCGCAGCAGCCGCAGGCTCCAGGGGTCGACGACGAGGATGCTGTTCGCGAACAGGATCGCGCACAGGACGACCTGCGGAATGGCCGCGAGCACCCCAGGCGCCAGCGCTCCGACGATGAGCAGGAGCACCGCCGCACTGAGGCCGGTGAGCCGCGTCCGGCCGCCGGCGCGGAAGGCGGTCAGCGATTGAGACGGGCCGGCGGAGATGGCGATGCCGCCCAGCGCCGCCGCCGCGACGTTGCCGATCCCCTGACCCAGCAGGAACCGCGCGCCATCGGGCGGCAGCGGGCCGAGGTTCCGGATCATCCGCGCGACGAGCAGGGTTTCGAGCGAGGTAACCACCGCGATCACGAGGGATGTCAGCAGGATCGCCGGCGCTTCGGCGCGAAGGGCCGCGTACACCCCGCCATCGGCGGCCGGGCTCATCACGCTGTTCACGTCGAGCGACAGGGCTCCGACGGTCGGCCCGAGCGGCAGTCCGGGCGCCAGCTCGCGGATCACGTAGAACGCCGCCATGCCGATCGCCAGCCCCGCGATCGGCGCGGGCAGGCCCGTCTTCCGCCGTTCGAAATAGATCACGACAACTGTCAGCACGGCCGCAAACGCGAGCGCGCTCAGCGCCCCGTATGCGGTCTCGGCGCCACGCCAGAGGATGTGGAACGCGCCCAGCGCGATCAGCAGGGCGACGCCGTTGATGAATCCGGCCAGGACCGGGTGCGGCGTGAATTTGATGAGGTTCGCGACGCCAAGGGCCCCGAACGCCACCTGCCAAAGGCCGGCGAGAAGAAGACAGACGGCCATGGCGAGGAAGCACAGCGCTGGATTGCCGGCGAACAGCGGATCCGCCAGCAGCACGGCGGCGAGGCTGGCGAGGGCCAGCGCGCCGCCAGGCCGTGGGATCGAGATGATGAACGACGACCGGGCGGTCAGGGCGGCGAAGAACCCGCCGGCGATCGCCCCGATCAGACCGGCGGCCGCCCCGCGGGCGGTGAGCCCGGGCCCGAACGGCGCATAGGCGAGCAGGGCGGAGGACAGGCAGGTCGGCAGGATCGCGACGCAAGCGGCGATGCCGGCCAGGATCTCCCGCACCATGCGGGCGGGCCACCCGATCGCCTGCGCGTCGCCGGACGAGGCGCGTTCGCCGTTGCCGGAAGTCGGTGCCGCGGTCAGCCGCGATAGCGGCGCTTCGGTCACCGGGGACGCGTCCGCGGCAGCGGTCGCGCGGGGCATCGTCGCGTTCAGGGACACGGAGATCCTATTGGAGATCTTACCGAAGATCCCGCTGCAACTCTCACACCAACTCCCCCCGGCTTTTAGGCGCTCGACCGTCCCATCACGCGCCACGAGCGGCCACGGGCTGCATCTCCGCCGGCAGCGCCGTCGTCGTACTGTCACACTTTATAACTTCACGGGCCGACTGATGTGAATTTTATGTGGAAGGGGCGCCCCTCGTCTGGCGGCGCCCTTGGCCGGAGGTCCCGGGCTGGGTTTTTGGCGACTCATAGCGCCGGCCGTCGGGCAGTCGCAGGCGTAAGTGCAGCTCGCGCCACCACCAGCTGCGATAGACCATGGGTATAGTCGTGGGCACAACCGAACCGCGAGCTGAATTTGCGATCATGCGTTGGTTTCGGTCAGGTGATGATAGGCGGAGAACCCGTCCGTCTCATGCTCTGATGCTCTCGTTTTAGCGGCGGGGACGAAATCCGACTGAAAACATGAAAGCCGCGATGCCGGCCACGCCGAGAAAATAATTCGCTGCGACAATACCCGCTAGCGCACGGCTAACGCCAGATAGCCACCGCTCCGTCGGTAGTAGTAGTCCCAGTTGCTCATCGAGGGGCCATATCGTATGGCTCCCGGCCCCTCACGTCGCCGAGCCTCAGCCAATCGGGAAGCTGCTTTCCAATCCGGGGGTCACCATCCAGCAGCAGTGTCTTACCAGCCACATCGCGCCATGCCGCATGGCCGAGATAGACGGCCACGTAAACACCGATGTTGCCCCGGATTCTGAGATTAACAGAAAATCCGGGGTCCTTGTCGCACACACCCACGCCTGAACGTTCGAGTAACAGCCACATGACGCGGAACTTCGTTCGGCTCGCCGGTACGCCTGAGAACTCGAAGCGCACGACGATGCGATGATCCGGCAGAGTGTTGACGTTGGCCCGCCTTCGCAAGCCCCACATCAAAAGGCCGGGATCAAGATCGGCGCGCCTGATCCGGTCGCGCGTGTACGTCATTCCCCAACGACCGAGCTCATTCATGATGGAGCGGAACCCATCGCCGGCCGGTGTGAGCCAATACTCATGGCCGGTTCCGTCCGCGCGCCGCCGTCGTTCAATGACCCCTTGGGCTTCGAGTTCCCGTAGCCGCGCCACCAGAACGGCGCGTGATATCAGCGGCACGCCTCGTTGAATGTCATTGAAGCTGTGCGTGCCGGCCATCAGCTCGCGCA
>DASWFO010000034.1:0-12242 GCA_036394195.1 Alphaproteobacteria bacterium | reverse complement strand
GGCCAAGCGGCGATTTGCTTAGGGCAGCCGCGCGCGCTGCCATGTAGAGCGTTGTACGAACCGCGGCCCGGCCGCCGGCGATGGATCGGGTTCCTCTGAGCTTGCCGCTGTCGTGATCGAAGGGAGCCAGGCCGACAAGGGCCGCGATCGCTCGCCGATTGATCCGGCCGAGTTCGGGCAGCAGCGCGACGAGGGCCACCGCCGTTATGTCCTTAACGCCCTTCAGCGTCTTGAGCAGTTTGACCCTGGCCACGAGGCTTGGAACTTGGCCCAGCGCTTCTCGGATGAGGACCTCGGTCTCCTCGATCTGGCGCCCGAGCAAGGCGAGCCGGTTGCGGTTTTGTGCTTGCAACTGACCGGACCGGAGAGTGGCGATCTGATTGCTGATGGCGACCCGCTCGTCGACCAAGCGCCGGCGGTGACAGACGAGCTCGGCCAGATGTTCGCGCGCGGGGTCGAGGATCTCGGGGGCGGTGTCCGCGATCTCAGCGTACCGGGCAATCAGACGCGCATCGATCCGATCGTTCTTGGCATTGCGGCCAAGGCTCTTGGCATATAACCGCACGCGCAATGGATTGAGCCGGCGGACATCGACGCCGGCTTCCAGAAACGCTTGCCGCAAGCCGCGCTCATAGCCGCCCGTCGCTTCGAAGGCGACGATGACGCCGGCGTCGCTCCCGACCGATCTGGCCAGCTTGAGCGCCGCCGCCCAACCGGCTTCGTCATTGCTCGTGCGCTCGAACCGCTTCAGCGGCGGAAGCCAGAGGTCGAGCCAATCCTTTGATACATCGATGCCGACAAAAGTAAGGTGAAGTGCCATAATCCGTGTGTCCCCTGCCTTGCATGTTCGGGCGCGAGCCCGGGCAACTGTTCGGGTGAATGACGGGACGGTCGCTGACCCGGCTCCCACGCGATGGTTCGCTACCACACGAAGAGCATCTGAGGGTGATCGGTCGGACGGCCGCCGAGCTGGGTGGGATCCCACCCAGCTCGGCACCTCTTCTGCCAGATTCCGGACACACAAGGGTGAGAGCACGGATGGGCGAGCGCCAGCGAGCGTTTAGGGCTGGCCTGGCGGCTCAACGCGAGCCAGCCGTCAATCCGGCAGTTTCTGCAGCTTGATCGCTGCTTCGAGCAGCGGGTTGAGCGGCATGTCGATCGGGTCGAACCACGTCTTGTAGATCTGCATGAACGAGCCGTCGGCGAACATCTTGGCGATCGCCTTGTCGGCCAGGGTCTGGAAGGTCGAATCGTTGCGCGGCAGCATGATCGCGTAGGGATCATAGGTGATGAAGTCGCCGACCACCTCGTACTGGCCGGGATTCTTGGCGCGCGAGCGCGAGCCGTAAAGCAGGACGTCGTCGCTGCCATAGGCATCGGCACGGTCGGTCTCCATGGCGAGCAGCGCTTCCGCGTGGTCCTTCACGTTCAGGATCCGCACGTTCATCTTCTTCTGCTCGACATAGGCCTTGAGCGCCTGCTCGTTGGTGGTGCCCGGCAGCACGACCAAGGTCTTCCCGCCGAGATCATCAACCGATTTGATGCCCGAGTTTTTGCGCACCAAGATCTTGGTCCCGGTGATGAAGGTGGTGAAGGTGAATGCGGCCTGGCTCTGCCGCGAGAAGGTGTTGGTCGTGGACCCGCATTCGAGGTCGATGGTGCCGTTGGCCATCAGCGCAAAGCGCGTTTGCGGCGTCACCGGCACGTATTTCACCGGCAGATCCGCCTTCTTCAATTCGGCCTTCGCCGCCTCGGCGATCTTCAGGCAGAGATCCATCGAGAAGCCGATCGGCTTCTGGTTCTGGTCGATATAGGCGAACGGCACGGAGGCCTCGCGATGGCCGAGCGCGATCGCACCGCGCTCTTGGATCCGCTTGAGCGTCGGCGAGTCCTGCGCCATCGCCGATGCCTGAAACAGCAGCACAGCCGACAGAAACGTCAGCCCGAAGCGTAATGCGCGCATGATGACCCCCCAATCCAACGTTCGTGACCGGCCGGCATTACGGCGCAGGGCCGGGCGGGTGTCAACCGCCGCCCGTCTCTCTTCACCGCATCTGCCGGGTGAGGCCGGCAAACCACTCCGCGAGCACCATTAGGACCAGCGTCAGGACGATGATCAGGCCGGACGCGGCAGCGGTGCGCACGTCGAGACTTGTCTCGATCTGTTGCCACAGATGGATCGGCAGCACCTCGGTGCGCTCGTCGGCAAGAAACAGCGACACCGGCACGTTGTCGAACGACGCCATGAAGGCCAGAAATGCGCCCGCGCCAACGCCGCGGCCGATCAGCGGCAACGTCACCCGGCGGAATGTCATCCAGCCCCCGGCGCCGAGGCTCGCCGAGGCATCGAGCAGCGCTGCGTCAAGCTGTGTCAGCGCAGCCAGGGCGGTCCGCAGCACGTACGGGACGCAGACAATCACATGCCCCAGGATCAGCAGCGGAACATTCGGCCGCAGACCCAGCTGGTAGATGAACACCAGGGCTGCAAAGCCGAAGGCGAGCGCCGGCAGTACCAGCGGCGACATGAACAGCGTGTCGAAGCCGCGCGCCCAGCCGCCGCCCGATCGAGAGATCGCGAGGGCCGCCGCCGTGCCGAAGGTCGTGGACACGACCGTCGCCCAGAATGCAACGACCAGGCTCGTCCAGGCGGCGTGCTGCATCTGGGTTGCATTGAGTAGTGCCGTGTACCACCGCAGGGACAGCCCTTCGGGCGGGAAGCGCAAGGACTGTGAGGCGGTCAGCGATGTCAGCAAGACGATCACACTGGGACCGACCAGGAAAACGACTGCGATGCCAGTCAGAGCCGCGAACAGCGCGCGCAGCGACAGTGATTCCCAATCGACCCGGACCTTAGCGCGTTGCATCGGTCCCGGCCCGTGCGAGCTGGTTCAACAGGGCGACGACGACCAGGATGGCACCCATGAAGATCACCGAGATCGCCGCGGCAAACGGCCAGTTATTCGCGCCGATCGCCTGCTGATAGATATGCAGCGGCATGTAGACCAGCCGGGCGCCGCCGATCAAGGTCTGGGTCACGAACGCCGTCACGGCCGCGGCATAGGTCAGAATGCAGCCGGCGACGATCCCCGGCAGCGACAGCGGCAGCGTCACCCGAATCAAGGTGCGCCATTCTCCGGCACCCAGGGCCCGCGAGGCCTCGGCCAGATTGGGATCGATCTTCGACAGCACGGCGAGGATCGGCAGCACCATCAGCGGCATCTGCACCTGGGCCAGCACCATCACGACCCCGAGTTCGGTGAACAGGAGCCGAATGGGCTCGTTGGTCAGCCCGAGCCCGAGGGCCACCTGGTTGAGCACGCCTTGCCGCCCCAGGATCACAATCCAGGCGAATGTACGGACGACCACGCTGGTCATGATGGGCAGGATGACGAGGAACAAAAGAACGGTCTGCCAGCGGGCCGCGGCCCGGGCGCAGATCCACGCAATCGGATAGCCGAAGAGAAGGCAGAGCAGCGTCGCCTTCACGCCGAGAAGGACCGTGGCCCAGAGAATGGAATAGTTGAACGCGTCGGTGAAGAACTTGACGTAATGGCCGAGCGTCAACCCATGCAACCCGGCGTCGGTCGAGAGCGACATCGCGAGCAGCACGGAGAGCGGTGCCACGAAGAAAGCCGCGAACACGGCCGCCAGCGGCAGGACGAGATTGAGGTCGCGAGATCGCATAGGGCCTATCGAGCGTCCGACGGCGAGCACACGGGCCCCACCCGCCCTCCCGCGCGCCGGGGAGGGGGGCGACGCACCCCGTCAGAGCTTGATCTCGCGGTTGAACCGCTCGATCAGCTCGCCGCGTTGCGGATTTATCTTCTCCCAATCAAAGCCACGGACCTTGGCGAGATCGGCGTGCGTCTTCGCAACCGCGAGGGTGATGGCCCCCTCGAGCGGCACCTTGCTATTGGTCGGGATGACGTCGTAGGGCGGCTTCAGCATCGCTCGCTGCACCTCCGGATCCAGGTGGCAATCGATGTACTGCACCGCGAGATCGGGTTCAGTAGCGCCCGCGACGACGTGCATGCTGGTGGTCCAGCCGACCGGACCGGTCGCCGGGATCACCAGCTCGACGGGCACGCCCTTCCCCTTCAGCGTCTGAACGAAGTTGAAATTATACGGCGCGATGTCGATCTGCTCCTGCTGCCACAAAGTGGCATAGCCCCCCAAATTGGCGCCGATCGCACCGACATTCGGCAGCAGCTCGCGGAGCGCTTTGAACCCCGGCTCGAAGTTGGTTTCGTCGCCGCCGCGCAGCCGGTTGATCTCCGCGACCCAGGCGATACCGAGCTGGCTGTTCAGCGCGGTCAACCCCACGCGGCCCTTGTATTGTGGGTCCCATAGCGCATCCCAGCTGGTCGGCGGCGTCTTGATCTTCTGCGGGTTGTAGCCGATGCCGATGATCTGCATGGAGATGGCCGGACCCCACTTGCTCTTGAACTCCGGCAGCAGGTCTGCGTAATTCGGCGACTTGCCCGCCGCATATTCGAGAAGCAGTCCCTGTTTGATGGCGTCCAGCACCTGCGGGCTGTCGAACAGCGCCACGTCGAACGGCGGCTGACCGCCCTTGGCGGCAATCATTCGCGACAGCTGGTCATTGCCGAGCAGGATCGATTGCGTGACCGACGCTCCCGTGCGCTTGGTGAAGGCCGGCGCCAGATACTCGCGATGGGCCTCGCTCCAGGTCCCCGGGAAGGTTGCGGCGACGAGCGTCTTGGACTGCGCCGAGGCGAAGGACGGCACGAATGCCGCAGCGCCAAGCGCAGCGCCCGCACTCAGCACCGCGCGACGACTGAGGGTGTCATTCATGAGCAGCTCCTTTTTTCGATTGCTCATTGCAGCGGAAAAACATGGCAGGCACCGGCCGACGCTGGCGCCACGTGGATCTCGCTCCCGCTCTCCAGGAGCACCGCACCGATATCGCGCGGTCGCGTGATCTTGATCGTGGTGCCGCCGGCGATCTCGACCTCGTACACGACATGCGGCCCGAGCGGAATCACCGTCTTGACCGCCCCGGAGAGCCGGCCGGGACCGGGCTCGGCGTGCGCGACCAGGCGCTCCGGCCGGATCGACACGACGACGCTCGTCCCGATCGTAAGCGACGCCGATGCCGCCCGAATCACGCCGCTCGGAATGTCCACCTCGCAACCGGCCGCGTCGGCGGCAATGAGCCGTCCGGGAATGAGGTTCGTGGTGCCGACGAATTGATTGACGAACAGCGTTGCCGGATGGTCGTAGATCACGTTGGGCGGCGCGATCTGCTCGACGCGCCCGCGGTTCATCACCGCGACGCGATCCGCCATCGAGAGCGCCTCCTCCTGGTCGTGAGTGACCAGGATAGTCGTGATCCCATAATCGCGATGCAGGCGCTTTACCTCGATCTGCATATCGAGGCGCAGATTCTTATCCAGGGCCCCGAACGGCTCGTCGAGCATCAGGATCTTGGGGTCGATGGCGAGGCAACGTGCCAGGGCCACACGCTGCTGCTGGCCGCCGGACAGCTGGCGCGGCAACCGGTCTGCGAAACCCTGCATATGCACTAGGTCCAGCATCTCCCCGACGCGCCGCGCAACCTTTTCACGTGGCCAATGGTGGGCTTGCAATCCATAGGCCACGTTCTGCCGCACCGTCATGTGCGGAAACAGGGCGTAGTTCTGGAAGACGATGCCGACGCCACGGCGATGGGGCGGCAGATGGTCGACCGGCGCATCGTCGAACAACACGCGTCCGCGAGCCTGAGCGATGAACCCGGATATGATCCGCAACAGGGTCGATTTGCCGCATCCGGACGGCCCCAGGAGGGCCACCAATTCACCGCCCCCGACGTCCAGGTTGACGTTGCTCACCGCGACGACGTCGCCGAAGCGGTGGGTGATATCGTCGAGATGCAGACGATGCCCGCCCTTTGCCCGCATGCCACCCCCGGCCGACTGCCACCGATCGTCGGTGTGGCGGCATTACGGCGCACGGCCGGGCGGGTGTCAACCGGCCCGGGACGACATTTCCCCCGTTTCCCCGCCCGGGAATCCGCTCCCGATCGGTCAGCGGATGGCGGTCGGCGCCACCGTCGAACCGGTCGCTCCCTTGATCTTGAGCGGCTGGAGAACGAGCGCGAACTCGTAGGCGCGCGCCTTGGCGAGGTCGTCGAGCACGAGGTTCTCGAGCAGGTGCACGCCGTTGACCGTCAGTGCGATGTTGTGCACCGGCAGGTTGAGCGACTTGTCGGGATTCGGCGCGATCTCGACCGGCCAGTTGTCGCTGCCGAGCAGCATCGGGTCCTGCTTGATCAGCCACTGCGCCGCAGCGACGCCGATGCCGGGACAGCCGCTGGTGTAAAGCTTGTTATCGACGCCCCAGTGTTTGCTCCAGCCGGTGTAGACAAGCACCGCGTCGCCCGCCTGCAGGCCGACGCCCTGCTTCTGCAAGGCCTGCTCCAGATCGGCCACCGTGATCTCATAATCGATCGGCAGGATCTCGACGCCCTTCAAACCGGCGACATCGATCAATACGCCGCGCGTGATCAGCGTCCCGACCTTCTCCACGCCCATCTTGGTGAAGCCGCTGCGGGTCGCGACGTCGTCCATGTTGACGCAATTGTAGAGCAGACGGTCGATCGCCTGATGGGTGAAGCCGTCGAATTGTGTCCCCACTTGACCGATCTCCGACGTCACCAGCTCCTCATTGCTGTAGCGTTTGTTCTCGCCGAACGGCCCGGTGCTGCGCTTGGTGTGCAGCTCGTACTGCCGTCCCGGATTGACCGGCATTTCCGGGCCAAGCACGTGGGCGAGTTCGAAGGTCTGGCCTGTTTTGATGAGCCGCGCCGCGCGCAACACATTGGCCGGCGTCATGTGATTGCCCGCGCCGCGCTCGTCGGCCGCCCCCCATTTGGATGGGCACCGCTCGCTGGGCGGTGGCGGCCGCCAGCCTTGGGCGGCCGCATCACACGTGAAGGCAATGAGACCCAACGCCACAACCGCGGCAAGGTTGTTCATGGTGTTCCCTCCATTCAGGGCGCGACATCCGGTCGCGCGGGCGCACGGACGCTCAGCGGGTGCTGAAGACGATGGTCACCGGGCTCGCGTTCTTGATCACCTGGCCGGTCGGCGTCAGCGTCCCCGACGCCGCATCCACCCGGAAGGTGACGATCGTGTCGCCCTGCTCGTTCGCCGCGTGGAGGAAACGACCCGTCGGGTCGAGACCGATGAAGCGCGGGACGCGGCCTTGCGTCGGCTCCCACGCCGTCGCGGTCAGCAATCCGTTCGCCGGATTGACCGAGTAGGTCACGATGCTGTCATGGCCGCGATTCGAGCAATACACGAACCGGCCGTCTGCCGACACGGCGAGTTCGGCGGCCGAGCTGTCGCCGGTGAAATCCGCCGGCAATGTCGAGATGACCTGCACCGGCGTCAGCACGCCGCGGTCGCTATCCCACCGGTATGTCGTGGCCGTGCTGTCGAGCTCGTTCAGGACCCACGCGACGGGCAGCCGGGGATGGAATGCGATGTGCCGTGGGCCGGCGCCCGATCGCGCCTTCACCGAACCCGGCTCGCTCGACGACAGGCGGCCCGTCGACGCGTCGAAGCGGAACACAAAGACGCGATCGAGGCCTTTGTCCGGGACCAGCACGAAGCGCCCGGACGGGTCGAAGGCGACATCGTGCGGATGCGAGCTGGCCTGCTCGGTCCGGTGCGGCCCGGGATCGCCCGGCAGCATCTCCAGCTGGTGGTGGTCCTTGAGCGAGCCGTCCGGAGAGATGGCCAGCACAGCGACGCTGCCGCTGCTGTAGTTGGCAACGATCAGAAACTTGCCGCCGGCGTCGCTCGCCTGACGAACGCCGTTCTTCCCGCCCGTGGTCCCGCGCCCGAGCAATTTGGCCTGGCCGGTCTCGCGGTCGAGGGCGAAGGCGGTCACGTATTCCCCGTCGCCATGCACGGAATAGAGAACACGCTGATCGGGGCTGAGCGCCAGGAAAGACGGATTCGTCAGATCGCCCAGATGCTGGACATGCGTCCAGACGCCCGTCGCCGGATCGACACGATAGACGTGGATACCGTCGCCGCGCGACTTGCGTTGCTCGGTCGTGAACGACCCGACATAGGCAAACATCGCATTGGGTGGCGGGTTCTGCGCCAGGGCGCGTTCGGCGCCCAGACTGAACAGGCCGCCGACCACGGCGGCGATGACGCCCCGGCTCAACAACTCCGTAAGCGCGGTGTTGTCCATCGTTGTCCTCCCGTATTTCAATTCTGATTGTCGGCGACGCCGCATTGTCGCGGCCGCCTCGTTCTTACCGGGATGTTACCCGATCTATTTCAGGTTGCACAGATCGGGGATCATCCGAGCCTGGGGGCGTCACTTGCTATTGTCGAGGACCGTCGCGACCTCGTAGAGGTGCGGATCGATCTCGTCGGCAATCTCGCTGAAATACCCCCATTCGCTGCGGAACAGGGGCGAGTGGTGCGCCGAGTGTAGGGACTCGCGGTCGCGCCACTGGACGTAATTGACGATGCGCCGGCCATCGAGGCTGCGATGCAGGCTGATCGAGACAAACCCGGGCTGGCGAGCCATGAACTGGGCCCGCTCCTGCATCAGGGCCAGGGCGGCGCCCTGCTTCCCCGGCTCCGGCTCGACGATCGTGATCTGGGTGACGGGCTGGTTAGCGGCTTGGATCTGCGGCATCGGGGTCTCCTTCGATTGGTCGAATAACCCGAGCCGGGCAGCGACAGTTCCAGCAGAAGATTACAAGATGGAACGATGGCGCCATGCGCATTGTTGGCCTACACGGCGTGTCGCCACGCGGACGGAGGCATAATCATGGACGTGGGCTTTATCGGGCTCGGCCAAATGGGCCGAGCCATGGCAACAAATCTCTTGAAAGCAGGTCACCGGGTGGTGGCCTACAACCGCTCGCGCGACAAGGCCCGCCCGCTGGAAGAGGCCGGGGCGAAGATCGTCGATCGGCCCGCGGATGCGGCGCACGGCGACGCCCTGATCACAATGCTGGCCGACGATAACGCCGTCGAGGCGGTGTTGTTCGGTGACGGCGGCGCGTTCGATGCTCTCGGCGAGAACACGATTGATCTATCGATGAGCACCATCAGCGTCGGCCTGTCCGAGCGTTTGACCGCCCTGCATGCGTCGAAGGGACGCATCTACGTGGCGGCACCGGTTCTCGGCCGCCCCGACGCGGCCGCCGCGGCGAAGCTGTTCATCATGGTCGCCGGACCGCCGCAGGCGATCCAGCGCTGCCGGCCGTTGTTCGAGGCGATGGGACAGAAGACATTCACGCTGGGCGAGAAGCCCCCGGCCGCCAATGTCGTGAAGCTCAGCGCGAACTTCCTGATCTCATCGATGCTGGAGAGCCTGGGCGAGGCGTTCGCGTTCGCCCGCAAATCCGGTGTCGATGCGCACCTGCTGCTGGACGTCATCACCGGCAGCGTGTTCGCGTCACCCGCCTACAAGACCTACGGGACGATCATCGCCGACGAGAAGTACGAGCCGGTGGGGTTTCCGATGTCCATGGGACTAAAAGATATCCGGCTGGCGCTGGCCGCGGCCGACGCTGCGCGCGTGCCGATGCCGCTGGCCAGCCTGGTCCACGACCACTTCCTGAGCGGCGTGGCCCAGGGCAAGGGCAACGCCGATTGGGCGTCACTGGCCCGGCTATGCGCCGAAAGCGCCGGCCTGCGCTGATGGTGCTCAGGCCTCGACGTTCGCACCCAGATAATCGATCGCGGCCTGGACGCCGCCCGCGCCGTGCGGGATGCGCAACGCATTGAGCGCGGTCTCGATGACGCCGAGCGTGCCGAGGATCATCGGCGCGTTGACATGGCCCATGTGGGCGATGCGGAACGCCTTGCCGGAGAGGTCCCCGATGCCGAGCCCGAGCACGACGCCGCATTTGTTGGTGCAGTAGTCCAGGAGCGGGCGCGGATCGATGCCCTCGCGCATCAGCACCGTGGTCACGGTGTCGGACCGCTCGCCCGGCGCCAGGATGTTGAAGCCGAACGCCTGCTTCTCCGCCCACACCGCGACGGCGCGGCGCACGGCTTCGGCAAGGAGCCGATGACGGCGGAACGCGTTATCGGGCTGTTCGGCGAACAGCATGTCGAGGGCCTGCCGCAGGCCGAACATCAGATGCTCGGGCGGTGTCCCGGCATATTTCTGGTAATGCGATTCGCCCTCGCGCGCGGTCCAGTCCCAGTAGGGCGACCGTAATCCGGCGCGGTTGTGGACCTCGCGCGCGCGATCGTTCACCGCCACGAAGCCGAGGCCGGGCGGCGTCATCAGGCCTTTCTGTGAGCCCGACAGCGCGACGTCCACGCCCCATCCGTCCATCTCGAACGGCACGCAGCCGAGCGAGGCCACCGCGTCGACCATGAACAGCGCGTCGTGCTTCGCGGCGCGGATCGCCTGGGCGATCGCCGCGATGTCGTTCACCGCACCCGACGCCGTGTCGACATGCACGGCGAGGATGGCCTTGATCTCGCCCGCCTTGTCCGCGCGCAACCGGGCCTCGACCTCGGCCGGCCGCACGGCGCGGCGCCAATCCCCCTTCAACACCTCGACATTGGCGCCGAGGAAGGCCGCGGCGTTGCCCCAGCCGATTGCAAAACGGCCGCTCTCCAGCACCAGGATTTTGTCGCCTTTCGACAGCACGTTGGTGAGCGCCGCCTCCCAGGCCCCGTGCCCGTTGGAGATGTAGATGTAGGAGCGACCCCGGGTGCGGAAGATCCGGCTCAGATCGCGGAGCAGGCTGTCGGTGAGCTCGAGCAGCGGCCCCGAGTAGATGTCCACCGCCGGGCGGTGCATCGCAGCCAGCACCTCGTCGGGCATGGTGGTGGGCCCGGGAATGGCAAGAAACTCACGTCCCGCGCGAACGACCATTCTGATGACCTCATGTGGCAGCTGATGCGGCCAGTGTTGCACGAGAACGGGGCGCCTCAAAGTGGCTGCCGTCGGAGCGCCACGCCGCTATAGTCAGCCGTCGTCCAGGCGGACCTGACGGAGGGGTTCCATGGCCTACAAGTCCATCAACTTCGGGCAGAGGCTCGGATTGATCAGCGAACAATGGCAGCCGAGAGTCATCGCGGAGTTGAACGACTACCAGTTCAAGCTCGTGAAGCTCCAAGGCGACTTCATCTGGCACGATCATAAGGACACCGACGAAGCCTTCGTCGTGCTCGACGGCATGCTGCGGATCGATTTTCGCGACGGGGCGGTCGAGATTTCCGCAGGCGAGATGTTCGTCGTTCCGAAAGGCGTCGAACACAAGCCCTACGCCAAAGACGAGGTCCGGCTGCTGCTGGTCGAGCCGCGCGGCGTGCCGAACACGGGGCACGAAGGCGGCGAGCGCACGGCACCCAACGACGTCTGGATCTGATCGACGTCAGCGACGAGGCGAGAGACCGGCGCGCCGGTTCAACGCGGAGAGAGTCGCCACCAGTTCCTCGCCGACATCGGGAGCAAGGTCGCCCGAGCCGCGCGAGAGGACGAACAGCGCCTTCAGGTACTGTTCGATGGCGGCCGGCTTTTGGCGTTCCGGCGGCACGCCCGCCAGATAGTCGGCGAAGAGTTCGGCAACGCGGGCCAGCACGTCGCGGCCGGACGATTCGGCACGCGCCTTGAGCTCGCGGAGCATGGGCTGCAGCCCGGAGATCAGCTCCGGCCGCTTGGCCGGATCGGCCCAGCCGCCGCTGGCGATCGGCGCCGCCGCCGGCGCATTGCGGTCGGGTGCGACTGCGGCCCCGTCGCCGCCGATCAGGAACGACATCACGGCATCGGCGCGATAGCGGCGGCGCTTGCCGCAGCTCGGGCACGCGACGGTCAGCTTCCCCGTACCGGCCGCGATCGCCTCGCCGCCACCCAGGTCGCGAAAGACAGGGATCGGCGCCTTGCACCGCCGGCAATAGACGCCGAGATACCACTCGCCCGCAAAGTCGCTGACCGCCCGGCTCAGCATGCGCGGAGTCTAGCGCACTCGCAGCACCGGCGCGTAGACGCGGGCACCGTTAACCGTCTAAGGCGCGGATATAAGTCGAAAAAAAATCTATCGGACGGCGAGGTTGGAGACCGCTTACCAACCCCAGACCGGCGGCGCCGGCGCCACGTAATAGCCCGGTGCCGCGTAATAGGAGGGCGGCGCGTAGTAGCCCTGTGGCGGGTACGAGTACGCCGGCGGCAGCGGTGGTGCATAGACGACCGGGGGCGGCGGCGCGTAATAGACCGGCGGCGGC
>DASWFO010000033.1:0-4281 GCA_036394195.1 Alphaproteobacteria bacterium | reverse complement strand
GCCGGAGGTCGAGTTTCTCGACGGCCAGCCGATCCGGCAGACCGCGCAGGACACGGTGGACGCCGTCCGGCGCATGGTCGCCGTGGGCGCGCGTGTGATCGTCTGCCTTGGCGGTGACGGTACCGCCAGGGTCACGGCGTCGGCAGCTGGCGAGGTGCCGATGCTGGCGCTCTCGACGGGAACCAACAACACGTTTCCAGCCGTCCGCGAGGCGACCATCGCTGGCCTTGCGGCGGGCTTGGTTGCTACTGGCAAAGTCCGGGCCGAGGGTGTAGTCAGGAGTGCCAAGCTGCTCGAGGCGCGGGTAGGTGATCGCGTAGAGACGGCGCTCATCGACGTGGCTGTGTCCACTGAACGCCATGTCGGAGCCCGCGCGGTCTGGGATCCGGCGACGCTGACCCAGCTCTTCTGCGCGTTCGCCGAACCCGACGCGATCGGCCTGTCCAGCATCTTGGGCCAGTTGTCCCCCGTCGCCCGCCACCAGTCACACGGCGTCACCGCGCGCATTGCGCCCGATGCCTCAAACCAGGTTGTCGCACCAATCGCACCGGGGCTGGTCGTGCCTGTCGGGGTACGTGAGATCGAGCTGATGTGCCCTGGTTCGGTCTATGCGATTGATACGCGAGCAGGAGTCATCGCGGTCGACGGCGAACGTGAGCTGACCTTCGAGCCGGGAGAGCAGCCCACCGTGCGGCTGCGCGCTGACGGACCGCGGTGCGTAGATGTGCCTGCGGTCCTGGCGGCGAGCGCTCGGCTCGGCCTGCTCAGACGCGCCTGTGAAGTGTCCTCGTCCGACTAGGAATGCATGCACCGACCGGCTAGGAGGAGCACATGACCGACACGGTGGAGCGCGGAGCGCTGACCCGGGACCAACTGCTGAACGCCTACCGAACGATGCGGGCGATCCGTGAGTTCGAAGAGCGCGTGCACGCGGAGTTCGCGACCGGCGAGATACCGGGTTTCGTCCACCTGTATGCAGGCGAGGAGGCCTCGGCGGTGGGCGTATGCAGCAATCTCGACGATCGTGACACCATCGCCAGCACCCATCGCGGTCATGGCCACTGCATTGCCAAGGGAGTGGACGTCAGCGAAATGATGGCCGAAATCTATGGCCGCAAGACCGGCAGTTGCCACGGCAAGGGCGGCTCGATGCACATCGCCGATCTGTCTAAGGGCATGCTCGGAGCCAACGGCATCGTCGGCGGCGGCCCGCCACTTATCTGCGGGACGGCGCTGGCCGCCAAGATGAAGGGCACTGGCGGTGTCGGCGTCGCGTTCTTCGGTGACGGCGCGAGCAACCAGGGCACGACGCTTGAGTCTATGAACCTGGCCTCCGTGTGGAATCTGCCAGCCATCTTCGTCGCCGAGAACAACGGGTATGCCGAGACCACATCCAGCACCTGGTCGGTGGCCAGCGACAACATCGCAGACCGCGCGGCCGGATTCGGCATGCCGGGTGTCATCGTCGACGGCTTCGACTTCTTCGCCGCGCACGAGGCAGCGAGCGAGGCGATCAACCGCGCCAGGGAAGGCGGCGGTCCGACCCTCCTCGAGATGAAGTTCACCCGCTACTTCGGCCACTTCGAGGGCGACCAGCAGACCTATCGGGCCGGCGAGGTCGAGCATGCCCGGGCCGAGCTGGACTGCCTGAAGCGGTTCGCTACTCGGATGATCGAGACCGGGGAGCTCACCCGTTCCGACCTCGACGCCGTCGATGCCGATGTCGCGACCATGATCGAGCAGGCTGTCGTCGAGGCGAAGGCAGCACCGCTGCCGACCGAGGCAGATCTGCTCACCGACGTCTACGTGCGCTACTGATTGGAGGCTGGCCGTGGCAAGGACCATCACCTACCGCGAGGCGATCAACGAGGCGCTGGCCCAGGAAATGGAACGCGACGAGAGCGTCATCGTCATGGGCGAGGACAACGCGGGCGGCGCAGGATCGCCAGGCGAGGAGGACGCCTGGGGCGGTGTGCTCGGCGTGACGAAAGGGCTCTACCACAAGTTCCCGGGGCGGGTGCTTGATACACCCATCTCCGAATCGGCGTTCGTGGGCGCCGCGATCGGCGCGGCAACGGCCGGTATGCGCCCGGTGGCCGAGCTCATGTTCGTCGATTTCATGGGTGTCTGCTTCGACCAGATCTACAACCAGGCGGCGAAGTTCCGCTACATGTTCGGCGGTAAGGCGGTCACACCCGTCGTGATCCGCACGATGTACGGGGCGGGCCTTCGTGCCGCCGCGCAGCACTCACAGTGCCTCTACCCGCTCTTCACACATATCCCCGGACTGAAGGTTGTTGTTCCGGCGACACCCTATGACGCAAAGGGACTGCTAACTCAGGCGATCCGCGACGACGATCCGGTCATGTTCTTCGAGCACAAGGCGCTCTACGACCTGGCTGGGCCGGTGCCGGAGGAAGGCTACGCGCTGCCGTTCGGTGAGGCGAACGTGGTGCGCGAGGGCGGCGACGTCACGATCGTTGCGCTAGGCCGGATGGTGCACACCTCGCTCGAAGCGGCTAGCCAACTCGCCGCGGCGGGAGTGCAGTGTGAGGTCCTCGACCTGCGCACGACCAGTCCGCTTGACGAGGACACCGTGCTGGAAAGCGTCGAGGGAACCGGCCGGCTCGTCGTAGTGGACGAGGCGCACCCTCGGTGCTCAGTGGCGACCGACATCGCGGCTCTAGTCGCGCAGAAGGCCTTCGGCACCCTGCGCGCCCCGATCGAGATGGTGACAGCCCCGCACACGCCGGTGCCCTTCTCGAACACGCTCGAGGATCTGTACATACCTGACGCGCAGCGCATCGCCAACGCCGTGAAGTCCGTGGCCGGGTGGACTCGATGACCGACGAACGGATCCTCGCCGTCACGATGCCGAAATGGGGGCTGTCAATGCAGGTCGGCAAGATCATCGGCTGGATGGTCGCGCCCGGGGACAACGTGCGCGTCGGCGATGAGCTCGCGGATATCGAGACGGACAAGATCGCCGGGACTCTGGAGGCAAACAGCTCCGGCACCGTACGCAGGATCGTCGCGAGAGTAGGCGAGGACGTGCCCGTCAGCGGCACGATCGCCCTCATCGCTCCGGCCGACGTAAGCGACGATGACCTCGACGCCCTGGTGCAGGATGCGCGCGCGGTGATCGAGGCCGGCGTGTCCGACGAGGCCACAGGCGAGCCCGCCGTCGAGACAGCCGACATCGGCGGGCGGAAGATCAACTTCGTCGGGATCGGCGAGCCCGGCGACGTGGTGTTGCTCGTTCACGGCTACGGCGGTGACCGCGGCTCCTGGTTGTTCCTGCAAGTGCCGCTGGCCAGGCGCCACCGCGTGTACGCGCTCGACCTCCCTGGGCACGGCACGTCATCCAAGGACATGGGCGACGGTTCGATCGACACGCTGGCCGACGCCGTCGTCGGTGTACTTGACGCGAGCGGCGCGGAGCATGCCCACCTGGTCGGCCACTCAATGGGCGCCGCCGCCGCGATTGCCGCCACTGCCCGGGACCCGAAGCGGATCTCCTCGCTCACACTCATCGCGCCGTGCGGCTTCGGGTCAGAAATCAATGCGGGCTACCTGCGCGGCTTCGCCGACGCCCAGACCCGGCGGGAGCTTAAGCCGCTTATCGGCCAGCTTTTCGCCGAAGAAGGCCTGGTGACCCGCCAGATTGTCGATGACCTGCTCGCATACAAGCGCCTTGACGGTGTCGACGCCGCATTGCGCACCCTGCTCGGCACACTATTGGACGGCGACAAGCAGCGCACAGATTCCACCGCATCTCTCGCGGCGATCGGCGGCGCAGTGCCGGTCACGGTGGTCTGGGGCGCCGCAGACCGCATCATCCCGGCCGCACAGGCCAGCTCTGTGGCCGGTGCGGTCTGCCACCTGCTCGACGGCACCGGGCACATGCCGCACATGGAACGGCCGGCTGAGGTGCTGGCCGCGATAGAGGAGGCGATCGCCAGCGCAGGCTGACTTGCGGGGCCCGCGTCCCCTCCGCGACGCGCAGGAAGCCGCCTCAGCCGCTCCGCCCACACTCCGATGATCGAGGAACCAGACGTGTTCAACGCCTTGCTCCGGGACACCTGGCGCGCCGCCTGCTCTGCCTGAGAGAGCACATCCCACCGGCGCGGACGGAACATTTTATTGACGCCGCTGGGCCCTTGCCGATTGCTTTCGCCGCGGGCGGTTGGTTCAGCCCGAAGGGGTCAGCCAGGCTGATCTCGTAGGCCAGAATGCGAACGCCCGCCTGTAGCCGTCCCGGGGCTGGAGCTTGGCGAGGGT
>DASWFO010000032.1:0-4893 GCA_036394195.1 Alphaproteobacteria bacterium | reverse complement strand
GGCGGTCGAGCACGCCGCTATTGAATTCGTTGAGCCGGTCGGCGATCCGGTTGATCGGCACCACCGCCAGGCTGCGGATCAGCATGAATACGAACAGGCTGAGGGTCAGGCAGATGAGGCCGACCACGCCCGCCGCCAGGATGCCGTGCCGGTTGATGCGCTGCTCGGTCTCGGACATGTCCCACGCCGCCGAGAACGTGCCGAACAGCTCACCCTTGACGCGGACCCCGCGCGAGAACGCCACGACGCTCGGCCGCTTGGTCTCGGGCCGGCGATACCAGTCGTAGAGGATGCGCCCGTCCTCGTTGGCGATGCGGGCCGACGCGAGCGTGCTGTCGCGCCGGATGACCTCGTCCATCGTCGTCCGCAGCCGCGGGATGTCCTCGCTGACGATGTCGTCCGTGGTCGCAAACACCAGGAGGTCGAACTTCTCCTGGCTTTCGGCGCTGAGCAGCGATGTGAGGTAGTCACCCTCGGCGCTACGCACGATCACGCCGGCGGTGACCGAGACGACGATCGTCAGCACCGCGAGGCCGATCAGGAACTGGACGCCGAGGGACGGTGCCAGCAGCCGGAACAGACGGATGAGCCGCAAACGGTTCATGGAGTGAGCCGAGTCCGTCAGGAGGGGGGCTTCTGGAAGAAGCGCCAGTTTTCCTTGATCGCGGCGCGCGTGCGCTCGTAATCGGCGTCGGTCGCCTCGGCGAAGCCGTCGAAGCGCAGCGCTTTCAGTGCTGCGGGATCGCGCACCGCGAGCAGCGCATTGCGCAGGGCCGCTTTCAGCGCCGGCTCGAGGCCGACGCGCGCGGCCCAGGCCTTGGTCGCGTCCCGGTACGAGGCGATGGCACGGATCTGCAGCCCCTCGTTCGCGAGCTTGTTGAAGATCGTCTCTTCGAGCGCGCCGGCGTCGAACTGGCCGGCCGCTACGGCGGCGGCCACGCGGTCGTGGCGGTCGAGATATTTGAAGCCCTTGAGGTCGCTGCTCGTGATGCCGGCTCGCGCCAGGAACAGCTGCGCGCCGTAGCGCCCCAGGGTCGATTGCTCGGCGCCGAAGGCAAACGTCTTGCCTTTGAGCTGCGCGACCTCGCGGACCGGGCTGTCCAGTCTCGCGCAGATGACGCCGCCGAAGGACTTCGCATCGCCGTTCAGCTCGGCGACGAGCAGTTCGATGTCCGGGGACTCCTTCTTGGCCGTGACGTAGCTGGCCCCACCCAGGCGTGCGAAATCGATCTGGCCCGAGGTCAGCACCTCGCGCCCGGACCGGTAATCCGGCAACACTTCGAGCTTGATGTGGACGCTGTCGTTCAGCAGCGCGCCCAGCTTGCGCTCGACCACGTCGATGGTCGGGCGGATCTGCTCCACCATCGCCGACGGCTTGTCCGAGGCATACACCCCGAAGGTGAGGTCGGTTTCGGCACCCGCCGGTCCGGCGACACAGAAGGCAATCGTGGCTGCGCAAAGGCCGGCGGCGACCTGCCGTCGGCGACGGCCGGTCCTGGAGGGTGGTACAGCGTGCATACGCCGGCTGACTCCCCGGCATGGAGCCGGTCAGAGGGGTGACAGCGGATTAGAAGCTAGATTCGTTAAGGGAACTTTAACGCTGTCCGGCCGCGCCGCATGCGCTCAGGCCGGCATCGCCGCCGGAAAAACCGGTTCGCGCCGGCGGTCGAACGGCACCGGCTCGTCGCGCCGGCGGCGGTCGCCCTCGAGCAGGAAGCGCAAGCGGCTGTCGAACTGGGTCATCGCGAACGGAAACCGCACCCACGCCTTGGCCCCGCGCAGGCGTAGCTTCGCCGCATTCGCCGGCGTGCTGAACGGCGACACCACCAGGGCGCCCCGCGCGTTCGGGAGGTCGGTGGCCCCCTCGACGGCGGCGAGAAACGCGTCGCGATCGATCGCGCGATCGGTCCATGCCGCGACCACCGCATCGACGCTCTGGCCGATCGGCACCACGCTGCCCGAGCGACGATAGTCGCGATAGAGAATACGCGTGTAGCCGAGCATGCCCAAGGCGTGACGGCAGGTGCTGCTGACCTGCGGCTGGTGCTCCAGAAGAAGGATGACGTCGTCGTGCATATCGACGGAGGGAGCACACGATGTGCCAAACGCACGCACAACCAATAGGGTAGCGGACGCGGTTAAACCGGGCACTGGTAGAGAGGGGGCCAAGTCATTGAAAAAATGACTCGGCAAAATTTGCCGGCTGGCCATCTCAGCGCGTAATCTGGCGCGAACAAAGGGAACAACTGGGGGAGGATCACGATGTCACGATCGGCTGGCGCCCTGACCGCGGTGCTTGGGCTGTTCGTCCTCGCTGCACCGGCCTTCGCCCAATCAGATCCGACGTCCGAGCAGGCGCTCGCGGGCCTGCGCGCCGATGTCCAGGGGCGTGCCGACCACCAGGCCTATCCGATCACCGGCATGAAGCCGGACGACGTGCGCCAGGTGCTGGCGAGCTTGCGCAGCACCGACCGCGATGAATGGGCCGCGGCATGGAGCGCCATGGGCGACCGCTATGCGGCCGGAGCGCGGGCCTCAGGCCCGGGCGACAAGGCGGCGGCGCGTGCGGGCTGGCGGCAGGCGTGGCTCCACTACATGTTCGCCGCCTGGCCGACCCAGAACACCGCCGGCAAGCGCGCGGCGTATCCGAAGTCGGCCGACGCGTTCCGGCATTACGGGGCGTTGTTCGATCCGCCGATGGAGACGGTCGAGATCCCGTTCGAGGGCGGCAAGGTCGTCGGATATCTGCAGCTGCCGAGCGGCGTGCGACCGGCACCGGTGGTCATCTCGATCGGCGGCCTCGACGAATACAAGGAATACGCGGTCGAGCATTTCAACGCCGCGTTCATCGATGCGAAGCTCGGCGTCCTGGCGCTGGACATGCCGGCCACCGGCGAGGCGCCGGTGAAGATCGACCTCCGCGCCGAGCGCATGTTCTCGAAAGCGATCGACTATCTGCTGACGCGCCCGGAGGTCGACGGCAAGCGCATCGCGGTTCAGGGCGTCAGCGCCGGCGGATATTGGTCGGCGCTGCTCTCCTATGTGGAGCGCGAGCGGTTGCGCGCCGCCGTGGTGTGGGGGGGGCTGGTCCACGGCTATTTCCAGCCGGAATGGCAGCGCAAGTCATTTGCGACGCGCGAATATTTGTTCGGGCTCAAGGAGGCGCGTATGGCCGTGTGGGGATTCCCCGATGACGAGAAGTTCCTCGCCGGCATGCCGCAGTTTTCGCTGCAAGCCCGCGGCCTGCTGGCGCAGCCCTCGACGACGGTCCTGGCAGTCAACGGCGAGAAGGATTCGCAGGTGCCGATCGACGACCTGTACATCCTGATGCGGACCGGCACTCCGAAATTCGCCTGGGTCAATCCGCTGGGCGGCCATGTCGGGCGCTCGGCGGAGGTGTCGGAGGACAAGATTCACCGCGGCGTCATCGTGCCGTGGCTCGCCCAGGTTCTCGCCGCAACCCCGCAGTAGACAGGACTCGCCGCCGCCGCGCCGAAGCGGTAGCGACGAGCCGGTCTTTAGGAACTGCCGTCAGCGGTGGGGCACGGCGCTCAGCGACAGGTTGTTCGGGTCGAGACCGAGCGCCTGTGCCGTTGTCGGGTTGAGGGAGCCCGTGGCTTCGAGGCCGCGGCTTTTCTGGAAGCGCTCGAGCGCCGCCTGTGTGCGCGCTCCCCACACGCCGTCGACCCGGCCGGTGTAGAAGCCGAGTTGCCGCAGGTGCTGCTGGATGCCGCGCACGACGGCGGGATCGAGCGGATTGGCGGACGCGGTCCGGTAGGCCGGAGCGTAGTTCGTCCCATAGGTCGGGGCCGACGCGACGTTTCTGAATTCCGCGGGGTCTAGTCCCATGGCCGCGACGGTGGCTTCGGTCACCTGCCCGACAGGAAGGCCGCGGGAGCGCTGAAAGTCTTCGATGGCCGCCTGGGTGTGCGGCCCCCACACGCCGTCGGCCGGTCCCCGATAGTAATTGAGCTGCCGGAGCCGGTTCTGCACCGCGCGGACGTCCGTCGGATCGGTCAGGCTGACCGGTGTCGCGGAGTTCACCCGCCGCAGGGCGATCCGCGTCGGCTCGTCCAGACGGCCGGTCACCGCCAGGCCGCGGCTCTGCTGAAACCGCTCGACGGCGCTGCGGGTATCTGGGCCCCACAACCCGTCGATCGGTCCGACATACATGCCGGCGGCGCGCAATTGCTCCTGGGTGTCGCGGATCTCCGCCGAAGGCTGGGCGTAAATGCTGGTCGCCTGGGCCGGATACAACGTACTCGTGCGCTGGTTACCGGCGCAGGCCGCAAGAAGCAGTACGCCGGCGAGGACAACAAGGGTCCGCATGGGGCATCTCCTCGGATAGGCGCTCGCACATGCACAAAAAGCGGCGAGGCGCGCATAAGCTCTTCTTCGACTCTTCACGTCGAAGAACGCTTGGTGCTCCACGGGCGGGCCGCATCATTTTTTGACGGCGCGTAATACCGCAGGGCTTTTGCGGGAGAGGCCGCCGGCCGGCGGCAATTCGCTTAGTAGATGAGCTCGTCGTCGCCGCCGCGCTTGTCGGCGATGACGATCTCGTCCTTGGCAGCCAGCTCCTTGGCCAGCGCCACCATGTACATCTGCGCCTCGTCCACGTCGCGCAGCTTGACCGGACCGAGGGTACTCATCTCCTCGCGCAGCAGCTTGCCGGCGCGTTCCGACATGTTGGCGAAGAACAGGTCGCGCAGCGGCTCGGGCGCGCCTTTGAGTGCCACCGGCAGCTTCGATTTGTCGACGTTGCGGAGCAGCGTCTGCACGCTGCCGGGGTCGAGCCGCCCCAGATCCTCGAACGTGAACATCAGCGCCTTGATCCGCTCCGCCGAGTCCCGGTTGCGCTCCTCAAGGGCCGCGATGAAGCGGCTCTCGGTC
>DASWFO010000031.1:0-1594 GCA_036394195.1 Alphaproteobacteria bacterium | reverse complement strand
CGGTCTCAGCCTATGCTCCGGCGACATGCTTCTGGAAGCGCTCGTCGCCTGCGCCGGCGTCACCATGAAAGCAGTGGCGACCGCGCTCGACGTCCCGCTCAACGGCGGCACGGTCAGCGCCGAGGGCGACCTCGATTTCCGTGGCACGCTGGGCGTGGCCAAGGACGCGCCCGTGGGCTTCCGCGAGATTCGCCTCAATTTTGACATCGACTGCGACGCGAGCCCGGAGCAGATCGACACACTAATGAAGCTCACCGAGCGCTATTGCGTGGTGTTCCAGACCATCAACAAACGGCCGGAACTCAAGGTTAGCCGCCGCCTCGCCGGCAGTTGACGCGCGGGTCGCGTCCCCGTCCCGGTGCGTTGCCGAAAACCGAGGCCCTGCCCTGCAACCTCCGCGGGGATGGAACGCCGCGGTGCAGCATAGCATTCGCAGAGCGGTCCGCGGGGGCGTTCGGATCGCGGACAGTGTCTACCGCTCAGGCGGGGGTGCCCTATGCAGATCAAGCTCTCGACCGCCCGCGATATGCTCGTCGTCGCCTTGCTGTTGTTCTTGCTGGCGCTGCCTTTCCTGCCGATCCCTGGCGACGGCGTGGCTCGGATGCGGGTGCATTTCCGCACCGGCCAGATGGCCGACCCGCGCGCCTTCACCACCGAGACCTCGCGCAGCGTCTGCACGGTGATGGCGGCGGCACTGTCCTACGAAGACGCCGACACAGGCGAATACACGCACGTCGTCTGCGGCGAGTGAGGGTCCTGGCCCGCCCGGGCCTTGAGGCAACGCCGGCAAGCCTCTAAAAAGACGCCGATTACCAGCGGATCGGTGGAACGTCGGCACAGGCCATGACCGAGAAGGCCATCGTCCTCTTTTCCGGCGGGCAGGATTCGACCACCTGCCTGGCCTGGGCGCTCGACCGTTTCGACGCGGTCGAGACGGTGGCGTTCGACTACGGCCAGCGCCATAAGGTCGAGCTTGCCTGCCGCGAGCCCATCGCCGCGGCGTTGCGCCGGCTCTCGCCCGAATGGGCCGAGCGCCTCGGCGAGGACCATCTCGTCGATCTCGGCGTGCTCGGTCGCATCAGCGACACCGCGCTCACGCGCGAGGCCGAGATCACGTTCGGCGAATACGGCCTGCCGACCACTTTCGTACCCGGCCGCAACCTGCTGTTCCTGACCTTCGCCGCGGCGATCGCCTATCGGCGCGGCGCCCGGCATCTCGTCGCCGGCGTATGCGAGACCGACTTCTCGGGCTATCCCGATTGCCGCGACGACACGATGAAGGCGATGCAGCTGGCGCTCAATCTCGGCATGGCCCAGCGCTTCGTCGTCCACACGCCGCTGATGTGGATCGACAAGGCCGCCACCTGGGCGTTGGCGGAGAGCCTGGGCGGCGCGGCGCTGGTCGATGTCATCCGCGAGCACACGCACAGCTGTTATCACGGCGACCGCACCCGGCGCCACGACTGGGGCTATGGCTGCGGCGACTGCCCGGCCTGCGCGCTGCGCGCCGCCGGCTACCAGGGCTTCCGCGAGGGCAGCGGGGGATGAGCTACGCGGTCAAGGAGATCTTCTACACGCTCCAGGGCGAGGGCGC
>DASWFO010000030.1:0-52633 GCA_036394195.1 Alphaproteobacteria bacterium | reverse complement strand
GCGAGCCGATATAGCCGGCTCCGCCCGTGACCAGGATGTTCAATCGCATGGCCCAATTCCCCCCACGTTCCGTCCCTTTGAGGACGCAGCAGATCTATTTCATGAGGCCCGTCGGAGCTTATGGAAAAGATCCCGCTCCTTCATTGATTGCTTGCTGGACTTTAATCGCGGCGTAAGTCCGGCTGCAATAAATCTATTAAGAGTTACCTGCAAAAGATGAATGCTTACGCATTCTATGCCGCTCGTTCGGAGGACTCGTAGCGCCCGAAAGTGTTACCCCTCATGAGTGAGTGCAACTACGCCAAGCGACAGAATGAGTTCGAGGCAATTTCCAGCCAGCTTCCGGCTTTCTGCAATTCAGATGCAACACCACCTTGTGGGAATTCATGGTCAGGCATAACGTTGTGCCTGTTTCAAGTCCTCAGCGATGCTCGCGTTGCCAAAGCTGGATCGATGCGCAACATCGGCGTCAAATCTCCCATAGTAGTAACTGGGGCTGCGAACGGCGTAATAAGGCAATGGGCTCTAATGAGGATATTTGCTGGAGCCTTGCTCTTGATCGTGTTCGCTGCCATCGCGGGCTTCCTTGATGGCGAACTTGATGGCGAAAAAATGCGGCGCGTCTATATCACCGTTCCAGTCGAGCGCGGGACCGTAAGGACCGTGATCAAGGCGACTGGGGTGGTGAACCCGGTACTTATGATTGAGGTCGGCTCGCAGCTCTCCGGACGAATCTCGGAGGTTCTCGTCAATTTCAACGATGTCGTGAAGGCTGGTCAGGTGATCGCACGAGTGGATCCCGAGGCGTACATCGCCGCCGTCAAGACAGCCAGGGCGGCGCTCAAGATTGCGAAGGCGACCGCCGAATTGCAGCGGGCCGCGCTGCAGAGGGCGAGGGCTGCAGTAGAGAACGCCCGCATCGCGAGCAAGGCGGGAGAGGCCGATTTGGCCGCTGCGCAGGTCAGGCAGGATGAAGCGGAACGAGATCTCCAACGCAACACTGCGCTATCGAGAAAATCGGCCATATCGGATCGCGAGTTCACGGCATCGCGCGCCGCTCGCGATGCCGGCGCCGCAGGCGTTGCCTCCTTGCGAGCGCAACTGAAGATGAAGGACGAGGCGATCGCAATCGCCGAAGCAGAATTATCGATGTCCGAAGCCAATGTCGCGAGCGCTGAGGCTGTCGTCGAGCAGAATCAAGCTGCTCTTGAGCAGACCGAAGTTGATCTGCAACACACGCAAATTCGGTCGCCCATCGATGGCGTCGTGATCAGTCGCGTGATCAATTCTGGCCAGACCGTCGCGGTGAGCTTGGTATCGAAGGCACTGTTCAAGATCGCAGACGACTTGAGGGAGATGCAAGTCGAGGGCAAGATCGACGAGGCGGATATCGGCCAAGTGAAGGAGGGACAGCCTGCGACCTTTACGGTCGACGCCTATCCCGATCAGAGTTTCTCTGGTCGCGTCGTTCAGGTTCGCAAATCACCCGAGCTCAGCCAGAGCGTCGTGACGTACACAGCGGTGATCTCTGCGCCGAATCCAGATTACCTGTTGTTTCCGGGGATGACGGCACGGTTGAGCATTGTGGTCGAGGAGACAAGAGCTGCGCTCAAGGTCCCCAACGCGGCGCTCCGGTTTCGTCCCCAGAGCCGTGCATCCGACGACAGGCAGAGCACAGGGTTTCGCTCAGAATCTAAAACGGTATGGATGGAGCGCAAACCCGGGGAAGCCCAGCCGGTCACAGTGACCACCGGGAAGAGCGACGACTCGGGAACACAGATTCTTTCCGGCGACCTGACCGAAGGAGATCCCGTGATCATCGCTACTTCGGACCGCGGTCAGAGCAGCGTCCTCCCGACTCCGCAGTGAGGAGGTTCGCATGACCGATCCTCTGGTTTTCGCTGAGGGCCTGAGCAAGCGTTACGACATCGGCGGCGCAACGATCCAGGCACTCGCCGATGTTTCGTTCAGCGTCGCGGCGGGCGAGTTGCTGGGCGTCGTGGGCCGGTCCGGATCTGGCAAATCAACGCTCATGAGCATGCTCGGCCTCCTAGATCGGCCAGACGCCGGGCGCTACTATCTCAAAGGCCGCGAGGTTGCGAATCTCAGCGAAGATGAACGCGCCTCCATCAGGAATCGAGAAATCGGCTTTGTGTTCCAGATGGCTTCGCTGCTCTCCCGCAGCAGTGCCATTGAAAATGTGGAAATGCCATTGATCTATGCGGGCCTTGGATCATCCGAACGACGACGACGCGCTCGCAACGCGCTCGAACGAGTTGGGCTCTCGGGTCGCCTGGAGCACTGGCCTCAACAGCTCTCGGGCGGAGAGCAGCAGCGCGTCGCGATTGCCCGCGCCCTGGTCAATGATCCGCTTTTGATTTTGGCAGACGAACCGACCGGTGCCTTGGACAGCAAGACTGCCGAATCCGTCCTCTCATTATTCGAAGACCTCAACCGGGATGGTAGGACGATCGTGATCGTCACCCACGCTCCCGAAGTCGCCAGGCGCGTGAGCCGGCGAATTACACTTCTTGACGGCCGCATCATAAATGATGACGGAGCCATCAACAGCCAGAAGCTCTCCGCGTACCATCGCCAGTTCGTAAATCGATGAACCTTGTCGAGACCATCCGCCTTGCGATTCAATCGCTCCGAGTAAATCGGTTGCGAAGTGCGCTCACCACGCTGGGAATTGTGCTGGGCGTTGCAGCTCTCGTGTGCATGGTCGCCGTCGGAGAAGGCGCCAGGTCGCAAATCAGCGAAAAAATCGACAAATTGGGGACCAACCTGTTATTCATCGAGCCCTATTCCTACGTTGCTGGGGCGCGGCACGCTCTCACTGAAGATGAGGCGGCGGCCATGTTGCGCGAGATAGCGGGGGTTGAGGTCTCGGCGCCAATCATCTGGGGCAGCGTCCAGTCGATTGCAGGCAATCGGCATTGGGGCACCACGGTCTGGGGCAACGATGGGGATTACCTGATCGCGCGCGATTGGTCGCTGATCTCCGGTCGGTTGTTCAATCGCGAAGAGATCGGGTCCGGAGCGAAGGTTGCGATCATTGGACAAGTGATCGCCGACAAATTATTCGACGGCGAGCCGCGCTTGGGTGCGACCATGCGCATCAACAACGTCCCATTCACGGTAATCGGCGTTCTCGAAAGGAAAGGTGAGAGCGGATCAGGAAAGCCCATGGACGACATCGTCATTATTCCATTGCGGGCGGCGAGAAGCCGGGTGCTGGGCGCTCAGCAGGAGATCGATCCCGACGAGGACCAGTTGAAATTGACCAGCGATTTGAACAACGAGAAGAAGCCAGCGCGGCCCATCAGCTATCCACATCAGGTGAACTATCAGGCTCTTGACTACCTGGTCATCAAGTACGGCACGTCTGCTTCAGCGCGGCAGGTGAAGCAAGCCGTCGAAGACGCTCTCAAGGCCAGGCGCGGCATTGCACGGGGAATGAAAAACGATTTCGGCATATTCGACCCGGCGGAGGCGCTTGAGGTTCAGGAGGCGACTGCCAAGAGCTTCAGCTGGCTGCTTGCGGCTATTGCTTCGATCTCGCTCGCCGTCGGGGGGATCAGCATCATGAACACAATGCTCGTTTCGGTGACCGAACGCACGCGCGAAATCGGCCTGCGGATGGCAGTAGGCGCACGAAGGCGTGACATTCGCAATCAGTTTCTGATCGAAGCCGTGGCTCTGGCTGTTCTTGGCGCGGTCGCTGGGACGATTATCGGAGCCATAACAGCGGCGATTATCGCGCGCTACGGCGGATGGCCTGTCCTGATCAGTCCGAGCGTGGTTCTGCTTGCAAGTCTTGTCACGGGGCTCGTTGGTGTCGCTTTCGGCTCGCTGCCGGCCTTCCGAGCCTCACGGCTGGATCCCATGGTAGCCCTGCGGACGGAATAGTCGGGTGGCCGTGTCCGACGGTCAGGCAGGCGCTGCACGATTACTGTTGCCCCGAGTCAGATTGCGACGGCGCGCGTTGCACCGGTGCCGACTCTGCCCGCTTTCCGAAGTTCGCGCTCCATCGCGGCAACCTCTTACGCGAACTTCGGAAAGCAAAGGGCACTAGCTAATTTATGATTCTGGTACCCTTTTGTTTACGAAGTTCGTGTCCGGAGATTGCAGCGGGCGAATCACGAACTTCGGAAACAGGGTACTGGTAAATTTCGTGCTTGAGCGACCGTTTTGCGGTCAAGACCGTACGCGAGGGCGTAGACGGTCGCGTCTTGATAACAGGCTGTCCGCAAGCAGGCATTCGAATGTGTGAGGGGCGTGCAAGGCCCTCAAGAAAGGCGATATTGTCGTCTACGAATCTACCGTCTATCCCGGTGCGACCGAGGAAGATTGCGTGCCGGTTCTGGAGCAGGCTTCGGGTCTCTCGGCGGGACGTGATTTCACGGTCGGCTATTCGCCCGAAAGGATCAATCCGGGTGACAAGTCCCATCGTTTCGAGACGATCACGAAAATCGTGGCCGGCCAGGATGCGCGGACGCTCGACATCATCGCCGCGGTCTACGGCTCGGTAGTCGCCGCGGGACTGCACCGGGCATCATCGATCAAGGTCGCGGAAGCAGCCAAGGTGATCGAGAATGCGCAGCGCGATCTCAACATCGCATTCATGAACGAGCTGGCGGCCATCTTCCACGAGATCGGCATCGACACGATGGATGTGCTGGCAGCGGCCAGCACGAAATGGACCTTCCTCAATTTCATGCCTGGCCTGGTCGGCGGGCACTGCATAGGGATCGATCCGTATTACCTTACCCATCGGGCCCCAAAAGCTGGGTACCACCCCGACGTGATTCTCGCGGGTCGGCGCATCAACAACGACTCTTGGTGTGCGGATTGCGCGCGAGTGTCTACGCTGTCTCTTGCGAGCCGGTTTGCAGGCGGAGCGAGTGACACTGTTGGGACTGACGTTCAAAGAAAACGTTGTCGACATACGCAATTCCCGCGCCATTGATATTGTTCGAGAGTTTCAATCGTTTGGCATAAGCGTGCAGGTTCAAGACCCGATTGCCGATCCTGCGGTGGTTGTGGAGGAATACGGGCTCGTGTTGCAAAGCGACCCCCTCCCTGCCGATGCAGCCGTGATCGCGGTGGCTCACGACTGTTACCGGGTATCGGGCTGGCCGCTGGTTACCAGACTGCTCAAAAACGGTCGCGGTCTCGTCATGAACGTCAAAGGCATGCTCGATCCACTGAAAAAACCTGCGTCCATCGAGCTGTGGCGGCTTTGATCGCCCGACATAGGCACCTTGACCTGCGGTAAAACGACGCCGTCATGGTCTTTGGATGATTGCGGTTGTGCCGATTGTCCGCGGAAACGTGAACGTCTCATACCAGAAGGGTTGGATCCTGACTCGTGGGAGACTGCCAAGGCTTATCGGCGTGGTTCGCTTGCGCTTCCTGATTCGCGGAGGAGGAAGTACGCCGGCGGCAGTTGTGATGACGTGCAGGGATTATACTGCAGTGGATCCTCGCCCCGAGGCGAAGAGGGCTGATGACGCTGATGCGGCTCGACGAATGTTGGCCTTGGCGCTTGTGAGTCGAGAGCTACGTAGTGCTGGGTGCGGGTGGGTTTGAGGAGGGCATATTTGGGAAGTTCACCGTGCATTCATGCCTTCCACGGGTTTTGGCAACCAGCCCCCGCCCAGCGCCTGATACAAACTGACAACCGCCTGAACACGCGCGAGCCGTGCCTGCACCAGCGCATCTTCTGCGGCGTAGAGCGTCTGCTGCGTCTGCAGCACCGTCACGAGATCGATGGTGCCTTCGCGCAAGCGCGTCTCGGATATGTCGAAGGCGCGCCGCGAGGCCGTGACCACGTCACGTTGCAGCCGCTCCCGGTCCTCTGCGTTATCGATGCCGGTCAACGCGGTCTCCACATCGGAAAAGGCAGAGATCACCGCCTTGCGATAAGTCTGCAATAACTCGTCCTGCCTGCCCTTTTGTAGATCGACGTTGCCTAACAGCCTGCCGCCTTCGAAGATCGGTTGCGTGAGCCCGGCGGCGAGCGTGTAGAAAGCAGACTCCGGCGACAGCAGCGTCTTGAGCAGCGCGCTCTGATAGCCGCCTTCACCGGTTAAAATGATCCTCGGCAGAAGCAGCGCGCGCGCATTTCCGACATTGGCATTGGCGGCCGCGAGTTGGGCTTCCGCCTCGCGGATGTCCGGCCGTTGCGTCAGCAATTCGGATGGCAAGCCGGGCGTTACGTGCGGCACGGCGATGTCATTGAGCGCGCCGCCGCGAATGCGCACTTGCTCGGGCGAGCGCGCCATCAGGACAGCAAGTGCATTGCGAAATTGCGCGAGCGTCTGTTCGAGCGGCGGGATGGCGGCGCGCTGGGTTCCGACCACGCTTTCCTCCTGTGCAATTTCCAGCGGGGAGGCCGTGCCCGCATCGACACGCTGCTGGACCACGTTGAGCACCCGTTGTGCGCTCTCATAGTTGTTGAGTGCGACGCGCAGCCGGTCCTGCGCCGCCAGCACCTGGAAGTAGGAATTGGCCGCCGCCACCACCGTCGACAGCGCCACCACCTCGCGGTCGAAACGGCTGGCAACAGCGGTCTCCTCCAAGGCGCGCAGCGCCGCGCGGTTCTTACCCCAGAAGTCGACTTCATACCCGGCGGTAAGCGAAGCCAAGAAATTGCTTTGCTCGCCACCGCGGCTCTGCGAGAAGCGCGCATGGGCGGCAGCCGCGTTGAGACCCACGGCCGGCAACAGCGCCGCACCGCCAATCCGCGCATTGGCGTCGGCCTGAACGATGCGCGCGACCGCGGCGGCGATGTCGAGATTGGCGTCGCGTGCTTCCTCGATGATCTCGGTCAGCTCACGCGAACCAAACGCGCGCCACCAGTCGAGCGACGGCAAGGCAGCTTCAGCCGCCTTCGGATTCTTCGGTCCGGCGCTATAAGCCTGAGGAATGTCCAGCCCCGGCTCCGGTTTGTCGCCGGAGAGCACGCAGCCGTCCAGGGGCAGCGTCACTATCAGACCTCGAAGCAAGACCAAAATCGGGTGTGACCCCCGTTTTATTCCCGCTCCGGTTGCCCCAGCTCCGAATCGCATAGACGACTTCCCAATTGACTGATAACGACTTTAGCTGGTGCGATTACGGCTTGCTTGCGGATTTTTAATAAGGAGAAATTATCTATTGATTGCAATTACATAGGGGTTCTCTGTTTGTCCTGAGTGGCGCGCCAGTTCTCCCGCTCAACATGTTGGCTTTCGCGGCGCCCAGAGCAGATTTTCTCCCTCACTTTCTCGATGTAGGTCTCGGGGTCACCCGCCTCCTCGAACGGCGGCGGGCGCAGGGCGAAATCTCGGTGCAACCGTTCCGACAGCGTCAGGTTGGTTTGCGCGTCCTCGCCGATTCCGTGGATGGAGTACTGATATTTGCTGCGGACGATCCTCCGGTCCATTTCGATGGGAAGCAGGAGCAACGGGCTAAACAGCGGTCGCTCGGAATCCTCGCTTTCGTACCATTCGAGGAAACCGAAGGCGACGTGCAGCGGGTTCACCCCGATTTCTTCTTCGGCCGTCCTCGCGCCGTCGCGAATTTTCGAGAGCTTCCGCTCCATCGGATCGGGGAGCGGCAGCGCCTGCAGCACGTCTTCCCGCTCTTCGTCGGGTTGCTTGGGCTTGGTGGCGAGGTCGTAAGAAGGGTCGATGCCGAGTTCCCGCGCGTATTGGGCAAGCGATTTCGGATCCGGGACCTTCCTCGGCGGCAAGCCGAGGTCGGCGCGGACCTTGTCGCGCAACTTGCGTTCGATCTTGGCGGCCAGCTCGGAAGACGCCTCGTCCTCCGTCAGGGCGTCCATCGCCGTCCGGTAATCCTCGTCACTGTTGCGGGCTGCTTCTAGCGCGGCCAGGAACTTGTCGGTCCGTTCGTCCGCCGGTTCGTCGTCGGGAGGGGGCAGCGCCTTGAATTTCAGCGTGCGCCCGTCGACGAGCGCCTCGTACACAAGGTTGGGCGCCGTGTCGACGACACGGGCGTGGTTGCGCGAGCGCTCGCTGTGGCGGAACGCAATGCGGTTGTTGCGAGCAGACGTGTCGAGCAGGCGGACCCGCAAGTCTGCGATCGAGAAACTCGCTGCCTTTCGTCTTGCTTCGTCTGCGCTGACGTTTGCGTCGGCAGAACTGGCGGCCCCCCGACCGCCCTCGCCACCTAGACTGTTCGCCATTTCCCCCGTTCCGTTAACCTTCCCCCTAGGCGATGCGCGAGTATCGCGCTTCGCAAGAGTTGGGCGCAACCTGGAGATATGAGACGCTGGCAAGACACTGCGTAAAACCCCTTAGGAAAAATCCACAACTATGCGGCCCAGGCCGATAACATCAGGCACCACGCGTTCGGCCAGCCGTTCCAGCGGCGACCGGAGCATCGCGGGAAGCCACGTTAAGGCCGACTAACCAGTCGTCCGTGAAGAACGCTGATCTCGGCTGATTTCACATTGCCGTGGCTGCGACGGGCGGTCGAGCGAGCACGAGTAACAAGGCACGCAAGAGTTCGCCCAGCCAGCGCAGGAGGAGCGAGAAGTTGAAGCCGGCGGCGGCGAGTACGGCGTTGATACGATCGCCGTCGCGACCCGTCAGGTAATTGCGATCCATGCGATGCTCGGCTTTGACATGGCCGGTGACCCACAGGGGGCTTCGCCCCCTGTCAGAGTTTTGGGCTCCTTGCGGAAGATATGGGCTTGGCCAGGGTGACATTCGGAATTCCGCATCCGTTTCTGAACTCAGTCGTTGTTTGCCATGGATTCCGGCGCGCTTTGCGCTGCGTTCGCGGCCTTCACAGGGTCTTCCGAGATCCCGGGGCCGCGGACCGGCGCGTAAGACATGGGCGCCGCACGGGCGGGAGAGAATTGCGTATTGCGATCGCGTTTTGACCCGCTGCAATTCTTTTGTGGCGCTATTCGAAAGGTTCGTCAGTGGCTTACGAAAACAATTGCAGTATTGCGCCGGATTCAGGGGGGCGGGCGGATCGGTGCTTAATCCGCCGCCGCGGAGACCTTGGCCGGGCCGGGCACCGGGGCGCGCACCAGCTTGCCGGGCAGGGCCCCGGTGTGCTGGCCGCGCTCGAACACCGGCAGGCCGGCGACGAGGGTCGCTTCGTAGCCATCGACGCGCTGGACAAGCCGCAGGCCGCCGCCGGGCAGGTCGTTGACGAATTCCGGCTGGTACAGCCGCAGGCGGTTGAAGTCGATCAGGTTGACATCGGCGCGCAGCCCCGGCGCCAGCCGGCCGCGGTCGGCGAAGCCGAAGAAGTCGGCGGTCTCGCTGGTCTGGCGTTTCACCAGGAGCTCCAGCGGCAGACGCGGACCGCGCGCGCGGTCGCGCGCCCAGTGCAGCAGCATGTAGCTCGGCGTGCCGGCATCGACGATCGATCCGCAATGGGCGCCGCCGTCGCTGAGGCCGAGCAGCGTGCCTGTGTCCGTGAGCATCTCGCGGATCGGCGCGTGATCGCCCGCCGTGTAGTTGACGACGGGGAAGAACAGGAAGCGGTCGGGGCCCGCGATCATGTAATCGTAGGCGACCTCGTCGGGCCGGCGGCCTTCCTTGGCCGCGATGGCGGCGATGCTCGCTTCCGGCGGCGGCTCGTAGTCCGGCGGATCGCCCATGACGAAGATCTTGTCCCAGCGCGACGTGATGTACTGTCGGAACTGCGCGAGTTTGGCGACCTCTTCGGCCGACGGCGTCTCGGCAAGGATCGCGCGGCGCAGCGCCGGATCGCGAAGGCGCTCGAGCTGGGCCGGAATGCTAAGGCCGTCGAGCTGGCGATAGCTCGGGCGGATGGTGAAGGGGTTGAGCGCCGTGCCGACGCCCATGATGACGCCGATCGGCCGTCCGGCGATTTGCGCCGTGAGATGCGCGCCGGCCGCGCGCGCGGCGTGCACCGCGTCCAGGAGCCGCCGCCAGCGGCCGCCATCCTTGTAGCGGTCGGTGAGCAGGAACCACACCGGGCGGCCGGTCTCCTTGGCGAGCCTCGTCATCCACGCGATCTCGGCCGCCTCGTCGTCGAAGTCGCTGTTCATGCCGAAGGCGCCGGCGCCCACGTCGCCGAGCGCGCGGCCGATGCCCATCAGCTCGTCGGCTTCGGAATAGCGCGATGGCACCAGCTCGCCGGACGGCGTCTTGTGGGAGTCCGTCCGCGACGTGGTGAAGCCGAACGCGCCGGCGCGCAACGCCTCGGCGGTGAGGCGGCGCATCAGCGCGATGTCGTCCGCCGTCGCGGCCTCGCGACGGATGGCACGATCGCCCATCGCGTATACCCTGAGCGGCAGGTGCGCGATCTGCGCCGCGATGTCGAGGGCGCGCGGCGAGCGTTCCAGCGCGTCGAGGAAGTCGGGAAAGCTCTCCCAGTCCCAGCTCAAGCCGGCGGCGAGGGCAGCCCCCGGGATCTCCTCCACACCTTCAGTGAGGTCCATCAGCGCCGCCCGATGCTCCGGCCGCACTGGCGCGAAGCCGACGCCGCAATTGCCGAACAGCACCGTGGTGACGCCGTGCCAGGACGACGGGGCCAGGAACGGGTCCCACATCGCTTGCGCATCGTAATGGGTGTGCACGTCGACCCAGCCCGGGGTGACCAGCAATCCGCTGGCGTCGATCTCGCGCCGGCCCGGTCCCTGCTTGCCGCCGACCGCCGCGATCGTCGACCCCGCGATGGCCACGTCACCGGTGAATCCCGGCTGGCCTGTCCCGTCGATGATGGTGCCGCCGCGAATGACGATGTCGTGCATCAACCGGCTCCCGCAAGGCTGGTGCACAAACCATGCGCCGTAACCGCCGTGGTTGCAAGCCACCGGGGGTGGTCAGGGCCGGCCGCGGCGGCCCCGCCGGGGGCCGCTCATCCGATGTGGTGTGTGATCGCTGCCAGCGCCGGTCCGGCGGCGATCGCGAGGAGCAGAATCGTCGCCAGGATCCAAAAACTGCCGATGCGTCGCGCGCCGACGCGGCGGTCCTCGGGCGCGGCGGTCCCTGTCCAGTCCCGGACCTCTTCCCATTCGGACGGGGCAAGATCGATTTCCGGCGGCGAGCGATCCGCCCGCTCGATCACGTCAAGCTTCACCTGGTGTCGGTATAGGGTCATCGCGAAGCTCCTTTCGGGCAGGGCAGGGCAAACGCCGGCGACCCCCGGGCTTACGGGATCGCCGGGAGCGGCGTTGCTGTTAATGGTTCATCCGGCTCGGATACGTCCCGTTCTGGTTCATCGCCGGCGAGGCCGGTGCCGTCGACGGTGCGCCGTTCACGATCCGGTAGCCGTCGCCCGGGACCGCCAGATTGGCGTCCTCCGCGGACAGGTTCCGAGCGCGCGTCGCTGTGGCGGGGACTTCGGCGATCCGCGCGCCCGAGCCTGGCACGGCGGGATCGGCCAGCTGACTGAGGTCGCGGCCCGCCTGGGTGGTGTGGACTTCGGCGATCCGGGAGCCGGAGCCTGGGACAGCAGGATCGGCCAATCCGCTTTGCGCAAAGGCCGCGCCGGGGGCCAGGGCGATCAGCATTGCGGCGGCGAACCGATGGATATTGTTCATGGTGGCATACTCCGAGAGGGGATAAGGGTCTTGGTCGGCAGCCGTCGCGGAGCACATGGCCCGTGGCGACTGCCGGTCCGTCGCAGATTAGGCGCCGACGCTTGTACCGGGCTTCGCCCGGACATGAATTCGCGTTTAGGTCGAGACCGCTCGCGGCCTTGTGATCGACGACGCGATTGCCGCGGCCGGCTGGCGCGACGGCAAGGCCGCCGGCGCCTCATCCCGCGCCAGCGTGATCGAGCAGCCGGGGCCCGCGTCTTCGATCGTGACACGGAGCCCGTGAAGCTTGGCGACCGCAGCGACCAGGCTCAAGCCCAGCCCGCTTCCCGGCGTGTGGCGGCTCTTTTCGACGCGATAGAACCGGCGCAACACCGCATCGCGCTCGCTGGCGGGAATTCCCGGGCCGGAATCCGCCACGGTTACGCCGATCCACCCGTTTCTCCGGAACGTGCGCAAGGTCACGCACCCGCAGACCGGCGTGAACTTGATCGCATTGTCGACGAGGTTGCCGATCGCCTCGAACAGAAGGCTCGGATCGCCGGCCATGGCCACCGGTTTTGCCGGGGCGTCGGCGATGCTCAGGACGACTCCCTTTTCCTCCGCCAGCGGCGCGTAGAGCTCCGCCACGTCCGACAGGATCCCCGACAGATCGACTTTGGTGAACCCGGCGCGCCGCGCGCCATCCTCGACCTCGGAGATGCGCAGCATCGCGCTGAACGTGCGCAGGATGCCTTGCGTCTCGGCAATCGCGTCGTTGACGATCGCGGCGTAGTCCTCGGGCGTGTTGGCGCGGCGCCGCGCCCGGTCGAGACCGGCGAGGAGGCGGGTCAGAGGCGTGCGCAGATCGTGCGCGATGTCGTCGGTGACTCCCTTGACCTCGCTCATCAGGCGCTGGATGTCGTCGAGCATGCGGTTGACGATCTCGCTCAGCCGGACGAGGTCTCCGCGAATGCCGTCCACCGGCAACCGCTGCGACAGGTCGCCCATCACGATGCGCTCGATCGACCGGGTCACCGCGTCGATGCGCCGCAGCGCGCTGACGCCAATCACGGCGGCGCCCGCGAGCCCGACCGCGAGCACCAGCAGCCAACCCCAGGCCATCGCATCGGTCAGCAGGTCGCTGAACCGGTCTACATCGTGCATGTCCTGGCTCACGAGCACGATGTCGCCCGTGGACAACTGGCGCGCCATCCCGCGAAGCAGAACCGGCCTGCCGTCGCGGGTCTGGGTGAACGCGAAGGGTTCATCCATCGGCGGCAGCGGCGACGGCAGCGTGACGGGGCCGCCGGCGAGCCGCTGGCCGGTGCTGTCGAACAAGGCGAAGGGACGGCGACCCGCGGGGTCGAGGGCCGTGTGCTCGGTCAGTCCTTCGGCCAGCTCGTGGGGCTTCTCCGCCGCCCGCCCGGTGCTTTCGCGCACCAGCCAGTCGTCGACCTCGCCGGTCAGATAACGCTCGGTTTGCCAGTAGAGGAACCCGAACAGCAGCAGCGAAGCGGCGCTGAACAGGGTCAGGAACAGTACGGCGAGCCGGAAGCTCGTCGTCCGCAGCAGGTCAGTCAGGCGCACGGAGGATGTATCCGGAGCCGCGGATCGTGTGGATCATCGACGGCAGTCCGCCTTCGTCCAGTTTTCGCCGCAGCCGGCCGACATGCACGTCGATGACGTTGGTGCGCTCGTCGTAATGATACTGCCACACTTCCTCGAACAGCATGGTTCGGGTCACCACCTGGCCGGCATGCCGCATCAGGTATTCGAGCAGGCGATATTCGCGCGGCAGCAGGTCGACCGCCTGGCCGGCGCGACTCACCTTGCGGCTCAGCAGATCGAGCTCCAGGTCGCCGACCGCGAGCTGGGTCTTCGCGTGCGGCGCCGTCCGCCGCCGCACCAGGGCCTCGACCCGCGCCGTCAGCTCCAGCGATTCGAAGGGCTTGGTCAGGTAATCGTCGCCGCCGGCGCGCAAGCCCTTGACCCGCTCGTCGACCGCGGACAGGGCGCTCAGGATCAGCACCGGGGCGTCGACGCCGAGGGTGCGCAGGGTCGACAGGACGGCCAGCCCGTCGAGCCCTCCGGGAAGCATCCGGTCGAGCACGATCGCCACGTATTTGCTGGCCGCCGCCTTCAGCAGGGCCTCCTTGCCGGTCGGCGCGCACTCGACGTCGAAGCCGGAATCGCCAAGCGCCGCCGCGATTTCCGCGGCAGTCTGCCTATCATCTTCGACGACCAGCACATTGGGCATGGGGGGATCCGGCTCCAGGCTCTCAGATCGTACTATTGTCATATAGTGTGCAAAAGGCCGATGTCGCGAAGATGAAATCTAGTTTAAGGAGCGGCGGCTAAGTGCGTGTTCTGGTGGCCGAAGATGACACCCGGACGGCCGATTACCTGGTCCGCGGGCTGACCGAAAGCGGGCACGTCGTCGACCGGGTCGCCGATGGCGAGACGGCGCTGGCGATGGCGCGCGAAGGCATCTATGACGCCCTGATCGTCGACCGCAAGCTGCCGGCCCTCGACGGCCTGACCGTGGTGCGGCGGCTGCGCCAAGGCGACCCGCGCACGCCGGTCCTCATGCTGAGCGCCATCGCCACCACGAAGGACCGCGTCGAGGGGATTCGGGCCGGGTGCGACGACTATCTGGCCAAGCCGTATGTCTACGCGGAGCTGCTGGCGCGCCTGGAGGCGCTGGCGCGGCGCACCGACCGGGCACGCGGGGCGTCGGTTCTGCGCGTCGGCGATCTCGAGATCGATACCGAGGGGCGCACGGCGACCCGCGCCGGCAAGCTCATCCGCCTGCAGCGCCGCGAGTTTCTCCTGCTGGAGAAGCTGGTTCGCCACGCCGGACAGGTGGTCACCCGCACGATGCTTCTCGAAGCCGCCTGGGAATACGACTTCGATCCGCGCGGCAACGTCGTCGACATGCACATCCACCGCCTGCGCCAGAAGCTCGACGAGGGATGTCCGCATCCGCTGATCGAAACCGTGCGCGATGCCGGATACCTGATCCGCGAGCGGCCGGTGACGTAGAGGTGCGCCCGCCGGCCGTCCGCGTGCCCCGCTTTGATCGGTTGATCTAGCGATGCCAATGATGGTGCCAGTCGTGGCCGTGCCAGGGACGGTGGCCAAACCCAGCCCCGACGGACACCGCAGGCGCACCGACCACGACGGGAGGCGGCGCATAAGGCACGACTGGCGCCGCGACCACGGGCGGCGCCGCGACCGCGGGCGGTGCGACGGGCACGCCAACGCCAATCCCGACGTTGACCCCGGCGTTCGCCGGCGGCGCCCCCGACAGCATGGCAATGCTCACGAGCGCGAGTGCTCCGGCAATGAATCCCCGTCCTCCCCGGGAAGCTTTGGATTTCATGGCGATACTCCTTCGAACGAGATGTGGCGGCGGCTCACGACGACCGGTGCGCTTTGCGTCCTGGCCGCTCGAACTGCGCGAATACGGCATCCGCGTTCTTCTTCTGCGCATCCGACATGCTGGCGTAGAGCGCTTCGAAGGGTGGCAAAAGTTTCTTCATCCCCTCGACATGCGCCTCATTGATGTGCTCGTACGAGCGAAGGTCGTCGACCGCAGTCATTGCCGACACGTTCTGCGCCCGCTGCTGCGCAAGCTGCCGCACCGACTGGGCATTGTCCCGCATCGCCTCGGCGACGGCGTTCCACTCCATCATCTGGGCTGGGGTGATTTTCAAGCGCTCCCGAAGCTCGGTGATCCGGGCCTCCACGTTTTCGGGGCCGCGCTGAGGCTGTGCCCGTTGAGGGGGTGCCGGCGCAGTCGGACCGGTCTGAGCGGCGGCGAGCGTCGGCGCCGCGACCGCGGCGGTGAGCAGGGTTGCGACTGCGAGAGCAGCAACTGGTGTACCGATGGGTCGAAATCTGCGGATCATGTTTAGGTCTCCTGTTGCAAGGCGGGTCTCCGGATGGAAACGCGCGAGTTGATTCAGATATGGGGTCGCAAACGCGTACGGGCTTCATGAAGATGCTGCTGATCGATCCGAATTGCCGCAATCGGCGTCGGCACTTCGCTGCCGCATTGACGCCGGTCTGCTCCGCTCGTCAGATGATCAGTTTGCCTGGCGGGAGAGCGCGGCGTTGCTCGGCGATCCTGAACGTCCTGCCCGCAAAGCCGCCAGATTCGGCAGCTGGCTGGTATCCCAACCGCCGCCCAGGGCTGCGGCCAGCCCGACACTCGCGACCAGCCGGCTCTGCTGCACGGCCAGCGCCGTTTGCTGGTCGGTCAGCAGGATCTGCTGCTCGGTGACGACGCTCGTATAAGTAACCGTTCCAGCCCGGTACTCGTTCAGCGTCACGTCGACGGCGTGCTGTGCCGCGGCAACGGCGATAGCCTCCGCTTGCCCCTGCTGCGCCAGGATGCGCAGCGACGAGAGCTGGTCCTCCACCTGCTGCAGGGCCGTGAGAACCACCTGCCGATAACTGGCGACGCTCTGGTCGTAGGTGGCGCGGGTCGCGTCCAGTTGCGCGGAACGGAAGCCGCCGTCGAACAGCGTCTCGCTCGCCGATGCGCCGACCGACCACACGCTGTTGGCGGTGTGCGTCAAACCGGACAGCGAGTTGCTGAGGAACCCGGCGTCTGCGGACAGGGTGATGTCCGGATAGTACGCCGCCTTGGCGACTCCGATGAGCGCGTTCTCCTCCTGCATTAGCCGCTCCGCCGCGGCGATATCGGGCCGCCGTTGCAGCAGGGTCGACGGCAAGCCGGGTGGCACGATCGGCACCTCTGTCGCGAGCGGCGCCGGCGGGATCGTCAGCTCTGCCGGCGGGTGACCGGTCAGCACCGCAATCGCGTGCTCCAACGTCGCGCGCTGCACGCCGACCGCGACGAGCTGCGCCCTGGCACCCTCCAACTGGGCCTGCGCCGCGGCGAGGTCCCCCGAGGACGCCGTGCCAGCCGTATGCTGGTTCTCCACGATCGTCAGCGATTGCTCAAAGGCCACGACGGTCTCCCGTAGGATCTCAGCCAGCAAATCCTCGGCCCTCAGGTCGAAATAGTCGGTGGCCAGAGTCGCCTGCGCGGACAGCCGGGCATTCGCGAGGTCGGCCGCGCTGACCTGAGCGGCGGCGGCCTGGCTCTCGACCTCCCGGCGGATGCGGCCCCACACGTCGAGATCCCAGCTGAACAAGCCTTCCACGCTGTATTGGGTCTGCGCGGGGCTCTTCCCCGTCCCGCTGCGGGTAGCGCCCGCGGTGGCGCCAATCGTGGGGAAGAGGTTCGAGCGCACTTCCTGAACGAGCGCCACGGCGTCGCGATACTGCGCCTCGAACTGCTTGATGGTCTGGTTGGAAACATCGATCTGGCGCTCGAGCCGGTCGAGTTCGGGGTCGTTGTAGATCGACCACCACGCGCCGCGATCCGCCACATCCTGCGGCTGCGCGATGGTCCAACCTTGCAGCTCCTTGTACGCGACCGATATCGGCGCGTCCGGGCGCTGATAGTCCGGTCCGACCGTGCAGCCGGACAGCACGAGAGCGAGGAGGAAGATCAACCGACGCATCAGTCCGCTCCCGATGCGGCCGCGATCCGTGGGAAGGCGCGGCGCCAACGCCGCCGTGCCGCCAGCCGGAACCGGTCGATGTACAGATAGAGCACCGGCGTCGTGTAGAGCGTCAGCGCCTGGCTCAGGAGCAGGCCGCCGACGATGGCGATGCCCAGCGGGCGCCGCATCTCGCCGCCGCTGCCGAAGCTCAGCGCCAGCGGCAATGCGCCCAGCATCGCCGCACAGGTGGTCATCATGATCGGGCGGAAGCGCAGCAGGGCCGCCTCGAGGATCGCCTCGCGCGGCGCCAAGCCGCGGGTACGCTCAGCGTCCAGCGCAAAGTCGATCATCATGATCGCGTTCTTCTTCACGATCCCGATCAGCAGGATCACGCCGATCAGCGCGATGATGCTGAATTCGGTGTGGAACAGCAGCAGCGCCAGCACGGCGCCGACGCCCGCCGACGGCAGCGTGGACAGGATGGTGATCGGATGGACGGGGCTCTCGTACAAAATGCCGAGCACGATGTAGACGGCGACCAACGCGGCTGCGATCAGCAACGGTTCGCTGGCCAGAGACGCCTGGAACGTGCGCGCCGTGCCCTGAAACGTGCCATGGATGCTGGCCGGCATTCGAAGTTGCGCCGTCGCCTGGTTGATGGCCTGAGTGGCATCGCTCAGCGATTTTCCCGGCGCCAGATTGAACGAGATCGTCGTCGCCACGAATTGTCCCTGGTGGTTGACCGCGAGCGGCGTGTGGCCGGCTGCGTAGTGGGTGAAGGCGGCCAGCGGCACCATCGTCTCTTGATTCGTGCTGACCGCGGCCCCGGCGGAGGCGCCGCTGTTCCCGGTCGTTGCCAGGCTGTTGGTCTGGGCATTCCGCGCGGAGTTGTTGGCGATGCTGGCGGCTGTGCTCTGGCTTGAGCTGTTGCCCGCCGTCACGGTCCCCACGACGGCATTGGTGAGCGACGTGCCGCTGGGGCTGCCGCCAGAGGTGCTCACATAGATGTCCTTCAGCGTCTCCGGGCTCTGCCAGTATTGCGGCGCGACCTCCATCACCACGTGGTACTGATTGAGCGCGCTGTAGATGGTCGACACCTGCCGCTGCCCGAACGCGTCATACAGCGTGTTGTCGATCTCGCTCACGGTGAGGCCCAGCCGGCTCGCGGTGGCACGATCGATGGCCAGATCGGTCCTTCCTCCGTTCTGCTGCTGGTCGCTGTTGACGTCGCGCAGGACCGGGCTGTGCTGGAGGGCGTCCAGGAGCTTCGGCGTCCACGCGTACAGCAGCGACGCGTCGTCGGCCTGCAGCGTGTACTGGTACGCGGCATTGCTCTGCCGTCCGCCGACCTGGATGTCCTGAACCGGCTGCAGGAGAAGCCGGGCTCCCGGCTGGCCCGATGTGGCCCGGCGCAGGCGCCCGAGAACGGTCTGCAGGTCGTCCCGCTGCCCGAGCGGCTTCAGGCTCAGGAACACGGTCGCGGTGTTGGTCGTGCCGGCGCCGCCGCCGCTGCCCGCACCGGTAAACCCGGACACGCTTGCCACCGCCGGGTCGCGTCCCACAATGGCGATAGTATCCTCGAGCTTCTGCCGCATCGCCTGAAACGAGATGCCTTGATCCGCCTGCAGCCCGCCGACCAGGCGTCCGGTATCTTCAAGCGGGAAGAAACCCTTCGGGATGATCACGAACAGCCATGCATTCAGGCCGACGACGGCGGCCAGGACCAGCATCACCACGCCGCCATGCCGCAGCGCCCAGGTGAGAGTGCGCCGGTAGAGCTGGACTGCGCGGGCAAGGAGGCCGGATTCCCCGGCGTCGCGGCGCGGGAGCGGCTGCAGAAACAGCGCGCACAGCATCGGCGTGGTGGTGAGCGAGATCGCCAGGGATACGATGATGGCGAGCGACAAGGTCAGCGCGAACTCGCGAAACAGCCGACCGACGATTCCGCCCATCAGCAGGATCGGAATGAACACGGCGATCAGCGACAGGCTGATCGAGACCACGGTGAACCCGACCTCGCGGGCGCCGCGCAGCGCCGCCTGCACGCGCGGCACGCCGGCTTCCACGTGACGCGTGATGTTCTCCAGAACGACGATGGCGTCGTCGACCACGAAGCCGGTGGCGATGGTGAGCGCCATCAGCGAGAGATTGTCGAGGCTGAAGCCCAACAGATACATAGCGCCGAACGTGCCGATGATCGAAACTGGAACGGCGATCGACGGGATCAGCGTTGCGCGCCAGTTGCGCATGAAGAGAAAGACCACAAGCGTCACCAGGGCGACGGCAATCAGCAGAGTGCGCTCGGTGTCCCGCAGCGAGGCGCGAATGGTCGTGCTGCGGTCGTTGGCGATCGTCACCGTGATGTCGTGTGACATCGCGGCCTTGATCTGCGGCAGCGCATTTTTCACGGCATCGACGGTGTCGATGATGTTGGCGCCGGGCTGCCGGAACAGGACGACCAGCACCGCCGGCTCACCGTCGGTGATCCCGGCATTGCGCAGATCCTCGACCGAATCGTCGACTTCCGCCACGTCCGACAGCCGGACGCCGGCGCCGTTCCGGTAGGCGACGATCAGCGGCCGGTAGTCCGCCGCCTTGGTCGCTTGATCGTTGGTGTAGATTTGGTCATGCCCGTCGCCGTCTTCGATCGCGCCTTTCGGGCTGTTGGCGTTCGCGGACGACAGCGCGGCGCGGACGTCCTCCAGGCCGATGCCGTATTTGAACAGCGCCTGCGGCTTCAGTTCGACACGGACCGCCAGCAGCGCGGCGCCGGCGACGATCACCTGACCGATGCCGCTCATCTGCGACAGCCGCTGCTGCAGTACGTTGCTCGCGGCATCGTACATCTGGCCGCGGGTGAGCGTCTTCGACGTCAACGCCAGGATCAGGATCGGCGCATCGGCGGGATTGACCTTGTGATAGATCGGATTGCTGCGCAGCGACGTCGGCAGGTCGGCATGGGCCGCGTTGATCGCCGCCTGCACGTCCCGTGCGGCGCCGTTGATGTCGCGGTCGAGCCCGAATTGCAGCACGATCCGCGCTTGGCCGATCGAGGAGACCGAGGTCATCTCGGTGACGTCGGCGATCTGGCCGAGATGCCGCTCCAGCGGGCTCGCAACGCTGGTGGCGACCGTGTCCGGGCTGGCCCCGGGCAACTGCGCCATCACGGCAATGGTCGGAAAGTCCACTTGCGGCAGCGGCGAGACCGGCAGCTTCAGAAACGCGAGAACGCCGGCGAGCACGATGCCGACGGTCAGGAGCGTCGTCGCCACCGGGCGGGTGATGAAGGGTGCCGAGATGTTCATGGCACGGCTGGCCCGGCTTGGCGCTCGTCGGGCCGGCGGCCGCGGAGCCGGGCCGCGAGGCCGTCGAACAGCAGGTAGATGACCGGCGTGGTGAACAGCGTCAGCACCTGGCTGACGACCAGTCCGCCGACGATCGCCACGCCGAGCGGCCGGCGCAATTCCGAGCCGGTTCCGGTCCCGAGCATCAGCGGCAACGCGCCGAGCAGGGCGGCCATGGTCGTCATCAGGATCGGGCGAAAGCGCAGGAGGGCCGCCTCATGAATGGCCTGGCGGGGCGGCTTGCCGTCTTTACGCTCCGCCTCCAGCGCAAAATCGATCATCATGATGGCGTTCTTCTTGACGATGCCGATCAGCAGGATGATGCCGATGATCGAGATCACGTCGATCTCGTAGCCCGCGATCAACAGCGCGACCAGCGCCCCGGCGCCCGCCGAGGGCAGGGTGGAGAGGATCGTCACCGGGTGGACGAAGCTCTCGTACAGGACGCCGAGCACGATATAGACGGTGGCGATCGCCGCCAGGATCAGCAGCAGTTCGTTCGACAGCGACTTTTCCAAGGCCGCGGCGGCGCCCTGGAAGGCGGTGAGGAAGCTGTCCGGCAAGCCGATGTCTTTCTCGGCCTGGCGGACATCGGCCACCGCCGCGCCGAGCGACGCGCCGGGAGCGGTGTCGAATGAGATCGTCGACGAGGGGAACTGCCCAAGGTGGCTGATCGCCAGCGGTCCCGTGCGCTTTTCGACGTGCACGATCGCCGACAACGGCACCTGTCCGTCCGGCGCCAGAGAGGAGGGCAGGCGGATTGCATTCAGGGCGGCGAGGGACTGCTGCAGGTCCGGCGTCGCCTCCATGATCACGCGGTATTGGTTGGACTGCGTGAAGATGGTGTTGATGATGCGCTGCCCGAACATGTCGTAGAGCGCATTGTCCACGGTGGCGGGCGTGATGCCGAAGCGCGCGGCGGTCGAGCGGTCGATCGCGAGATGGACTGTCGGGCCCCGCTCGGCGAGGTCGCTCGCAACATTGGCCAGGTTCGGAGATTGTTGAAGCTTTTGCACCAGCTTCGGCACCCATGTCTGGAACGCGGTGGCATCCGGGTTCTCCAGCACGAACTGATATTGCGTGCGGCTGGTGGTGGAATCGACGGTGAGGTCCTGCACCGGCTGGAGGTAGAGCGACACACCGGTGACCCCTGCCGTCTCCTGCTGGATCCGGCGGGCGATCTGCGCGGCGTTCAGCGTCCGTCCGCTCTTCGGCTTGAGGTTGATCAGGAAGCGGCCCGTGTTCAGCGACAGGTTCTGGCCGTCGACGCCGATGATCGAGCTCAGGCTCACCACGTCGGGATCCTTCAGGATCGCATCGGCGAGGTCCTGCTGGTGCCGCGTCATGCCGGCGAACGATGAGCTCTGCGCGGCGACCGACATGCCCTGAATCACGCCGGTGTCCTGGACCGGAAAGAACCCCTTCGGCACTGCGACATACAGCAGTCCTGTCGCACACAGCGTCGCGACAGCAACCATGAGGGTCAGCGGCTGGTGATTCAGCACGACCCCGAGGAGCCGGTCGTATCGGCCGATCACCCAATCGAAGACCCGTTCCGCGGCGAGGTCGAAGCGGCTGCGCTCGGCCTCAGGCCGGTGCCGCACCAGGCGCGCGCACATCATCGGCACGAGGGTCAGCGACACGATCGCCGAGATGACGATTGTGACGGACAAGGTGATCGCGAATTCGTGGAACAGCCGCCCGACCACGTCGCCCATGAAGAGCAGCGGGATCAGCACCGCGATCAGCGACACGGTGAGCGAGATGATCGTGAAGCCGATCTGGGCGGAGCCCTTCAAAGCCGCGGCCAATGGGCTCTCGCCCAGCTCCACGTAGCGGGCAATGTTCTCGATCATGACGATCGCATCGTCCACCACGAACCCGGTCGAGATGGTCAACGCCATGAGCGACAGATTGTCGAGGCTGAAGCCCAGCAAGTACATCGCCGCGACGGTGCCCACGAGGGACAGCGGCACCGACAGGCTGGGGATCACCGTTGCCGGCACGTTGCGCAGGAACAGGAAGATCACGAGCACCACCAGGCCAACCGCCAGCGCCAGTTCGAACTCGACGTCGGCGACGGACGCGCGGATCGTCGTCGTGCGATCGGTTAGCACGGCGACGTCGACCGCGGTGGGCAGTGTGCCCTGAAGCCTCGGCAGCAACGCCTTGATGTTGTCGGCGACCTGGATGACGTTGGCGCCCGGCTGGCGCTGCACGTTGAGGATGACCGCCGGGGTGCGGTTCGCCCACGCACCCAGCTTGGTGTTCTCCGCGCCGTCGACCACGGTAGCGACGTCGCTGAGCCGGACCGGGGCGCCGTTCCGATAGGCGATCACCAGGTTGCCGTAGTCTGCGGCGCTGGTGATCTGGTCGTTGGCGGTGATCGTGGTGGCCTGCTCAGGTCCGTCGAAGTTTCCCTTCGGCTGATCGATGCTGGCGTTTCCAAGCGTCGTCCGCAGATCGTCGATGTTGAGGCCGTTGGCCGCCAGCGCGCGGGGGTTGATTCGAACGCGGATCGCCGGACGGTTGCCGCCGCTGATGCTGACCAAACCGACGCCCGGCTGTTGTGACAGCTTTTGTGCAAGCCGCGTCTCGGCCATACCTTCGATCTGCGTCAATGGCAGCGTCTTCGAGGTCAAGGCCAGCACCAGGATCGGCGCGTCCGCCGGATTCACCTTGGCGTAGATGGGGGGCGCCGGCAGGCCGGCCGGCAGCAGATTGCTCGCGGCGTTGATCGCCGCCTGAACTTCCTGCTCCGCCACGTCGAGGCCGATGTCGAGTCCGAATTGCAGGGTGATCACGGAGGCGCTCGCGGCGCTGACCGACGACATCTGGCTGAGGCTCGGCATTTCGCCGAATTGGCGCTCGAGCGGAGCGGTGACCGCGGACGTCATCACCTCGGGACTGGCACCGGGATAGAACGTCTGCACCTGGATGGTCGGGTAGTCGACCTCCGGCAGCGCCGAGACCGGCAGAAACCGAAAGGCGACGGCGCCGGCCAGGAGAATCGCCAGCATCAAAAGCCATGTGCCGACGGGCCGAAGGATGAAGATGCGGGACGGGCTCATGGCACGGTCCCGCCGTCATTGCTTCTGGGGCCCGGGCACAACCACCTTTTGCCCGTCGCGCAGCCGGTCCGTCCCGTCGGTGACGACGCGTTCGCCGGCGGACAAGCCCGAGACGACTTGGGCGTAGGCGCCATCGATCGGTCCGATTTTGACCGGCCTCGCCTCCACCGTGTCGTCTGGCTTGATCACGTACACATAGGCGCCCGGTGCACCCTGTTGCACGGCGGCGACGGGAACCCGCACGACATCGTGCAGCGTGTCGACGAACAGGCGAACGTTCACGAATTGCTGCGGGAACAGGCGGAAGTCGTCGTTGGGGAAGATGGCCCGCATATTGACGGTACCGGTCGTCGTGTTGACCTGATTGTCCGAGTTTCTCAGCCTGCCGGTCGCGAGAAGGGTCGTGTTCGACCGGTCGTAGGCCTCGACCTTCAGGGTCGCCCCGGCGTAGAGACTCTTCAGGACCGCGGGCAAGTCGTCCTCGGCGACCGTAAATATCACCGACATCGGTTGTTCCTGCGTCAGCACCACAATCCCGGTCGTGTCGGTGGTCTGGACGTAGCTACCCGGATCGACGAGGCGCAGGCCCACACGGCCGGTGACCGGGGCGGTGATGTGGCAGTAGACGAGATTGACTTTCGCCGTATCGACGGCCCCTTGGTCGAGCTGCACCGTCCCCTTGTCTTGCTCGACGAGATACCGCTGGTCCTCGGCCTGCTGCCGCGCGATCGAGTCTTGTTTTGCGAGCGTCTCGAAGCGCGCAAGATCCATTTGCGCTTCCGCGAGCAGCGCCTGGTCACGAGCCAAAGCGCCTTGCGCTTGTTCCAGCGCCGCCTCAAAGGGGCGCGGATCGATCTCGGCCAGGAAATCGCCCTGCTTGACGATCTGACCCTCCTGGAAGGCCTCCGATATCAGCTGGCCGTTGATCTGCGTCCGCACCGTAATGTTGGCGAGGGGTGTCACGGTGCCCAATTCATCCAGGATGACCGCGATATCGCCGATCCCGATGGCTTCAGCCGCAACGGGTTCCACGGCTGTGGTTTCGCCATGTGGATGCGGCGCGCCAGCTGCAGGTTGAGACGGATGATGCGCGAACCAGAACACGGCGAGGCCCAGCGAGGCGAGCAGGATGAGGCCGCCAACGAAGAGCCAACGCCTCCTTGATTTGCGCACCGCCGGCTCGCGAAGCGGTGAAGGAGGCGCGGTACGTGCGACGGGTTGATTGGCGAAATCGTCCATGTGCTGTTCACGGGGTCTGGGCCGAACGCCTGCGAAAATCGGGATCGCCGGGACATGAAATTTACGTAACGCGTGTCAATCCAGAGATGTAGGCGCGCGCGGTCACGCGAGTTACCAGAACGAGCCCATCCGCCGACACCGGCCGATGATCGCTGGAGATCGCACGGCCCCTGAATATGGGGGCTCGGGTGCTCGAAAGCTTGTACGTATCGGTGATGGCAGGCGTTTTAGCGCCTGATTAAACTCGATTTCATCTTCCGGCGAAGCTTGCGTCAGTCTCGCCGCGGTAGGGTCCGGCGGGTTTTTCAAGCCGGTCCGTGTAATCCCGCATGCCGCTTTCCGACGACGCCCTGATGTGCCCCGCGACAGCTGTGGCGCAGCATCTTTGTTCTGCCGCACCGCTTCTCGCAGCACTCATGGTCTTGGGCCTGGCGATGGGCGGCTGTTCCCTGGTTCCCGGTTATCAGCAGCCCGTCACGTCGGTCCCCGAGGGATGGGCGACCCCCGGGACAAGCTCCGGCCCGACGGTCGCGGTGGATCCGACATGGTGGCGAAGCTTCGGCGATCCGGAACTCGCGGCCCTCATGGACCGGGCACTCGCGGGCAGCTTCAACCTCCAAGCCGCGGTGGCGCGCATCGACGAGGCCCGCGGCACCGCCGAGGTCGCCGGGGCGGCCCAGTATCCGGCCGTGGCCGCCATCGGCAGCATCGACGCCAGCAACGGCTTCGCCACGAGCCACACACAGAGCGTGTTCGCCCAGGCCAGTTACGAGATCGACTTCTGGGGCAAGAACCGCGCGGTCGCGAAGTCCGCGGAGGCTCTCGTTCATGCCACTGCCTTCGACAGCCAAACGATCGTGCTGACTCTGACATCGACGGTGGCCGACACCTATTTCCAGGTGCTCAGCCTGCGCGAGCGGCTGCGCCTCGCCCAGCAGATCGCGCAATCCGCGCGCCACATCCTGTCCATCATCGAGGCCCAGCGCAGCGGCGGCACCGCGTCCGATCTTCAGATTGAGCAGCAACGCAACGCGGTCTTCACCTTCGAGTCCGCGGTGCCCATCTTCCGCCAGCAGCTCGACCAGAGCCTTCATCTGCTGGCCGTGCTGGCCGGCGGCATTCCGGAGGGCTTCGACGTCGCCGGCCAGGACCTGAACAAGATGGCGCTTCCGCAGATCCAGGCGGATCTTCCGGCGAAGATCCTGCGGCGGCGGCCCGACATCCAGGCCGCCGAGGCGCGCCTCGTCTCCAGCAATTTCGACATCGGCGCCGCGCGCGCGGCGTTTTATCCGAGCATCACGCTGACCGCGTCGGGGGGCGTCGCCAGCAAGTCGCTGTCGTCGTTCTCTCCGGCGACGCTCGTCTCCGACACCGCCGCCGGCCTGGTGCAGCCGCTGTTCGAAGGCGGCCGTCTCGAAGGCCAGCTGCGCTTCGATCGGGCTCGCCTGGTCGAGCTCGCCGCGACCTATCGCCAAACCGTCATCGCGGCTCTTCAGGATACGGAAGACGCGCTGACCGCGGCCGGACAGCTGAAGGAGCTTGAGACGATCGACAGTCAGGCCGTCGACGCGGCGCGCCGGGCGATGGACCTGGCCAACACGCAATACCAGATGGGCATCGTCGACTTTCTCACCGTGCTCACGGCCGAACGCACGCTGTACCAGGCGGAAGACACGCTGCTTCAGGTGCGTCTGCTGCGGCTGCAGGCGGCGGTCGGTCTCTTCCGCGCGCTGGGCGGCGGCTTCGACGAGCAATCCGTCGCGGCCGTGCTCGCCGAGAGGAGTCCGTCCCCGCTCGGCATCAATTCTCCCCGCAGCACCGATCGGAGTTCACTATGATCGATTTCCACGCCTTCGACGCCAGGGCCCGGCCGATCCGGATCGCGCTCAAGCTGGCACTCGCCCTGGTGCCGATTGCGGTGGTCTTCGGCGCCGTTCCGTTCCTGACGCTGAAGCACGGCAAGGCGGCGCCCACTCCCGCCGCGGCCACGACGCCGGCCGTGCCGGTGACCGCCGGTCCGGCCGTCGCCCGCGATCTGCCGATCTGGTTCGTCGGGGTCGGGTCGGTGACGCCGCTGAACGTCGTGAACGTGAAGGTACGGGTCGACGGCCAGCTGGACCGCGTCGCCTTCACCGAGGGCCAGGACGTGCATGCCGGCGATCTGCTGGCGCAGATCGACCCGCGTCCGTTCGCGGCCCAGCTCAAGCAGGCGCGGGCAAACCTGGCGAAAGATCAGGCCACCCTCGCGAACGCCCGGGTCGACCATGCGCGCTTCACCAAGCTCGCCAGCATGGGCGCCGCCCCCAGCCAGAACGTCGACACGCTGAAGGCCCAGGTGGCGGCACTCGAAGCCACGGTCAACGCCGACCAGGCGCTGATCGACAACGCTCAGCTGCAACTCGACTTCACGACGCTGACCTCGCCGCTCGACGGGCGGGTGGGGCTGCGTCTGATCGATCCGGGCTCGATCGTGCATCAGACCGATATGAATGGCCTCGTCACCGTGACCCAGATGCAGCCGATCTCGGTCATTTTCACCCTGCCGCAAGACAGCCTGCCCGACGTGCTCGCCGCCTCGTCGGCCGGCAAGCTGATTGTCGACGCCTATACCCGCGACGGGACCAAGGGCCTGGCGCGCGGCGAGCTGGTCTTCATCGACAGCCAGGTCGATCCGGCGAGCGGCCAGTTCAAGCTGAAGGCGCGGTTCCAGAATCCGGATCGGGCGTTGTGGCCGGGCGAATTCGTCATGGCGCGCATCCTCGTGCGGACGGAAGCAAATATCACGGTCGTGCCGGCGCGCGCCGTCCTGCGCGGCCAGAACGGAACCTATGTTTACGCGGTCAAGCCCGACAAGACGGTCGAGGTCCGGCCGGTGACGACCGGCGTCACGGTCGAGGGCGTCACGGCGGTGCTGTCCGGGCTCGCCGCCGGCGACACCGTCGTGGTCAGCGGCCAGGCGCGCCTGACCGCCGGCGTCAAAGTCGAGGTGACGCCTGCTGACGTCGCCGCGGCATCGCCGGGGACCGCGTCATGACCCTCTCCGAGCTTTTCCTGCGCGGGAAACTCGGCTCGGCGTTCCTCGTGCTCTGCGACGTGCGCCAACAGGCGCTGGCCGGCGTAATCCGCCTGACAATTCCACAGCGCGCGGTCATCCGGCATACGGGCCAGGAATATGTGTTCGTCTTGGGCCCGGATCAGACGATCGAGCTCCGGTTTGTGCGCACCGGCGTCGCCGCGCGGAGCTTCGTCACGGTCCTCTTCGGCCTCACGGCTGGAGAGACGGTCGTCTATGACCCGTATCGCTTTGCGCCCAGCGAGCGCGCCCGCCGGCACGGTCCTGTCGTCGCGCCGCATACGGGGAGGGCGGGATGAGCCTGTCCGAGATCTTCATTCGGCGGCGCATCGGCACGTCCCTTCTGGCGATCGGCGTCGTGCTGGTCGGCATGGTCGCGTATTTCGCCCTGCCGGTGGCGCCGCTTCCGCAGGTCGAGTTTCCGACCATCCAGGTCACGACCAACCTGCCGGGCGCCAGCGCCGAAACCATGGCGACCTCCGTCGCAACGCCGCTCGAGCGCTCGTTCTCGATGATCCCCGGCGTCACGCAGATGACCTCGCAGAGCTCCCTCGGCACCACCGGGATCGTGCTGCAATTCGACCTCAGCCGGTCGATCGACGGTGCGGCGCAGGACGTGCAGACCGCGATCAATGCCGCCAGCAGCCTGTTGCCCAAGAACCTTCCGATGCCGCCGACCTACAACAAGATCAATCCGGCGGATTTCACGATCATGTCTCTGGCGCTGACCTCGGACACGCTGGCGCTGACGGAGCTCGACCGCTACGCCGAGGACTTCATCGCCCAGCAGATCTCGCAGATGCCCGGCGTCGGCCTCGTCGACTATCACGGCGAACAGCGCCCCGCGGTCCGCATCCAGCTCGATCCCGACAAGGTGGCCGGGCTCGGCCTGACGCTTGACGACGTCAGGAGCATCGTCGGCCTCCAGACGGTCAATGCGCCGAAGGGCAATCTCAACGGCCCAAATCGCGCCGTCGTGCTCGACACGACCGACCAAGTGATGGACGCCGCGGCTTACGGCCCGATGGTGGTGGCGTACAAGAACGGCGCTCCCATTCGCCTGCAGGATCTCGGCGCGGTTCTCGACGCGCCGGAAGACGTGCGCCAGGCCGCCTGGCTGCAGGACAAGCGCGCCATCATCATCGATGTGCACAAGCAGCCCGGCTTCAACGTCGTCGCGACGGTGCAGAACATCAAGGACCGGCTGCCGATGCTGACCGCCGCGATCCCGCCGGCGGCCAAGGTGCAGATCGTCGGCGATCGCACCCAGACGATCCAGGCGTCGGTGGCCGACGTCGAGCTCACCATGATGATCACCATCGCGCTGGTGGTGATGGTGATCTTCTCGTTCCTGCGCAATCTGTGGTCGACGGTCATTCCCAGCGTCACCATCCCGCTGTCGCTGGTCGCGACGTTCGCGGTGATGTACGTGCTCGGCTACAGCCTCGACAACCTGTCGCTGATGGGCCTGACGATTGCCGTCGGCTTCGTCGTCGACGACGCAATCGTCGTCGTCGAGAACGTGACGCGGCATCTCGAGCACGGCAAGCCGCTGCTGCGGGCGGCGATCGACGGTGCGCGCGAGATCGGCTTCACCATCATCTCGATGACCGTGTCGCTGATCGCGGTGTTCATCCCGATCCTGATGATGGGCGGCATCATCGGGCGGCTGTTCCGTGAGTTCGCCGTCACCGTCAGCGTCGCCATCGTGATGTCGGGCCTGGTGTCGCTGACCGTGACACCGATGATGTGCGCCTGGCTCATCCGGCACAAGCCGAACGAGAGCCGCGGCCGCGTCTATCAGTGGTCGGAGCGGATGTTCGAAGGCGCCGTCGCGTTCTATGGCCGGACCCTCGACCGTGTCCTCGGCCATCCGGTGAAGACGCTGCTCGTCACCCTGGCGACCCTGGCCGCCACCGGCTTCCTTTACACCGCGGTGCCCAAGGGCTTCTTCCCGCAGGAGGACACCGGCCTGATCCTGGGCCTGGCGCAGGCCTCGCCCGATATCTCCTTCGACGCCATGACCGAACGCATGCAGGCGCTCGGGCACGTCATCATGCAGGATCCGGACGTCGACAACGTCTACTACTGGTGCGGGCATCCAGTGCTGAGCCAGGGCCGGCTGATGATCAACCTGAAGCCGTTCTCGCAGCGCCGGACGGCCGCCGACCAGATCATGGCGCGCCTCAAACAGAAGGTCGCCGGCATCCAGGACGTGACGCTGTACATGCAGGTCCGCCAGGACATCCAGGTCGGCGGCCGGCTCAACGCGACGCAATACCAATACACGCTGCAGGACGCGAACATCGCCGAGCTGACGACGTGGTCCGACACGATGCTAAAGAAGCTCCAGGGGCTGCCGCAGCTTCGCGACGTCGCGTCGGATGCGCAGGCGGCGGCGCTCAGCGCCACCTTGAAGATCGACCGGCCGACAGCATCGCGCCTTGGAATCACCGCCCAGCAGATCGATGACGTGCTGTACGACGCGTTCGGCCAGCGCCAGATCGCGACGTTGTTCACGCAGCTGAACCAGTATCACGTGATCGAGGAGGTGAACCCCGGATTTCAGCTCACTACCGACGCCCTGAAGCATCTTTACATCCGGTCGCCGATGGCCAACCAGCTGGTGCCGCTCAGCCTCTTGGGCCGTCTCGACGAGGGCGTGTCGCCGGTGGCGATCAACCATCAGGGGCTGTTTCCGTCGGTCACGCTGTCGTTCAACCTGGCGCCCGGCCATTCGCTGGGCGAGGCGGTGAACGCGATCCGTGGGGTGGAACAGCAGGCCCGGATGCCGGATACCGTCGTGGCGACGTTTCAGGGCACGGCCCAGGCGTTCCAGAGCTCGCTGCGCAGCCAGCCCTGGCTGATCCTCGCCGCGATCATCGCGGTCTACATCGTGCTCGGCGTGCTCTACGAGAGCGCGATTCACCCGCTGACGATCATCTCGACGTTGCCGTCGGCGGGCGTGGGTGCCTTGCTGGCGCTGATGCTGTCCGGCCAGGACCTCTCGATCATGGGAATGATCGGCATCATTCTGCTGATCGGCATCGTGAAGAAGAACGCGATCATGATGATCGACTTCGCTCTGGTGGCCGAGCGGGAACAGGGCCTGTCGCCGCTCGAAGCCATCCGCCAGGGCTGCCTGCTGCGCTTTCGACCCATCATGATGACGACGATGGCAGCGCTTCTCGGCGCCGTGCCGCTGGCGTTCGGCCACGGGGCAGGGGCCGAGCTCAGGGTGCCGCTCGGCATCGCGATTATCGGCGGGCTGACCGTCTCGCAGGTCCTGACGCTCTATACGACACCGGTCGTGTATCTGTGGTTCGACCGCCTCGTGCATGCACTGGGCGCCGTCCGCACCCGCCGTCGCGGCGCGGCCTCGGCGCCGGGCGAGACGCTCGTGACCGCGTGGACCGCCAGCCCCGCCGATGGCGCACCAGTAAAAACGAAGACGCCGCTTGCCAGCTGGGTCGTACGGCCCCAAGAAGGCTCGGAGTGACATGCGCGTGTGACGGCAGGACCGGCCACGGAAACAGGCTGGGAATAGGACGGTACTCCGGCCCGTTGGACGAAAAGCCGGATCGTCGGTATTTCTATGCGCATGACCGGGGGAGCAGACCTGCGAGTCGCAGCGAGGATGGTACCGCTGCTCTGTGCGGCGGTACTGGGCCCGCTGTCTCTGGCGTCGTGCGCGCGGATCGGCGGCCCGGCCCCGATCGTCGCCTATGGCGGCTCGGGCTTGAGCGCGCAAAGCCAGGTCTCGCCAAGCCGGTCGGCCCTCACTCCGCTGCCGCCACAGCCCGTGGACTCGCTGCCCGGCGAGATCGTCGTGCAGTCGGGCGATACTCTGTATTCGATTGCGCGGCGCAGCAATGCGCCGATGCGGGCACTCATCGACGCCAATAATCTGCAGCCGCCCTATATCCTGCAAGGCGGCCGACGCCTCACCGTGCCGCGCGTGCGCGCCTATCAGGTCCAACCGGGCGACACCCTGTCGAGCGTCGCGCGTCGCTACGGCCTGGGCACGACCGAGCTCGTGCGCGCCAACGCGCTGCCGCCGCCGTACAACCTGCGCACGGGTCAGGTGCTGGTGCTGCCGCCGGGTCCGCCGAGCCCGTCCCTGGCGACGGCTGCACCAGCACAAGTCGTGGTCCTATCGCCGGCCCGGCCGCCCGAGAGCGCGTCCCCTGGAACCGCGCCGATCGTGCGCGACGAGACGCTGCCGTTGCTGACGCCGCCAGCGTCGCCGGTGCGCGGCTCGGCCATCGAGACGACCGCCCTGCCACCACCGCCGGCTCCGGCACCCCTACCGGCGCTGGCGCCGGTCCCGCCCGATCGTCTGCCGGCCGCAGCGCCGCCGGTGACGGCGTCTGCCGCCGCCGCGACGTCGGCCGGGGTGCCGCTGCCCTTGCCGCGGCCGCCAGCGCCGCATCCGGTCGTCCCTCAGCCGGCGAGCTTGGGCACGCCCCCACCGCCGCCGCCGGCACCGGCCGAGATCGAGCCCGTGCGCAGCGGCCGGTTCCTGTGGCCGGTGCGCGGCACCATCGTCTCCGATTTCGGCGGCAAGCCCGGCGGTCTGCAGAACGACGGGATCAATATCGCGGCACCGCGCGGGACCGCGATCCGCGCTGCCGAAGGGGGCATGGTGGTGTATGCCGGCAATGAACTGCGAGGCTTCGGCAACCTCCTGTTGGTGAAGCATCGCGACGGCTGGATCACCGCGTATGCGCATGCGGAGGAATTACTGGTGCGGCGCGGCGACGAGGTGCGGCGGGGCCAGGTGATTGCGCGCGTCGGCGCGACCGGCAGCGTGGGTTCGCCACAGCTTCATTTCGAAGTGCGCAAAGGGTCGCGGCCACTCAACCCTCACGACTATTTAGGCCCGCAGACCGCCGCTGCTCTTCCGTAAGCCGGTAAGCCTCCGTAAGGCGATAAGCCCTTATTGACGAGCGTCAATTCGCCGCCGCCCCGCCTCGGGTATGACGGGAGGCGTGAGGAACTCCCTTAGCCCGGGCGAGTTGGACTCGCGGGGGAGGGTTACCGGAAGAGAGGACAAAACATGAGCGACGCATGGGTCGGAGTTTCGGAACGTCTGGCCGAACATTGGTGGGCCTTCGCGCTGCGCGGTGTGGTGGCCATCCTGTTCGGGATATTCGCGTTTGTCATGCCGGGGATCACGCTGGCGGTGCTGCTCGGCTTCTTCGCGGCCTACATGGCGATCGACGGGGTGCTCGCCATCACCGCCGCGGTGCGGGCGATGCGGGAACACCGCTCATACTGGCCATTGTTGCTGGAAGGCATCGCCGACATCGCGGCCGCGGTCATCGCAATCGTGTGGCCGGGCATCACCCTGATTGCGTTGGTCTACCTGACCGGTGCCTGGGCCGTGGTCAGCGGTGTCCTGCTCGCGGTGGCTGCCATGCGGATGGACCGCGCCGTTGAAGGCCGGATCTGGCTGATGCTCAGCGGGATATTGTCGGCGGTCTTCGGCGTGCTGCTGTTCATCTGGCCGATCGCCGGGCTGCTGGTGCTGACGTGGTGGATCGGGGCCTACGCCATCGTGTTCGGCGTGTTGCTGATGATCGCGGCGTACCGGCTGCGTCAGATGCTGCCGGAGCACGGCGGCACGCACGCCCACGCCTGAGGAGTCTACTCGAGCCGCCGGCCAGAACGGCCGGCGAGCTCCTGGATGAACTGCCAGGCCACGCGGCCGGAGCGGGAACCCCGTGTCACCGACCATTCATTGGCCTCGGCCTCGAGCTGCTCGCGCGGGATGTCGATACCGTAGCGCCGCGCATAGCCCTCGATGATTGTGAAATACGTGTCCTGATCGACATTGTGGAAGCCGAGCCAGATGCCGAACCGGTCCGAGAGCGAGACCTTCTCCTCGACCGCCTCGCTCGGATTGATCGCCGTCGACCGCTCGTTTTCGATCATGTCGCGCGCCATGAGGTGGCGCCGGTTAGAGGTCGCGTAAAGCACGACGTTGTCGGGCCGGCCTTCGACACCCCCCTCCAGCACCGCCTTCAGCGACTTGTACGACGCGTCCTGGCCGTCGAACGACAGGTCGTCGCAGAACAGGACGAACCGCCGCTGCGAGCTGCGCAGCACCGTCAGCAGGCGGGGAAGGGAGGGGATGTCCTCGCGGTGGATCTCGACCAGGGCCAGCGGCGCCTGGGGCATCTCAGCGATGACGGTGGCGTGGACCGCCTTGACGAGCGAGCTCTTGCCGGTGCCGCGGGCGCCCCACAGCAGGGCATTGTTCGCCGGCAGGCCCTTGGCGAAGCGGCGGGTGTTTTCGAGCAGGATGTCGCGCTGGCGCTCGATGCCCTTGAGGAGGTCGAGATCGACGCGGTTGATCTTGTGGACAGGATCGAGGCGCTCGCCTTCGGCGTGCCAGACAAAGGCATCGGCCCCGGCGAGATCGGCCGGCGCCGGCGGTCTGGGCGCCAGCCGGTCGAGGGCGTCGGCAATGCGCTGGAGGAGCGGCTCTATATCCATGACGCCCGCACGCTAGCAAATCGCTAAACCTCGGACCAGATTGCATTTCCCGCCTGTGCCGCTATAGTCCGGCCGCCCAAGATTTAGGAGTTTGGTATGTCATTCATTTCGCCGGCCTATGGCCAGCTGTTCGGCGGCGGCGGTGGCGGCGGAGGCTTCGATCTGATCCAGCTCGCCCCGCTGGCGCTGATTTTCGTCGTCTTCTATTTCCTGATCATCCGGCCGCAACAGAAGAAGTCCAAGGACCACAAGGCGATTATCGACGCGCTGCGCCGCGGCGATCGGGTCGTGACCTCGGGCGGGATTGTCGGCACGGTGGCGAAGGTGGTGAGCGATCGCGAGATCAGCCTGGAAATCGCCGATGGTGTCCGCGTGCGGGCGATGCGCGGGATGATCGCGGAGGTGATGGCGCGCACCGAGCCGGCGTCCGGCGATAAAGCGGACAGGAAGGAGAGGGCGCCAAAGTCGGACTCTTCATACTACAAGGTTCTGGGCGTGCAGGATGACGCCGACACGGCGGCCATCGAAACCGCTTATGCCGCCAAGGCGAGCGAGCCGGCGGCGGCCGAGGCCTACGACACCTTGAAAGATCCGACCAAGCGCAAGCTCTATGATCGGCTCGGCCACGACGACTACGTGGCAACGGTGAAGGGCTAACCCCAGGCCCGCGCCATGGTAGGCATGGCCACATGGAAGGTGTGGACGATCCTGGCGCTGATCGCGCTGGGCGTGATCTTCGCCGCGCCCAATCTCATTCCACCGGACCGCGCCGACAAGCTCCCCAGCTGGCTTCCGCACCGCACGATCAGCCTTGGGCTGGATCTGCAGGGCGGCTCCTCGCTGCTGCTCGAGGTCGACCTCGACGCGGTGATGCGCGAGCGCCTGGCGAATCTCGTCGACAGCATCCGCACGTCGACGCGCAACCAGCGCATCGCGATCACCGGCCTCGGCATCGAGGGGACAAGCGGCGTCACCTTCCGGGTTCAGGATCCCGCGACCATCGAGAAGGCGCGCGAGGCGGTGCGCCAGATCGACCCCACCTTGCAGGTCAACTCCCAATCCGACGGCACCCTCCACCTCCAATTCGATCCGCGCCAGATCGCCGATCTCAACCAGAAGACCCTCACGCAGTCGGTGGAGATTATCCGCCGGCGCGTCGACCAGCTCGGCACGAAGGAGGCGACCATCCAGACCCAGGGCAAGAACCGCATCCTGGTTCAGGTGCCCGGTCTCGACGACCCGTCGCGGCTCAAGGCGATCATCGGCACGACGGCGAAGCTGTCGTTCCATCTGCTCGATCTGAACGGCTCCATCACCGAGGCGCGGGCCGGCCGCGTGCCGCCGGGCGACGAGCTGCTGCCGGCTGACAAGGAGATCGGCGCCGACGGGAAGCCGGTGACGTACCTCGTGCAACGGCGCGTCCTGGTTTCCGGCGACCGCCTCACCGACGCCCAGCCGGGCTCCAATCCGCAGAGCGGGCAATGGGTGGTCAATTTCAGCTTCGACGGCGTCGGCGCCCGCCAGTTCGGTGACGTGACCAAGAACAACGTCGGCAAGCCGTTCGCGGTGGTGCTCGACGGCAAGGTGATCACCGCACCGGTGATCCGCGAGCCCATCCTCGGCGGCCGCGGCCAGATCTCCGGCAATTTCACCGCCCAGTCGGCCAGCGACCTGGCGCTTCTGCTGCGCGCCGGCGCACTGCCGGCGCCGCTCAAGATCATCGAGGAGCGGACCGTCGGTCCCGGCCTCGGCGCCGACTCGATCCGCGCCGGCGTCTACTCCTGCATCGTCGGCTTCACGCTGGTCGTGCTCTACATGATCGCCGCCTACGGCCTGTTCGGCTTTTTCGCCGACGTGGCACTGGTCGTGAACCTGATCCTGATCATCGCCGCGATGTCGCTGCTGCAGGCCACTCTGACCCTGCCGGGCATTGCCGGCATCCTGCTGACGCTCGGTATGGCGGTCGACGCGAACGTGCTGATCAACGAGCGCATCCGCGAAGAGACCAAGCACGGCAAGACCCCGATGGCGGCGATCGACGCCGGGTTCGCGCGGGCGCTGTCGACCATCGTCGACGCCAACCTGACGACGTTGATCAAGATGCTGCTGCTCTACATCTTCGGCTCCGGGCCGGTGAAGGGCTTCGCGGTCACGATCAGCATCGGCATCCTGACCTCGATGGTGACGGCGACGCTGCTGGTCCGGCTCCTGATCCTGTTGTGGGTCCGCCGTCGCCGCCCGAAGCTCCTGCCGGTCTAGGAGACGTCATATGTTCCGCCTGCGTTTCGTCCCCGACAAAACCAACATCCAGTTCATGAAAGGCCGCATCGCCGGCCTCGTCGTGTCGGCGATCCTGAGCATCGCGTCGCTGATCCTCCTTTTGCATCCCGGCCTCAACTACGGCATCGATTTCAAGGGCGGCATCCTCATCGAGGCGCGCTTGCCGGAAGCGGCGAATTTTGCGGCCTTGCGCTCGGCGCTCGACGGGCTTGGCCTCGGCGAGGTGCAGCTCCAGCAATTCGGCGCGCCGAACGAGGTGCTGATCCGTATGGAGCGCCAGAAGGGCGACGAGGCGGCGCAGCAGAAGGCCGCCGACCTGGTCCGGGCGACGCTGATCGCGAAATTCCCGGGAACGCAGATCCAGCGCGTCGAGGTGGTCGGCGCCACGGTCAGCGCCGAGCTGTTCTGGAACGGCATGCTGGCGATGGGGCTGGCGCTGGTCGCCATGCTCCTCTACATCGCCTTCCGCTTTCAGTGGCCGTTCGGCGTCGGCGCGGTCGCGACCCTGGTCCTCGACGTCACCAAGCTGCTCGGCTTTTTCGTCATCACGGGCATGCAGTTCAACCTGACCAGCATCGCGGCGATCCTCACCGTCATGGGCTTCTCGATCAACGACAAGGTCGTGGTCTATGACCGGGTGCGCGAGAACCTGCGCAAATACAAGTCGATGCCGCTCCGCCAGCTGATCGATCTCAGCATCAACGAGACTTTGAACCGGACCATCAACACATCGACGACGACGTTTCTTGCCACCTTGCCCCTGGCGATATTCGCCAGCGGCACGGTCCAGGATTTCGCCATCGTCATCCTCATCGGCATCGTGATCGGCACGTCGTCGTCGATCTTCATCGCGGCCCCCATCCTGCTCTTCCTCGGCGAGAACCGGCTGCGCCGCGGCCCGCCGGTGCCGGCGAGCGCCACCCCCGCCAAAGCCTGACGCCGCGGCGGCCGGCATGGCCGAAGCTCCGGCCGCAACACCCCGGCAGATCGACAGCTACGGGAACGGCGGTTTCCGGGTCAGCGGCGAGAGCTTCACCGGCTCGATCCAGCTGTTGTCAGATGGCGCCGTGATCCCGTGGACCGGCGACGTCGCGGCCCTGACACCCGACAGTTTCAACGCCGTGCTGGCCGTGTCGCCGCCGCCGGAGATCCTGCTGGTCGGCTGCGGCCGTCGGGCCGTCTTTATCCCGCCGCCGGTCCGCCAGGGGCTTCGCGAGGCCGGCATCGTCGTCGACGCGATGAACACGGGCGCCGCGTGCCGCACCTACAACGTGCTGGTCGGCGAAGCCCGGCGGGTCGCCGCGGTGCTGGTCGCGGTCGACTGATCAGGCGGCTGCGGTCACCTTGCGGCCGCGGTCGAGCGAGGCAATGGCCTCGTCGGCCGTCTGCACGTCGCCGAAGAACGAATAGAAGGCGGCCAGCGTCGCGTTGTGCTCGGCGTCGGTAAAGGTCGCCAGCACGTCGTGCACCATCACGACCTTGAAGTTCAGCATCATTGCGTCGCGCGCCGAGCTCTCGCAGCAGACATTGGTCGCGGTCCCGCCGATCAAGAGCGTGTCGATGCCGCGACCGCGCAGATAGGAGACGATCTCGGACGAGCCCTGGATGAAGGCGCTGAACCGCTTCTTCACGATCTGCGCGTCCTCCGGCTTGGCCTCCAGCGCCGGCCACAGGGCATGGCCTTCATGGGCGAGGTCCATGGTCGCGTAGCGCCGGTCGCGCCGCTCCGGGGTTTGAATCCAGTCGTGATACACCGACCAGCTCTCGCGGGTGTCGTTGGTGGCGTTCTTGACCCACACGACATGGCCGCCGCGCTGCCTGACCGCGGCCGCCAGCCGGTTCACATGCGGCACGATCTCGCGCGCCATCGGCACCTCGCCCTGGAAGCCCGGCTTCATGAAGTAGTTCTGCATGTCGATGACGACGAAGGCCGTTTTGGCCGGATCCATGGCATCGAACGGATGGGCGCGCCCGGACCGCTGGATGACGCGCTCGGTCAGATCCGGGGGGAGGGAGAGTTTGTGCATGATGGGCTCCTGTGGCGCCTCAGAGATAAGGTGTAGCGAGCAAGTCTCGTGCCGCCCAGCAGCAGCCGTCCCGAGGGCGTCGGGACCGGGCTTCGGGCCATATCGTTGAACAAGCGCTGAGCGTCTGCCCGGTTTGCAGCCAGTTGTCGCGGTTCGGATTGCCGAACGCATGCCCATTTCAGTGGCATGGATGTTGCGTCTATTTCAGGCATTCGGGACAGGAGATGCCGTGATGATCAGACGCTTTGCGACCGCGCTTGGGGTGATGAGTTTGATCCTGGGGCTGGCCCAGGCGGCCGAGGCCCAGGACAAGATCAAGGTCAAGATGTCGGAGGTGGTGCGGTCGCAGTTCTACGTGCCGATGTACGTGGCGCTGACCAAGGGCTTCGTGGCCGAGGAGGGCCTCGACGTCGACCTGATCACCGCCAACGGCGGCGACCGCGTCGGCGCCATGATCCTCTCGGACCAGGCCGATTTCGCGCTCGCCGGGCCGGAAGTCCCGATCTACATCTACAACGGTGAATCGCCGGATAAGCCGCTGATCTTCTGCGCGCTCACCGCCACCGACGGCCTGTTCCTCGCCTCGCGGCAGAAGATCGAGCCGTTCTCGTGGTCGGCGCTCAATGGCAAGAAGATCATGGGCTGGCGGCCCGGCAGCACGCCGGAGCTCTATCTCGAATACGTGCTGAAGAAGAACGGCGTCGAAGCCGACACGATCAAGAACATCATCACCAACATCTCCCCCGCGGCGCGCGACGGCGCGTGGCTGGCCGGCACCGCCGATTTCGGGATCTTCAACGAGCCCAACCTGACGACGCTGGAGAACGCCGGGCAGCTCCATTTCTTCGCCTCCGTCGGCAAGGAGGTGGGGCGGGCGGACTACACGGCGTTCTTTGCCAAGAAGAGCTGGCTCGAGAAGCATGGCGACATCGCCCAGAAATGGACCAACGCGATCGCGCGCGCCCAGGCCTGGGTGAAGACTGCACCCGAGAAGGATATCGCGGATGCGGTGATGCCGTTCTTTCCCGGCCTGTCGCTGGCCGACAACATCGCCGTGGTCAACCGCTATCGCACGGTCGGTGTGCCGATCTGGGCGACCAGCCCGGTCGTCGACGAGGCCGGCCTCGCCAAGCTGCAGGAGATCATGGTCGTCGGCGGCGTGCTGCCCGAGGACAAGAAGCTGACCTACGACCAGTTGGTGACCAACGTCTACGCGACCAAGGCCCAGCAGAAATTCGCCAGCGAATAGGCACCGCCGTGCCCGACACCGGCGCTTATCCGTCCGAGCCCGAGGCGGCCGTCGCGCGTCCCGCCGTCGCGATCCGCGACGTGACGCTGCATTACTTCTCGCCCGACCGCGAGACCTTGGCGCTGGCGAATATCTCGCTCGAGGTCAGGCCGGGCGAGTTCGTGGCCATTGTCGGATCGTCGGGGTGCGGCAAGAGCACGCTGCTCTCGCTGGTCTCGGGGCTGCTCCAACCGTCGGCGGGAACGATCGAGATCAACGGCGAGACGGTCACGAGACCGTCGCCGCGCGTCGGCTACATGTTCCAGAAGGACACGCTGCTGGAGTGGCGCAGCGTGCTCGACAACGTGCTGATCGGGGCGGAGCTGCTCGGCCTCGACATGCTGGCGGCGCGACGCCGGGCGCTGGAGCTGCTGCGCCGCTACGGCCTCGGCGAGTTCATGGGCAGCCTGCCTGGACAGCTCTCCGGCGGCATGCGGCAGCGCGCCGCGCTGGCGCGCACGCTGTGTCCGAACCCTGATCTGCTGCTGCTGGACGAGCCGTTCTCGGCGCTGGACTACCAGACGCGCCTGGCCCTCTCCGACGAGATCGCGGCCATCCTGTCGGCCGAGAAGAAGACGGTCATCCTGGTCACCCACGACATCGGCGAGGCCATCAGCATGGCCGACCGGGTCATTGTCATGACGCGTCGGCCGGGGCGGATCAAGACCGAGCACCGGATCGAGTTCCCGAGCTTCGGGATCGGGCGGCCGACGCCGTTCCAGGCGCGCAAATGCAGCGAGTTCGCCGGCTACTTCCAGACCATCTGGGACGAGCTCGACGTGCACCAGGCGGAGTGAGGCGGATGCAAATCTCGGTGATCTCAAGCTCGGCGCAGAAGGGGCCGGCGCCCGCGCCGCCGCCGCAGCGCAGTGCCGCGTACCAAGCCTATCTGCGCGGCCTGCGCTGGCGCTCGCGCATGGTCCAGGGCTGGCAGCTTGCCCTGGTGGTGCTGATGCTGATCCTGTGGGAGGTCGCGCCGCGCGCCAACTGGGTCAACCCGATGCTGACCAGCTACCCGTCGGCGGTGCTGAGCACGTTCATCGCCATGATGCAGGACGGCAGCCTGCCGGTGCATGTGTGGACCACGTTCAAGGAGACCGTGATCGGGTTCGCCGGCGGCATGGCGCTCGGCATCGTATGCGCCGTGGTCCTGTGGTGGTCGTCGTTCCTGTACCGGGTGCTCGATCCGTTCATCGTCGTGCTGAACGCGATGCCGAAGATCGCGCTGGTGCCGATCTTCTACATCTGGCTGGGCGATGTCGCCTCGATCTACGCCATGGCGATCGCGGTCAGCGTGTTCGTGACCGTTCTCATGCTGTACACCGGGTTCCAGGCCATCGATCCGGACAAGATCAAGCTGGTGCGGCTGTTCGGCGCCTCGCGGCTGCGCGTGCTCACCAAGATCGTCCTGCCCGGCAGCGTGCCGACCATGATCTCGACCCTGAAGGTGAATGTCGGCCTGGCTCTGGTCGGCGTGGTGGTGGGCGAGTTCCAGGCCGCCAAGGCCGGCCTCGGCTATCTGATCCTCTACGGCAGCCAGATCTTCAAGATGAACATGGTGATGACCGCGATCGCCGTGCTGGCGGTCATCTCCTGCCTGCTGTTCCTGGCGATCCAGGGGCTCGAGATCCTGATCGCCCGCCGCCGCGGCATGTCCTGATCCGCTCGCCGCAGTGTTAGCGGGAATTGACCGCGCTCTAATCGTCATGCCCGCGAAGGCGGGCATCCATCGTGCCAACTGAACCATGGATTCCCGCTTTCGCGGGAATGACGATGTAGGGTTCGATCTCTTCAGATTTCGTCTGACGCGCGCGCAAAAAAGAACGGGGCCCGAAGGCCCCGTTCCGATCCGCTCTGATCCGTCAGGATCAGTAGATGTGGCTGGCGGCCGCCATGAAGTACAGCATCGGGATCGATGCCATGGTGTTGAAGCGGCTGGCCATGCCGGCCGCCTTGGCGGCGACCTTCTTCTCGTCCGGTGTCGCCTCGACCAGGCCGAGGATCTTCTGCTGGTTCGGCCAGATGATCATCCACACATTGTAGGCCATGATCAGGCCGAGCCACATGCCGATGCCGATGGCGGTCGCCTTGGCGCCGCCGCCCATGATGCCGAGCGTCAGCGCCTCGACGATGTAGTGGTTCATCCCGGCGAGGATCAGCCCGAAGATCACCGTCGACAGGGCCGCCCAGCGGAACCAGAACAGCGCCGTGGGGGCGATGACCTTGGTGACCGCCGGCTTCTGATCGTCGGGGATCTTCGGCATCGACGGCGTCTGGACGAAATTGAAGTAATAGAGCAGCCCGATCCACATCACGCCTGAAGCGATATGGAACCAGCGGACGATGAACGCCCACCAGATGAAGCTGTTCAGGTCGATGCCCTTGGCGAGGAGCGCCAGGATGATCGCGACGACCACGCCATAGATGATGACGTTCTGAAGCTTCGCGAATCCGAGTTTTTCCAGCAAGTCAGCCATTGCTATCCCCCAAATCTTTTCGCAGTTCTACGAGTCGCGGGACGACTGCAGGAATAATATCACTATGTCCGCGGGTTACAATGGCCTCCCTGCGGAGAGGAGCACCTCGCCCGCCGCCGCGACGCCGGAGCGGACGGCACTCTCGATGGTCGCCGGCAGGCCGGTATCGGTCCAGTCGCCGGCCAGGAAGAGATTTTTCCACGCCGTCACCGGCTTCGGCCGCCGGCGCAAATTCGCCGGCGTCTGGGCGAAGGTCGCGCGTTTCTCCTTGATCAGCCGCACCGGCGGCACCGGGCCCTCGGGCAGGCGGAGCGCGCGCGCCACGTCGCGCCACAGCCGCGGCACCAGCACCTCGGCGGGGATATCGATCAGCGTGTCGGCGGCACTGACGGTGATGCTCAGGATGTCGCCGCGGGCGATCAGCCAGTGCACGGTCCCGTTGATGATCCCGAGCAGGGGCCGGCCGCCCGGCAACGGCACCGGCTGATCGAGCCGGAAATGCGCGTTCACGATCGCGTTGCTGCCCTCGGGGACCACGAGGCCGGGCAGCAGCTCGGCCGCGGCGTAAGGCGGCACCGCCAGGATGACCCGGGCGTCGTCGTCGATCGCCACCTCGCCGGCATCGAAGCGGAGCTTCGAGACGCGGCCGATGTCTTTTTCGACATGCACGAGCCGCCAGCCGCCGCGATACGTCCCGCCGAGGACGGACAGGCGCCCCAGGGCCGGATCGACCAGGGCCGTCGATAGTCCTTCGAGCGCCACCCACGGCCGGCAGGCGGCTTCGCCGCGGCCGAATGTCTCGCGCAGCATGAAGGCCAGCGGATGGGCGGCGGCTTGTTCCGGCGGCGCGTTCATCACCGCGACGACGATCGGCGTCCAAAACGTCTCCGCCAGCCGCGTCTGGAGGTCGATCACGTCGGCGACCGTCGACCACGGCGTCGGCCGCAACAGACGCAGCGCCGACAGGTAGTCCCACGCACTGGTGTGCGGCACGCGCCGGTGCGGGTCCAGGATCCACCACGGAATGCGCCCGGCATTGGGGCGCAGGCTCCACTGCTCGCCGGTGGTGAGGTCGAGAAACGGAAATTCCGCCGGCGCGATCTCGGTCATCGCCGGAACCCCGCCGATCGTGCGCATGTAGGTGAACGCGGCGTCGTTGGCGCCGAGCAGCAGGTGATTGCCGTTGTCGATCACCCGGTCCAGGCGGTCGTCGTAGAACGAGCGGCAGCGGCCGCCCGCCTGCGGCGCCGCCTCGTAGAGCGTCACGGCGACCTTGCGCGCGGCGAGATGGAGGGCGGCGGACAACCCGGCCAGGCCGGCGCCGATGATGTGGACCCTGGTCATCGCCGCCAGCCGAACGCCAGCCCGTATCCCAGGGCGACGATCTTATCCAGCTTCGATACGCCGACGCGCCCGGCCAGCGGGTCGCGCCGCCTCAGCCGCGCCGCGAGGCGGCGCGAAATCGCCAGCACGGCCGTCGCTTCCATGCGCAGGCCGCGGTCGGCGATGAGCCGCGGCAGCGGTGCCGCGGCTACGTGGAGGCGGTCGACGCCGTCGAGCATCCGGTCCAGGACGCGGCGCAACGCCGGCGTCGCCTGTGCGGCGAGAAGGGCCGCCGGCGCCACGCCGGCCTCGTCGAGCCAATCCTGCGGGATGTAGAGACGCCGCAGATCGCGCCAATCCACCCGGCAGTCCTGCAGGTGATTCAGAATTTGCAGGGCGGCGCATAACGCCTCGCCGGCGGGCCGCGCCGCGGCGCTTTCGCGATGCAGATCGAGGACGAACCGGGCCACCGGTGCGGCCGAATAGCGGCAGTAGGCGAGCAGGTCGCTCCAGTTGCGGCACGGCCGGTTTTGGACGTCGGCGCGGAACGCCTGCAGCAGATGGCGGGCGTGCTCGATCGCGAGCCCGCGCCGGGTGAAATCCTGGTGCAGCGCAGCCGCGGCCTCCTGGGCCCGGTCGGCAGGGTCCGCGGGCGTGTGGCCGAGAAGAATGGCGTCGAGGGTGTCGAGCCGGCGCAGCTTGTCGGAGGCGTCGAGCCGCGGGTGGTCGGCGATGTCGTCGGCCGCGCGGGCGAAGGCGTAATAGGTGAGGAGGCTCGGCCGCTGTTCGGCCGCGATCAGCCATGAGCCGACCGGGAAGTTCTCGGTGTCGGCGGTCCGTCCAACATGGGGAAGTTCGATGATCGCGGGAGCCGCGGGCGAGAGCTCGGTCATTGACGGTGGATTCGCGCTATATAGGCCTTTATGGCATGCCGCGCGCCGACGCGCCGCATGAATGAGCGCCGATCCCAAACGTATCATGGCGGACGATCCCACCCAGTATTGCGCCCAGCAGGTCCGGCGTTTCGACCACGACCGCTACCTGTGCACCATGTTCGCGCGGGAGCCGGTCCAGGCGCGGCTGTTCGCGCTGTACGCCTTCAACGTCGAGATCGCGCGCGTCCGCGAGATCGTGAGCGAGCCGGTCATCGGCCAGATGCGTCTGCAGTGGTGGCGCGACGCGATCACCGAGTTTGCGGCGGGCACGGTCCGCGATCATCCGGTCGCCCAGGCTCTGGCGCGGGCGCTGGCCGCCCGGCCGGTCGACCCGCGCCTGTTCGAGCGCTTGCTGACCGCACGCGAATTCGACCTCGTCGACCAGCCGCCGGCGACGCTGGCGGCTTTGGAGCAGTATGCCACCGACACATCGTCGAGCCTGTCCGAGACGGCATTGGCCTTGAGCGGCATCGGCGATGCGGCCGCGGCGGCCGCGGCGCGCGAGATCGGATTGGCGTGGGCGCTGGTCGGTCTGTTGCGGGCGGTGCCGTTTCACGCCCGGCAGCGGCGACTTTATCTGCCCGAAGACGTGCTGACCAGCACCGGCCTCGGCCCCGACGACGTGTTCGAAGGGCGCGCCGGAGCTCGGCTCGCACCGGTGGTGCGGGAAATCGCCGGCCGCGCGCGCGAGCATTTGCGGGCGGCGCGCGCTCGCCGCCCGGAGGTTCGGAGGGAAGCGCTGCCGGTGCTGCTGCCGGCCGTTCTAGCGGAGCGGCACCTGACGCGGCTCGAGCGCGCCGGCTTCGATCCGTTCGCGCCGCAGCTCCAGCGACCGAGCCCCGGCGACGCGCTGCGCCTGACCGCCGCGAATTTCAGGCGGCGGTATTAGGACCACCAACGTGATCGAACGCATGATCGGCAGAGCGCTGCGGCTCATTCGGGCCGGCGACAAGCACCTGGCGTGGAATGATCCGGCCCTGGCCGCTGCTCCGGTCACGATCCGTCTGACCAGTCCCGCGTTCCAGGACGGCGGCGCCATTCCGATCCGGTACGCCGGCAACGGCGTCGGCGAAAACATCTCGCCGGCCTTGAGTTGGTCCGGGGTTCCGGAAGAAGCGGCCGAACTTGTCCTGATCATGCAGGATCCGGATGCGCCGCTTCCGCGTCCCGTCGTTCATGTCATCGCGACCGGCCTGTTGCCAGGCTCGGGCGGGCTGGCCGAAGGCGCATTGGGCGCTTCAGGCCCCAACGTCAGGCTCGGACGAGCCTCGTTTGGACGACGCGCCTATGCCGGACCACGCCCCGTCCGCGGCCACGGTCCCCACCGATATGTGTTCCAGCTCGTGGCCTTGCGGCGGCGATTGGCGCTGGCGAAAGAGCCGACCTTGCGCGAGTTCCTGGTCGCCGTTCGCGGCCATGCTATCGCTCGCGGACGTCTCATCGGAACGTTCGAGCGGAGCTGACTCGTCTGCAGGCCAACGAGGCCGCAGAGCGGAGCGCTCAGCGGCTGTTGTAATCCGGCCGGGTGATCACGCCGCAGACCTCGCGCTCGATCGGCGTCATGCCCTTCACGATGGTCTGGCGATCGCTCGCCGAGACGGTGTCGAACCACGGCTTGTCGTAGCAATCGCGCGCCGGATCGACGGCGGCCCGCGCCGCGGCCTTCTGGTCGTCGCTCATGGTGCTGCTGCCATAGTCGGTGCTGGTGCATGCGGCCAGGATCGTGGCCAACGCCAGCATCGAAACGGCGCTTGAAAACTTCATGAGGTCCTCGTGGTCAGGCGGATTTGGCGACCGCGTCGGCGGCGGTCGCGTCGATCCGGCTATGAGCCGATTTCATCAGCTTGCCGAGATAGAATTCGGCGCAAGTGATCGGCGGGTATTTCTCGGCACCGTCGGAACCGGCGCATTTTTCGATGCAGCTTATGATCGCCTTCGGATTTGGACTTTGGAAGGAGACCAGCGAAATCCGGTCCTGCGGCACGGCATCCGGCGGCGGGATCGCCACCCGATGGACGGTCGAGACCCAGTGATCGTTGGTCCAGCGCATCATCAGGTCGCCAAGGTTGCACACCAGGGCCCCGGGCGCCGGATGCACTTCGATCCAGCCGCCGTTGCGGTGCTTGACCTGTAGGCCGCCGGGCGTGTCGTCGCCGCGGACGAAGGTGACCGCGCCGTAATCGCTGTGCTCGCCGGACCTGAGCTGCCCCGGCAGCGGTGGCTCGGTGACCGCCGGATAGCGGATCATGCGGTTGACGCGCGCCGGCCGGTCGAACTTGTCGACGAAGAAGTGCTCATCGATGCCGAGCGCCAGCGCCATCGCCCGCAAGACGCCGGACGCCAGCTCTCCCATGGCCTCGTGGAAGCCGAGCATGACCTCCTTGAAGTGCTTCGGCCGCTCCGGCCAGATATTGGGCGCCAGCATCTTGGCGACGAAGCCGCCGTCCACCGCGGGATCGGCGGGCGTGTCGGGTCCGAAGGCATAGGCTTCCTGCACGTCGGGCGGTGCGGCTTTGCCGAGGGAGTAGGAGACGGACCGGTCGCCGACCCAGTTATAGCCGCGGCTGACCTTTTCCGGCGGCCGCTGCACCTTCATCTTCTCGTCGAGCGGCAGCGCGAAGAACTCGACCGCGACCTCGCGCACCCGGCGCATCTGATCCTCCGGCACGCCGTGGCCGACGATGGTGAAGAACCCGATATCGGTGCACGCCTCGTCGATCTGCCGCGCCACTCGGCGCTTGTCGGCGTCGCCGCCGTGGAAGAACGGCGCCAGATCGATCACGGGAATGGTGGAGGTCATGATGGGGGCGCTCCCGCGGTGTGGCTGAACGGCAATTAACCGGATGGTTAGTTTATGGAGCGGCGGCCGGCCTGACAATTCCCTTCCGCTGGCCGGTGCTCCTGACGCAAGATGGGGCCAATCACGACAACAGGGTGGCATCATGAGGACTGAAGGTATCGGCGGTTGGCGGCGGCGCGCGTGGATCGCGGCGGTTGCGGCGGCGGCTCTGCTGCCGGCGACGGCGCGCGCGGCGGACGTGGTGGTGTCGAACTGGGGCACCAATCTGTTCGGCGTGCCGTACGCCGTGGCCCTGGAGAAGGGCTTCTTCAAGGAGGCTGGCGCGCCGGTGACCGGCGCCATCGGCGGCGGGGGCGGCGGCTCGGTGGTGCGCAACCTGCTGGCCAACGACCTGCCGTTCGGCGAGATCGCATCGTCGGCGGCCATGGATGCGCAGCGTGAGGGCCTGCCGCTGGTCATCGTCGCCGGAACCGCACGCTCCTTCGACAACGTGTGGGTGGCGCAGCCGAATTCGCCGGTCAAGGCGATCAAGGACCTGGCCGGGCACAGCGTCGCCTTCACCAGCCCGCAATCGATCACCGAGGCGTTCCTGCTGATGGTGCTGAACCGCAACAACATCGACCCGGCGTCGGTGAAGCGGGTCGCCGCCGGCGGCTACGCCCAGGGCATCACGCTGGTCGACATCGGCGGCGTGGACGTGGCGCCGATGGCCGAGCCGCTCAAGACGATCAAGCGCGGCAAGTATCGCGAGGTGTTCAACGCCGAGGATTCACTGCCGCCGATCCTGTCGGTGGTCGCCGTCACGACGCACGACTTCGCGGCGAAAAACCCGGACAAGATCCGCGCCATCCTGGCGGCGCGCCGGCGCGGCGTGGATTACATCTACGAGCATCCCGATGAAGCGGCGCGCATCATGGCCGCGGCCTATGACATGGAGCCGGCGATCGCGTCGGGCGCGGTCGATGCGTCGGTCCACACCAAGCAGAAGCTGTGGTCGACCGGCGAGATCGATATCGCCGAGCTGACGTCGATTCAGCAGGGCATGCTGCTCACCGGCGCCAAGGTCGGCGGCACCGACTGGGGCAAGCTGATCGACATCTCCTACCTGCCCGCGGACCTGCAGGCGAAGAGCAAGATGAGGTGACGACGGTTTCCGTCGTCATCCCGGGCAAGCTGCGAAGCAGCGCGACCCGGGATCCATCGTTCCGCTGGAGCTATGGATCCCGGCTCTCGCCCGGGTCTGCAAGGGGCTTCGCCCCTTGCAGAAGATTGCGCTCGGCCGGGATACGAGCGCGAAGCGCGCTCTAATTCACCGGCACCGGCTCCATCACCGGCCGGCCGCGGATGAGGTCGGAGGCTTTCTCCGCCAGCATCAGGACGCAGGCATTGATGTTGCCCGAGACGAGGTCGGGCATGGCCGAGGCGTCGACCACGCGCAGCCGCTCCGCGCCGCGGACGCGGAACGCCGGGTCGAGGACCGCGCCGTCGGTGCCCATCGCGCAGGTGCCGCAGGGATGATGCGCCGAGCGGGCGGTGCGGCGGATCCAGGCGTCGAGCTCAGCGTCGGTCGCGATCTTGGCGCCCGGCGTGCGTTCGGCGCCGCGGAACCGGTCGAAGGCCTTGTCGGCCATCAGGTGACGCGCAAGCTTGATGCCCTCGCGTAGGGTCCGGAGATCGCTCTCGCGGGACAGGAAGCGGTGGTGGATCCTGATCCTGTCCAGGGGATCGGCGGAGCGCAGGTGGAGCTCGCCACGTGACTCGGGGTGCAGCAGCACCGGGGTCATGGAAAAGCCGTCGCGATAGGGCGGCTTGACGCCGGGGAACCACAGCCCCGCACCGAGGGCGGTGCCGCGGGTGAAGAATTGAATGTCGGGAACGTCGAGGCCCGCCCGCGTTTTCATGAACGCGGTGATGCCGCCGGGCAGAACGGTCGCCGGACCGGAGCCGAAGCAGTACGCCCGCACCATGGCGGCTGCCGCGCGGTCGGCGCGCATCAGGCCGTGAAACACACCGGGCTCGCGGCGGTCATAGGATACGGCGACCGCCATGTGATCCTGCAGGTTGGCGCCGACGGCGGGACTGTCGAGCACCGGCGCGATGCCGAGACCGCGTAGATGGTCCGCGGGCCCGATGCCGGACAGCATCAGGAGCTGCGGCGAATTGAACGCCCCGCCGGCGAGGATCACCTCGCGCTCGGCGTAGACCTTTACGCGGCGGCCTTTATTCAGATACTCGACGCCGGTCGCCCGCGGACCCTCCATCAGCACGCGGGTGGTATGCGCGCGGATCCGCAGAGTGAGGTTGGGCCGGCGCAGCGCCGGCCGCAGGAATGCGACCGCGGCGCTGCAGCGCCGACCCTGGCGGATCGTGGACTGGACGCGGCCGAAGCCGTCCTGATCGGCGCCGTTATAGTCCGGGGTGATGCCAAAGCCATTATCGCGCGCCGACCCCAGGACGGCATCGAAGAACGGATCGGTGGTCGGCGAGGTGATGACCGTCAACGGCCCGTCGCCGCCGCGATAGCGGTCGGCACCGCCCTGCCACGTCTCATAGCGCCGGAAATAGGGCAGGGCATGGGCGTACGACCAGTCGCCGCAGCCGTTCCGCGCCCAGCGGTCGTAATCGCCGCGATGGCCGCGCACATGGGTCATCACGTTGATGGAGGACGAGCCGCCCACCACCTTGCCGCGCATGGATTCGATGCTGCGGTTGTCGAGCCCGGGCTCGCTCTCGGTGTCATAGCCCCAGTCGTGCAGCCGGTACTCGTGCATCTTGCCGAGGCCGATGGGGATGTGGATCAGCGGGTCGAGGTCGCGGCCGCCGGCCTCGAGCACGCAGACCCGCACATTGGGGTCCTCGGTGAGGCGGTTGGCGAGCAGGCATCCGGCGGAGCCGGCGCCGACGATCACGTAGTCATAATGCTCTGAGCCGGCCATTCCGTGGGTGTCCCTCGTTCCTGCGTTCGTCCGAAAACAGCTTTTACCACGCCGCGAGACGTCACAAGATGCCGGCGAGGATGCATCGGGAGGAGGGGGCTTTGGCAAAGACGACGACGAACGAGCTGCTGGTCAAGGGGCTGGACGCGGCGAAGTGGAAAAACATCCCGGCCGGCTTTCGCATCTACACGCTGTTCGAGGACGCCAAAACCGGCGCCAGCATCGCGCTGTTCGAATGCCCGAAGGGCGTCGGCGTGCCGGTGCGCCACACCCACGCCTCCAACCAGTTCATGTATTGCCTCAAGGGCCGCAACGAGTACACGGCGACCGGCCTGGTGCTCGAGCCCGGCACGTTCTACATGAACCCGAAGGGCCACCCGCACGGTCCGACGATCGCGCACGAGGACTCGCTGCTGATCGAGATCTATGACGGCCCGCATTACTTCAAGCGGCCCGCCTATCACGCCGCGGACACGGTCGGCCGGATCGCCGGCGGCGGCCGGAAAAAGCGCAAGCGGCCAACGGTGAAGCAGAAGAAGAAACGCCCTTCGACTTAAACATTGTCGTCATTCCCGCGAACGCGGGAATCCATGGGTCCGCTGGCACGATGGATGCCCGCTTTCGCGGGCATGACGATGGTCCCTATTTGCGCCGCCGCGCGGTCCTCGCCGCAGCTTTCCTCGTTCGCTGACCTTTCGCCTTCGGGCGCGGGCGCTTCGCCCACAGCTGTTTGGTCGCGAGCTCGGCGCCCTGGCGCATCGCCTTGAATTTTTCCCACACCACCGTGGGGTGGACCTCGGTCTTGTACAGGGCTTGCGAGGAGAAGCCGCAATCGGCACCGGCCATCACGTTCTCGCGGCCGACCAGCTTCGCGAAGCGCAGCAGCCGCTCGGCGATCAGCTCGGGATGCTCGACGATGTTGCTGGCGTGGGTGATGACGCCGGGGCACAGGACCTTGCCGTCCGGGACCTTGATGTCCTCGAACAGGTGATACTCGTGCTCGTGCCGCGGGTTGGCGCACTCGAAGCTGTACTGCGTCGCCTTGATCTTGAGCACGTAGCGGATGATATCGGCCAGCGCCGCTTCGTGGATGCGCGGCCCCTCGTTGATGCCGTAGCAGGTGTGGAAGCGCACCTTCTCCGAAGGCACGCCCTTCAGTGCGGCGTTGGCGGCCTCGACGTAGATCTCGGCCCGGCGCTTCTTCTGCTGACCGTCGAGCCGTGGATCGACGAAGATATCGGGCAGGAACGGGTCGTCGATCTGGACCAGCAGGCCGGCCCCGACGATCGCCCGGTATTCCTTGTTCAGCTCGCTGGCGAGGGCGTGGAAATACTCCTCTTCTGTCTTGTAATACTCGTTGATGCCGACCCCGGACGGGGCGGTGGCCGGCAGGAAGACGCGGCCCTCCGGGACGCCGGCCGCCTTCGCCGCCGCCTTGACGTTGTCGATATCGGTCTTCAGCAGCGCCTCGCCCTGATATTTGACCGGCCCGGTGCACACCACCGGCACGATCGGCACGACGGTGCCGCCCATCATCGCCTCCTTGAAATACTGCGCGTAGTATTCCGGGAAGGCGGCGACCTCGGTCTCGAACAGCAGCAGCTTCTGGTTCGGCCGCGCCTCGAAGCCGTCGAGGCGCTGGCGGATATAGGTGAAGAAGCCCGGCTTCGAGAATTCGCCGTCGGTGACGACGTCGATCCCGCACTCGGCCTGCTTCTTGACGACGTCGCGCACCGCGCGGGCGATCGTCTGGTCGTAAGTCCGCTGATCGTAGGGCTGGCCGGTGAATTTCGCCTTCATCAGGTCGAGCAGGTCGTGCGGCCTGGGCAGGCTGCCGATATGCGTGGTCTGGATGTGATCGGTGTTCTGCTGCAGCATCGCGTTCTCCCCTTGCCGGGCCAGGCCCGAATTCTCTTAGCGTCCTTGGCCGGACGCGCGGCTATATTAGGTAGCAGAAAAGGGGCTTGCGCCAACAGGACGAACCCATGCCAACCAATGCCACAGTTCCGGATGTTCTGGTGAGCGATGTCGGCCCGCGCGACGGCCTGCAGAGCGTCAAGCGCATCATGCCGACCGCGGCGAAGCATCGCTGGATCCGCGCCCTCGCCGAGGCGGGCCTGCGCGAGATCGAGGTCGGCTCCTTCGTGTCGCCGAAGCTGCTGCCGCAGATGGCCGACACCGCCGAGGTGGTCGCCGAGGCGATCAAGATCCCTGGCCTCACGGTGGTGGCGCTGGTGCCCAACCTGAAAGGGGCGGAGCGCGCGTTCGCGGCGGGTGCGCACAAGCTGACGATGCCGATCTCGGC
>DASWFO010000029.1:0-3447 GCA_036394195.1 Alphaproteobacteria bacterium | reverse complement strand
AGCGTCGCGACGACATTTTTCCTGAAAGAGGTGCCGTTGCGCACGACGACCACGCCCGTCGCAATGCAACGCAAGCCCTCGGGCGAATGACCGCTCCGCCGGCCGTGCTTGCTCAGGCCGCATGCCGCGCACGGCAGCGGCACCGATTCCGGCATCTCGGCCGGAATCGCGCCCCTGTCCGAACGCTAGCCGAAGATCCTGCGCAACTGATGCAGCGGCTTGAGAGGGCCGCCCCACCAGGCGCCGGTCTGCGGCGCGACGGAAACCATCTGCCGCTCCACCACACCGTTGACGATGTTCTCGCGCGCCTGGTGCAGAACCTTGATGACGAGGCCGTGCGTCGTCAGCGGATGGTCGTTGAACATCTCGATCCGCAGGTAATCGCGTCCCGTCACCTGCTTGATCGCGAGCAGGATCGGCTCCTTCAACGCGATGGTCGCGTCCGCCGCCATCATCGCGCCCAGGATGCAGCGCCGGCCGTCATAGGATCGCAGTTGCTGCTTGCACCAGCGGTCCTCGCGGGCCAGCAGATCAATGACCTTGTCCATCTTGTCGATGGCCTCGATTCGGCCTTCATAGCCGGTACCGTCGAAGGGCATAGCTTGTTCCTCATTGACCGTGGACACCGGCTTGCAGCCGTCCGGTGCTAAACAGCGAACGGAGCACCGGGCACAAAGTTCGCCGATGAGGCAGCAGGCGCGAAGTTTTGAACGCGTCTACCGCCGGTAGCGGAAGGCGGCCGGTTCCACGCTCAGATCTCGATCTGGCCGCCGAGCTCGATGACCCGATTGGTGGGGATGCGGAAGAATTCCGTCGCATCGAGCATCGTGTTGGACATAAAAATAAAAAGCTCCTTGCGCCAGCGCGAGAGCCGGGTGCGGTGGCCGGAGACGATCTTCTCGCGGCCGACGAAGAACGAAGTCTCCAATAGGTTGAAATGGAATTGCACGGCGCGGCACTGCGCGAACGCCCGCGGGATATTGGGCTGATCCATGAACCCGTAATGCAGCGTGATGGTATGAAAATCCTGGTCGAGGTGGCGGATCTCGAGCCGCTGGTCGTCGGTCACATGCGGGATATCCATGGTCTGCACGGTCAGAAGCACCACCCGATCATGCAACACCTTGTTGTGCTTCAGATTGTGGAGCAGGGCATTCGGCACCGCCGTGACGTTGCCGGTGGTGAACACCGCGGTGCCCGGCACGCGCGGCGGATGGCCCGGGCGCAAGGTGGCGATGAAGGTCTCGACGGGCAGCGCGTCGCGCTCGCGCACTCGCGTCAGCGCCAACCGGCCGGCCCGCCAGGTCGCCATCACCGTATAGACGACCACGGCGACGACAAGCGGGAACCAGCCGCCTTCGAAGATCTTGAGCATGTTGGCGGCGAAGAGCGCGAGATCGACCGTCAGGAAAAAGCCGAACAGCATGGCGGCGGCGCCGGGATGCCAATGGCGGATGCCGTACATGTAGACGAGCGCGAGCACGGTCGTGATGCTCATCGTGCCGGTGACGGCGATGCCGTAGGCGGCGCCGAGGTTGTCCGACGAGCGGAAGCCCAGAACCAACGCCACCACCGCGACCAGCAGGATCCAGTTGACCACCGGCACGAAGATCTGGCCGATCTCCTGCTCGGAAGTGTGGCGGATCTCGAGCCGCGGCAGGTAGCCGAGCTGCACCGCCTGACGCGTCATGGAAAAGGCGCCGGAGATCACCGCCTGAGACGCGATCACCGTCGCGACCGAGGCCAGTACCACCAGGGGGTAGAGCGCCCAGTCCGGCGCCAAGTGAAAGAACGGGTTCTCGAGGACGCGCTCGATCGTCTGTCGGTCGACGGCGCGCAGCAGCAGCGCCCCTTGCCCGAAATAGTTGAGCAGCAGCGCCGGGAAGACGAAGTAGAGCCACGCCCGCCGGATCGGCTGGACGCCGAAATGCCCCATGTCCGCGTAGAGCGCCTCGGCGCCGGTGACCGCCAGAACCACCGCCCCCAGCAGGATGAAGCCGCGCCACGGGTCGCTGGCGAGATAATTCAGCCCGTAAAAAGGGTTGAGCGCCAGGAGTATGTGCCATTGTTGGACGATCTGGGCGAGGCCGAGGACGGCGATCGCGACGAACCACAGCGCCATGACCGGGCCGAAGAACTCGCCGACCCGGGCAGTGCCGCGGCGTTGCAGCAGAAAGAGGCCGACCAGCAGGATCACGGTGATCGGCAGGACATAGGGCTCGAAGAGCGGCGTCGCGACCTTGAGGCCCTCGACCGCGCTCAGCACCGAGATCGCCGGCGTGATGACGCCGTCGCCGTAGAACAGCGCGGCGCCGATCAGGCCTGCGGCCAAGATCAACCCATAGGCGCGCGTGTGGCGGCTGGTGGTGCGTAGCGCCAGCGCCGTGAGGGCGAGGATGCCGCCCTCGCCGCGGTTGTCGGCGCGCATGATGACGATGACGTATTTGAGGGTGACGACGACGAACAACGCCCAGGCGATGAGCGACAGCACGCCGAACACCGAGGCTTCGCTGACGCTGTCGACATCGACAAAGCACTGCCGCACGGTATAGAGCGGCGAGGTGCCGATATCGCCGTAGACGACGCCCAGCGCCCCGACGATCAGGCCGTGCCGCATCTTCTCGCCGATTCTCGGCCTGCCCGTCGCCGTCGTCTGCGCCATGCCTACCTCATCTTCTCCCGGTGCCGGACCTGGCCGCCGCGGCGAGCGGGCTTCATCGAGGCGCGCCGCGCTTGTGACCACAAGAGATGGGCCGTGGCGCGGCGCGGACCAAGGGCGACCTGGTCTACCCTCGGCGGAGGCGGCGCACCATAAGCCTGCGCGTCGGCGAAAGCCATCCCATCGACGCGGGCCATGACACCCGCGCGCGGACCGCAATAGGATGGTTCCTGGCACGGGTCGGCGCTCACGCGCAGTGAACGGAGCCGGCGCGTGGCAGGGTCAGGCGCAGTTGAAAGTGGCGACGTTCGTACCGTTATCCTGCGATACTCCTTGCAGCGCCGCCTGCTTGCCGAGTGCGCCGCAATAGGTGGCAGCGCGCTGCATCGCCGTAGTCAGATCCTTGCCGTCATATTGGACCACGACGCCGGTTTGCGTGCCGGTGAGGATCTTGGAGCCGCTGGAACAACCGGCCAGCGCGTCGACCGCGAGCAAGGCCGCCGGGAGAAAACGCATGATCTCCTCCACATTGCGTATCATTCGAATACGCGGATGCGACCCACCGGTTCCGTTCTGTCGCGATGTTAGCGCGCCGGCCGCTTCGCGCGCGCGGTGGGCGTGGCCGCGAGCGGGTCATCGGGCCAGGAGTGCTTGGGATAGCGGCCGCGCATCTCGCTGCGCACCGCCGGATAGCTGCCGGTCCAGAAGCCGCCGAGGTCGCGCGTGACCTGCAGCGGGCGCCCCGCCGGCGAGAGCAGGTGCAGCAGCAGCGGCACGCGCCCGCCGGC
>DASWFO010000028.1:0-25541 GCA_036394195.1 Alphaproteobacteria bacterium | reverse complement strand
AGGGCGTTCTCCTCCAGGTCCGGCTCCTTCATCAGCCAGTAGAGCACCCGACGCAGCAGCTCCGCCTGGGGACCGCCGCCCTCGAAGCCCCGCGTCCACAGCCACATCTGATCCGACAGGAGCTGCGCCACGCGGCCGTCGCCGACGCGGTCCAGCACCAGGAGCGGCCGGTCGTTGGCGCCGCTCAGCACCGTGGCGCCTTCCTTGGGCGTCGCGTCCACGGTCATGAACCAGCGGCCCCAGCGCGGATCCTTGGCGTCGGCGCCGGTACCGCCCGGCAGGTCCGCGGTCACGGGATGGCGCAGGCCCTGGTCGGTGACCTTGGGCTTGAAGCCCTGCTCGAACACCTGGCCGGTGGGCTCCGCCGGCAGGATGGCGCCCAGCGGCGTGCGGTAGAGGCCCATGGGCGTGCCGAAGCCGGGGCCCGCTGAATCGAGGAGCGCGCCGCCCTTGCGCACGAAGCGCACGATGTTCTCGAGATAGGATTGCGGCAGCACGCCGCGCCGCTGGTAGCGGTCGAAGATGATGAGGTCGAACTCGTCCAGCTTGACGTCGAAGAGCTCGCGGATCGGGAAGGCGATCAGGGACAGCTCGCGGATCGGCGTGCCGTCCTGCTTCTCCGGGGGCCGCAGGATGGTGAAATGGATGAGATCCACCGACGGATCCGACTTCAGGATGTTGCGCCAGGTGCGCTCGCCCTGATGCGGCTCGCCGCTCACCAGCAGCACCTTGAGCCGGTCGCGCACGCCGTTCACCACGACCACGGCGCGGTTGTTGTCGAGCGTCAGCTCCTTGGGGCCGGCCTCCGCCACCAGTTCGAAAATCGTGCTGCCGCCGTGGTCGAGGGTGAAGTCGACGTCGGTCGGAACGCCGACCGGCACGCGCACGGTCTGCGGCTCGCCGCCGTCGCGGATGATGTCGACGCGCGCGATCTCGCCCTTGGGCGCATCCGGCCCGTCATCGACGCGGATGGTCAGGGCCTGCGGCTTGCCGACGATGCCGTAGGTCGGCGAGCGTTCGACCACCAGCCGGCGGTCGATCTCGTGATGTTCGCCGGTCAAGAGGACATGGATCGGCGCTGGCACGCGCACCGCCGCCGGATCCTGCGGCGCGTCGTGGACCTGGCCGTCGGTGAGCATGATGACACCGGAGAGGCGCGACCGCGGCACGTCCGCCAGCGCCCGGTCGATGGTCTCGAACAGGCGTGTCCCTTCGCTGCCGCCAAGCGCGTTCTGGCGTCCGCCGCCGTGGACCACGCGCAGTTCGAGATCCTTCTGCGACCCCAGCCGATCCTGAAGCGCTTTCAGCGCAGTTTCAGTGCGCGCCCGGCGCTGGCCAATACCTTGGCTCGGGCTGTCGTCGACCACGACCAGTGCGACGTCGGGCAGCGGACGGCGCTCTTCGACGACCGCCGTGGGATTGAACAGCGCCGCCAGCAGGCCAAGCACGGCCACGGTGCGCCACGCCGCACCGCGGGCGCGAGTCCACCACATCGCCGCCAGAAACAGTACGCCCAGCACCGCGGCCCCGATGAGCCAGGCCATCGGGAGCAACGGCGACAGGGTGAAGGTCAGCTCGCCGGTCATCGCCGCAACCGGTCGAGGATGGCGTCGACGTGGACCTGGTCGGCCTTATAGTTGCCGGTCAACGCATACATGATGAGATTCACCCCGAAGCGGAGCGCCGTCTCGCGCTGCGGCTCGCCGCCGGGGACGGCGGCAAACATCGGATGGCCCTGGCCGTCGGTGGCCCACGCGGCCGACCAATCGTTGCCGCCGATGACGACCGACGACACGCCGTCATTGACGTGGCTGTCCGCCTGCTCGACCCACACCGGCTGGCCGGACCAGCGGCCCGGAAACTCGGACAGCAGATAGAACGATTTGGTCAGCACGTGATCGGCGGGAACCGTCGCCAGCGCCGGCAGGTTGAGCTGCCGCAGGATGTCGCGCAGCCGGTCGGCGGCCGGCGAGCGGCCGCCGCGATCGGCATCCTTGGTGTCGAAGAGGATCATCCCGCCGTTGCGGAGGTAGGTATTGACGCGCGACAAAGCCGCCGCGGTGGGCGGCGGCGCGCTCGCGGCCACCGGCCAATACAGCAGCGGATAATAGGCCATCTCATCATGCTCGATGTCGATCTCGGCCGGCTGGCCCGGATCGATCGCCGTGCGCCGCGAGAGCACGGCACCGAGCCCGATCAGTCCGGCGCGCGAGACCTCGTCGATCTCCGCCGATCCGCTGCGCACATAGCCGAGGCGCGTCGTGAGAGCGCTCGACAGCGTGCCATCGTCGGTGGGGCGGTCTGCCGGACGTGCGGCGGCCGGCGCTTGCGGTGCCGGCCGCGTGCCCTGGGCCAGGGCCGTGTGACTTGCCAGCACGGCCAGGGCGATGAGGGCCGCAGTCCCGTCGCTCCGCCACCGCACCCCGCGGCCGGTCAGGCCGCGCAATAGCAGGCTGATGATCAGGTCGGCCAGCAACAACAAGAAGGCGCTGCCGAGCAGCCATGGCTTCAGGTCGATCTCGCGGCTGCCCTGAAGGACCGCGCGGTTGACACCCCCGGGCAGACTGGTCGCGGCGTGCGGCGGCGGTACCGCGGTCGAGACGTTGAGCGCACGCCGGCCGAACTCGGCGCCGTAATAGCCAGGCGGATATTTCGGCCCGATCTTGACCTTGGTGAAGTCGCGGCCGGCGATGGCCAGCGCCACCGGGGCGGGCGCCTGCAGGCGGCCGAACCCGTCGAGCGAGCTCAGCGGCGGCAGCACGGCATCCCCGGCCTCGCCGGCGACGCCTTGCGACAGCGACACCAGCCGCTGCAGCATCTCGACGAACAAGCCGGACATCGGTAGCGACGACCAGTCGGGCGTCGCAGTGGTGTGGACGAGGACCAGCCAGCCGTCGCCGCGCCGGTCCGCCGTCACCAGCGGCGTGCCGTCGGACAGCCGCGCCCAGGTCTTATCGGCGAGGTCGAGGCTCGGCTCGGCGAGCACCTGGCGCGACACCTTGACGTCGTCGGGGATGGGCAGTCCGGCGAACGGGCTGGACGGCGGGAACGGGGCGAGTCCGACCGGCTGCGCCCACGACATGGCGCCGCCGAAGCTGCGGCCGCCGCCGCGCAGCGGCACCGGCACGAAGTCGTCGCCGCCTTCGGTCATCCGCGGGCCGGCGAAGCGGACCACCATGCCGCCCTTGCGTGTCCAAGCGTCGACCGCGGCGAGATCGGCCTCTCCGAGTTTGCCGACGTCGGCCAGGATGAGCACCGCGATCTCGCGCTTCAGCAGGTCTTGCGGCGAGCCCGTGCGAATCTCGGCGAAGGGGCCTAGCGCCCTCTGCAGATAGTAGATGTCCGCGAGAAGCGGCTGCTCGCGTTCGACCGGTCCGCCGGAGACCAGGCCGACGGGCCGGCGTCGCCAGCGCTCGTCGACCAACACCACGGCACCGGCCGAAGCTTCGCCTTCGAGCTCGAGGCGGGAGACGCGGTTGCGCAGCTCGGTGGGCAAGGTGAGACGCACGCTGGCGTTCGCCTGCCCGTCCTGCCAGCGCATCTCTTCGCGGGCGAGCAGACGTCCATCGTCGCCCAGGGCCCGCACGAACGCGACCGTTCCCGGGCCGGAAGCGGGACGCGCCGCGCTGACGAGGAGCCCGCCGGTTTCCGAGACCGGCGGCAGCAAGAGGCGCGCCAGCCGGTCCTCGGCGTCGGAGAAGTACTCGACGCCGCCAAAGCGCTGCAGGCGTTCGACCAGGGGCGCCAGCTTCTCGTCGTCAAGGCCGTCGGCCAGATAGACGACGTTCGCGGCCCCCGGCAGGTCGAGGTTGTCCAGTGCCCGGATCGTCGCCTCGCGGTCCACCGGCCACGGCTTCGGAGCCACGGCGGCGGCTAAGCTGCGGGCGTCGGCGGCGGCGCTGAGCCGGCTGGGTTGCGGCGCCTCGCCGTCCACCGACGGTGCGGTGGGGATCAGCATCACGGGCTGGCGGTTGCGCTCTGCGCGATCCATGAGGTCCGCCAGCATGGTCTGGCGCGACGCCCAGTTGCGCGCGGCACTCCATCCGTCATCGATCACGATCACGACCGGTCCAGTCGTCGCCAGGCGGGCACCCGGATTCAGCAGCGGATGCGCCAGCGCCAGGATGATGAGGGCGGCGATCAGAAGGCGCAGCAGCAGGAGCCACAACGGCGTCTGCGCCGGCGTCTCTTCGCGCGGCCTGAGGCCGAGCAGCAGGCGGATGGCGGGGAACCGGGCACGCCGCGGCGCCGGCGGCGTCACGCGCAGCAGCCACCACAGGATCGGCAGGGCCGCGAGCACGATCAGCCAGAACGGCCCGAGAAACGCGATGCCGAGCAGTCCGCTCATGGTCAGCGATAGCCCGGCTTGGAGAACGCCATGAACAGCGCGAGCAGCGCCGTCTCGGGCGGGCGGTCGGTGCGGTGGGACAGGAAGGTCCAGCCGACCTGGCGGGCGATGTCGCGCAGGCCCTCGACATGGGCGAGGAGGGCGGCCTGATAGTCGCTCCGCACGGCCTCGACGCGCGGGACCAGCATCTCACCGTCGTTCTCGAGCCCCTCGAAGCGCGTGCGGCCGGTGAATGGCAGGCTTTCCTCCGCCGGATCGAGGATCTGCACCAGATAGCCTTTGATGCCGCGTCCGGCGATCCGCCGCACCGCCGCCGCGATGTCCTGGAGCGGCGACAGGAAATCGCCGATCAGCGCCACCTGGGCATGCTTCGGGATCGGCACGTCCCGGGGGAGGTCGAGACGGGGGCTCGCCGCGGATGTCGGCAGCGCCATCAAATCGGCGAAGCGGCCAAGGGCCGCGCGGCCGGTCGTCGGACGCGGACTCTCGCCGAGCAGAGCCACCTGCTCGCCGCTGCGGATCAAGAGCGCCGCCAGCGCCAAGGTCAGCAGGTCGGCGCGGTTGGATTTTTCAGGCAGCTGTGCATGCGAGCGCCAGTGCATCGACGGCGAGGTATCGCGCCACAGCCACACGCTTTCCGACGCCTCCCATTCGGTCTCGCGCACGAAGATGCGATCGGTCTTGGCGGTCTGCCGCCAGTCGATCTCCTCGGCGCTGTCGCCGGGCTCGTAGCGACGGAACTGCCAGAACGTCTCACCTTGGCCGACCCGTCGGCGTCCATGCACGCCCTGGGCCACTGTCATCGCGACGCGCTCGGCCGCCACGAGCAGCGGCGGCAGCTGGCTCGCGAGATGCTCGGCCCGTTGCTGCGTCTTGACGGAGGCTCTCATCCCGAGCCGATGATCGTTTACTGCGCCAACGTTTCAGGCGGAAACACCGCGATCATCGTCCCCGGGCATGCGGGGACCGAGCGGTTCGCTGGATTCACGCTTTCGCGGGAATGACGAAAGGGGTGCATGTGCGTCGGCCTCGTAATAAGGGGCGCGTCAGCGCAGCGGAGCGCAGAGGCGGTCGATCACCTTGTCGATGGTGATGCCGTCGGCACGGGCGCCGAAGTTAAGCGCCATGCGGTGGCGCAGCACCGGCGGCGCCAGCGCGATCACGTCGTCGATCGACGGCGCCAGGCGGCCGTCGAGCAGGGCGCGGGCGCGGGTGGCGAGCATCAGCGCCTGGCTAGCGCGCGGACCGGGTCCCCACGCAACATGCTTCTGCACCTCGGGCACGTCCGAGCTGTCCGGCCGGCCGCTGCGCACGAGCTTCAGGATCGCCTCGACGACGCTCTCGCCGACCGGGACACGGCGGATCAGGGCCTGGGCCGCGATGAGCTCGTCGCCATTCATCACCGGCCGCGGCTTGTCCTCCGCGACTCCCGTGGTGGCGATGAGCATCCGCCGCTCGGCGTCAATGTCGGGATAGCTCACGTCGATCTGCAGCAGGAACCGGTCGAGCTGCGCTTCGGGCAGCGGGTAGGTGCCCTCCTGCTCGAGCGGATTTTGCGTCGCCAGCACGTGGAATGGCGCCGGCAGCGGATGATAGGCGCCGGCGACCGAGACCCGATGCTCCTGCATGGCTTGCAGCAGGGCGGATTGCGTGCGCGGGCTGGCGCGGTTGATCTCGTCGGCCATCAGCAGCTGCGTGAACACCGGCCCTTTGATGAACCGGAAGGACCGGCGTCCGCTGTCGCTTTCCTCGAGGACTTCGGAGCCGAGAATGTCGGCCGGCATCAGGTCGGGCGTGCATTGCAGGCGCTTGGCTTCGAGGCCGAGCACCGTGCCGAGGGTTTCGACGAGTTTGGTCTTGGCCAGCCCCGGCACGCCGATCAGCAGCGCGTGACCGCCGCCGAGCAGCGTGATAAGAGTTTCATCGATGACTTCGGTCTGACCAAAAATGACACGTCCGATGCCATCGCGCACCTCAGCCAAACGTTGGCCCAAGGCTTCAATTTTTGCGATGACGTCGGCGGACCCGGCGGGTGGGGTGGCGAATTTCGGCTCGGGAGCGTTCAATGCGGCCTCTCTCGGCTGAACCTTCAACGACCATGACCGGTAACCGTTCCGATCCGGCCGCGCACGATCTGGACGCGCCAGATCAGGACACGATGCTGCGACGTCTCGACCCTTCGGCCTCCCCCGAGACGCCGTCGGTTTCCGGGAACGACCTTGCCGCGTCTTCTGCGGCACTGGATGGTTCGAACCGCCCGACTGCCTGCGGGGAGTTCGACATTCGGATCGCCCCCGACGGCACCTGGTTTTATCACGGCTCGCCGATCACCCGCAAACCGCTCGTAAAGCTGTTTGCGAGCGTCCTGCGCCGCGACTCGGATGGCGAATACTGGCTCACGACTCCGGCGGAAAATGGGCGAATCCGTGTCGACGATGCGCCGTTCGTCGCGGTGGAACTTACGGTAGCCGGCCAGGGACACGAGCAGGTGCTGACTTTCCGGACGAATCTCGACGAAACCGTGACCGCCGGCCCCGGGCATCACATCCGTGTGAGCGTCGATCCGAAGACCGGCGAACCGCGGCCCTATGTTACGGTTCGCGATGGACTCGAAGCCCTGATCGCGCGCGCCGTTTTTTATCAACTGGTCGAACTCGGGGTGGAAGAGGGGCGTGCCGGTGCTGCGCCGGAATACGGCGTGTGGAGTCGCGGGCAGTTCTTCCCGCTTGGGCGCATGGACCGGTCCATATGAATCTGGTCGAGATCGACGTCGAGGAAATCCGCCGCCGCCTGCAGCCGACCCAGGACCGGTTCGGGCACCGCGCCTCGGACCCGAAGCTCCTGGGCGAACCCGGCGCGCCGCATGTCCAGGTGCGCGGCGATCACAATCTCAATCCCGACCTGCGGCCGAAGCCGCCTTTGACGCCGGCCGCGGTGCTGGTCCCGCTGGTGGTCCGGCCCGATGGCATCACTGTGCTGCTCACCAAGCGCACGGCGCATCTCGCAGCACACGCCGGTCAGATCAGCTTTCCCGGCGGCCGGGTCGAGGACAGCGACATCGACGCCATGGCCGGCGCGTTGCGCGAGACCGAGGAGGAGATCGGCCTGACGCGCGAGCGCATCGAGATCATCGGCCGCCTGGACACCTACATTGTGCGTACCGGGTTCGAGATCACGCCGCTGGTCGGCCTGGTGATGCCGCCGTTCACGATCACGCGCGACGAGTTCGAGGTCGCCGAAGTGTTCGAGGTGCCGCTCGCGTTCGTGCTCGACCCGAAGAACCACCAGCGGCAGTCGCGCGTCGATTTCGGCGGCGCCAAGCGCGAATTCTGGGCCATGCCGCACGGCGATTATTTCATCTGGGGGGCCACCGCCGGCATGCTGGTGAACCTCTACGAAGTGCTGCGCGGCTAGCGCGCGCCATGACACGCATCCTGGTCCAGGTCGTGTTTCCGATTTTGCTGCCCGCTTTGCTCTACGCGCTGTGGCTGGCCGCCGAGCGGCGCCGTGTGGAAGCCTCCGGCGCCGGGCAGCATCCGCGCTGGGCCGAGGCGCCGTGGCTCTGGCTGCTGGCGCTCGGCGTGTTCTTCGCCGCCATCATCGCGATCGCGTTGGCGCTGTTTGCCGGCGAGAGCATCGAAGGCGTGTATGTGCCGCCGCAAATCAAGGACGGCCAAGTCGTGCCCGGCCACGTCGTTCCTCCGGCGCGCTAGACGTGCCTCGCCGCCGCGTTCTCACGCATGACGAAGCGCCGTGGCTGGCGGCGCCCGAGAGCCGCGCCGTGGTGGCCGCGCTGACGGCCGACGGCGCGCCGGCGCGCTTCGTCGGCGGCTGCGTGCGCGACGCGTTGGCCGGACGCCAGGTGACAGACATCGACATCGCGACGCCGGAGCCGCCGCGGCGGGTGATGGAGCTTCTTGCCGGGGCCGGTCTCAAGGCCATTCCGACCGGGCTCGAGCATGGAACGGTGACGGCGCTCGCCGGCGGGCGGTCGTTCGAGATCACGACGTTGCGCTGCGACGTCGAGACGGACGGGCGGCGCGCGGTCGTCGCCTTCACCGCCGATTGGGACGAAGACGCAGCACGGCGCGACTTCACCATCAACGCGATGTCGACCGAGCCCGACGGCACGGTGCATGATCCGTTCGGCGGCATCGCCGATCTCGCCGCCGGCCGCGTCCGCTTCGTCGGCGACCCCGAGACGCGGATCCGCGAGGACGTGCTGCGCATTCTCCGGTTTTTCAGATTCCACGCGCATTACGGCCGCGGTGCGCCCGACCCGGCGGCGTTCGCTTCCTGCCGCCAGCTGGCGCCGCTGCTGCCCGGCCTCTCCGGCGAGCGCGTCGCCGGCGAGCTCCGCCGTCTGCTCAAGGCCGCCGACGCGGCCGCCATGATCGAGCAGATGCGCGATGCGGGAGTCCTGGACCCGATCCTCCCCGAGCTCGCCGACACGGCGCGGCTGCGCGGGCTGCAGGGCCTCGACGAGCCCGTGGCGCGCGATCCGCTCCTCAGGCTCGCGGCATTGTTGCCCGCCGATGCCGCGGCGGCCGCCACGATCGCGGACCGGCTGCGGCTCGCAAATGTCGAGCGGGCGCGGCTCGAAGCCCTGGCATCGCCACCCCCGGCCTTGTGGCCGGCCCGCGATGACCGCGCCTTGCGGCGCGCGCTGTATCATCTTGGCGGCGAGACGGTGCGCGACCTCGGCCTGCTGGCCTCGGCGAGCGGCGATCGAGCGCTCGGCCGTGCAGCCACTGAGGCGGCCCGCCACTGGGCGCCGGTGGCGCTGCCGGTGCGCGGCCAGGATGCGCTCGATCTCGGCGTCGCGCCCGGCCCGGAGGTCGGTCGGCTCATTGGCGAGGTCGAATCCTGGTGGGAGGAAAACGACTTTCGGCCCGACCGCGATGCCTGTCTCGCGCGGTTGAAAGAGCTCACACGTCCCACGCGCGCGTGAGTTGATGCGCCGCGCGCGCGAGGACTAGGCTTCCCGCGCTTTCAATACGACGTCCGGCGCGCGCGCCCGACGCACGGCGAGCGGGAGCAAGCGCTAGCCCTGCACCAGGCAGCCGTACCAGCCGAGCCCGCGATAGGTCTCGTAGCCCGGCGTCACGGCATAGCCGACCACCGAGCCGGCCTTCGCCGTATAGGCGCTCATCGGCCCGCCCTCCGTCTGCAGCGCAAAACGCTCGCCCCGCAGTGCTTGGCCGTCGGACGACGCGAGGATCTTGAAGTCGCGGTCGAGGATCATGACCCGGGTGTGCGTCCGCTCCTCGTCGGTGAGGCGGACGCCGTTCACGACCGTTTGGGACTGCGGACCCCAATCGAAATGCACGCCGATGACCCCGATGGGGCGGCCCTGGGCGGATGCATTTTCGCGGATTGCGGCGGCGTAGGTCGCGACCGGCTTGTTGTCGAGCGCCGCCGCCGATGCGATATCCGCCACCGCGTATTCATTGCCGCCGCGGCTGGCCAGCGCGTCGCGGAACCAGGCATGGCCGGCGACCGACGAGCCGAGTGCCTGGGGATAGCGGTCAGGCCGCCCGGTGGCGATCACCTTGCCGTCGAGGTCGGCGATCCACAGGTCGAGATAGACCGTGTAGGCGTCCAGGATGACCCCAAGGCGGCGGCTTGCATAAGCGAGCGCTTCGGCGGTGCGCGCCGAGGCGGCCTGGACGACGGCGGAGTCCGTCGCCCACCAGCGCACGTCGCAGGTGCGCTCATAAAGATTGCGGTCGATGATCTCGATCGCGTTCAGCGCCAGGTCCGCCAGGCGCTGTCCGCGGAGATGAGAAATGACGTTGCCGCCGATCCGCTCGAGTTCCGAGAGGTTCGCGGCGACCTCCCGTTCGAGCGCTCGCGCCACAGTCTCGATCTCGGCCGAGATGGTCTTCACCTCGGCGGCGACCACCGAGAAGCCGCGGCCCATCTCGCCGGCGCGCGACGCTTCGATCAGCGCGTTCAGCGCCAGGATGCGGGTCTGGCGGGTGATGGCGGAGATCGCGGAAATTTTGTCGTTGGCGGTCGTGCTGAGACGCGCGGCAAGCTCGAGAATCCGCTCGGGCTTGAGCGCGGTCTTGGACTCGCGGCTTGTGGACGCTGGCCGCTGCAGGCGCGCGCTCATTCCGCGCTCCCTCGCCGGCCGGATGTCGCGTCCTGCGTGAAGTTCAGACAGGCAGAGCGGGAATGCGTGGAACGGCGCCGCAGCATCAGCGTAGACAACCAACCCCAAAAACTCGGTGAGCACTATTGGTCAAAAGCGGTTAATCGCCGATTAAAGGGCAAGTCAAAATGGGCAATCAAAGCCGCCGATCGGCAGAGAACCGGACAGCAGCGTCTATTTTTTTATCAATCCGCCCAGTTTTGGTGCAGCCGGACGTCGGCCCGACCGGAAAAGAAAAAGGGCCGCTCCGTCGAGCGGCCCTTTCGAGGAGCTATGTCGGCGGTGAACTCAATGCACGTCGCGCCACACCCGGCGTTTGACGGCGTACAGCAGACCGCTCAGCACGAACAGGAAGATCATCGACTTCATGCCGATCCGCTTGCGCGTCTCCAGATTCGGCTCCGCGGCCCAATGCAGGAACGTGACGACGTCGTGCGCTTCCTGTTCGACCGTGGCCTTGGTGCCGTCGGCGTACGTGACGCGGTCCGGCGTCAGCGGCGGCGGCATCGCGATCTGATGGCCGGGGAAATACTTGTTGTAGTACATGCCCTCCATCAGCTTGAAGCCGGGCGGCGGGTCGCTGAAGCCGGTGAGGATCCCGTACACGTAATCCGGTCCGCCTTCGCGTGCCTTGGTCATCAGCGACAGGTCGGGCGGCAGCGCCCCATTGTTCGCCGCGCGCGCGGCATTGTCGTTCGGGAACGGCGCCTTGAACGTGTCATAGGGGCGGCCCGGCCGTTCGTACATCTCACCCTGATCGTTCGGCCCGTCGGTGACCTGGACGCCGGCGGCGATCGCCTTGACCTCCTCTTCCGAGAAACCGAGATCGGTAAGGTTGCGATAGTGGACGAGGTTCAGCGAGTGGCAGGTGGAGCAGACGTCCCGGTAGACCTGGAAGCCGCGCTGTGCCGCGGCGCGGTCGAAGGTTCCGAACGGGCCGTCGAACGACCAGCCGGGCGACGGCAGCTTCAACTCCGCTTCGGGGCTCATCTCCTGGGCCGGCGCCGCAGCGCCGAGCGTGAGCGCAACCAGGGCCGCGGAAGCGGCAAACGCCAGAGCAAGCTTCCGCATCAGTTCTTCTCCATCGAGCGGACGGCGGCACCCGCGGTCCGCGCGCCGCCCAGGACCGGTTCGGAAATACTGGCCGGCAATGGAAGCGGCCGTTCGAACCAGCCGAGCAGCGGCAGCAGGATGATGAAATGGAGGAAGTACCAGATCGTCGCGACGCGACCGAGCACCAGATACCAGCCTTCCGGCGGATGCGCGCCGACGAAGCCGAGCGCCACCGTATCGATCAGGAAGATCCACAAGAAAATCCGGAACACCGGCCGGAAGCGGCCGCTGCGCACCCGGCTGGTGTCGAGCCACGGCAGGACGAACAGGATCAGGATCGATGAGAACATCGCGATCACGCCGAGCAGCTTGTTCGGGATCGAGCGCAGGATCGCGTAATACGGCAGGAAGTACCATTCCGGCACGATGTGCGGCGGCGTCTGCAGCGGGTTCGCCTTGATGTAGTTGTCCGGCTCGCCGAAGAAGTTCGGGGCGAAGAACACGAACCCGGCATAGATGATCATGAACACACCGAGCCCGAACAGGTCCTTCACCGTGTAATACGGATGGAACGGGATTTTGTCCTGCGGTCCCTTGGTGTCGATGCCGAGCGGGTTGTTCGACCCGTGCATATGGAGCGCCCAGATATGCATGATCACCACGCCGACGATGACGAACGGCAGCAGGTAGTGGAGCGAGAAGAACCGGTTGAGTGTCGGGTTGTCGACCGCGAACCCGCCCCACAGCAGAGTCACGATGCTGTCGCCGATCAGCGGGAAGGCGGAGAACAGGTTGGTGATGACGGTGGCTCCCCAGAAGCTCATCTGGCCCCACGGCAGCACGTAGCCCATGAACGCCGTCGCCATCATCAGCAGGAGGATGATGACACCCAGCCACCACAGCACCTCGCGCGGGTATTTGTAGGAGCCGTAATACATGCCGCGGAAGAGGTGGATGTAGACGGCGATGAAAAAGAACGACGCGCCGTTCATGTGGACGTAGCGCATCAGCCAGCCGTAGTTCACGTCGCGCATGATGCGCTCAACCGAATCGAACGCGAGGCTGGCGTGCGGCGTGTAGTTCATCGCCAGGAAGATGCCGCTCACGATCATGATGGTGAGCATGGCGCCGGCGAGCGAGCCGAAATTCCACCAGTAAGAGAGGTTCTTCGGGGCCGGATAGCTCGAACCCAGGCTGTGGTCGATGAACGAGAAGATCGGCAGCCGGTACTCGATCCACTTGACCACGGGATGGCTGTAGAACTTGGACGAAGACGGAGAAGAAGTGGCCATGGATCGCCTCAGCCGATGCGGATGGTCTTATCGTTGATGAAGCTGTACGCCGGCACACGCAGATTGGCCGGGGCGGGGCCGCGGCGGATGCGGCCCGACGTGTCGTATTGCGAGCCGTGACACGGACAGAACCAGCCGCCGAAATCGCCCTTCGGATCGGTCGGCTTCTGGCCGAGCGGCACGCAGCCGAGATGGGTGCAGATGCCGACGACGATCAGCCATTCGGGCTTCTGAACGCGCGCCTGGTCCGGCTGCGGATCCTTGAGCTCGTCGAGGCTGACGGTCCGCGCCTGCTGAATCTGCGCCGCCGAGCGATGATCGATGAACACCGGCTGGCCGCGCCACGACACGGTGATCCGCTGACCCTCGGTGATCGGCGAGATGTCGACTTCGATCGTGGACAGCGCCAGCGTATCCGCCGCCGGATTCATCGAATCGATGAACGGCCACAAACTCATTGCCGCGCCGACGGCGCCGAACGCACCCGCCGCCAGGTACAGAAAATCGCGGCGGGAGCCCTCCGCGCCGTGGCCGGCGGTGGCAGATTGTGCAGTGTTTGCCATTCTGAAAGACCCTTGCTAGCTGGACCGGACGGTCCTGGTCGGACGTAAGGTTGCGGCGGCGGTGTTCAGACGCGCTGCGAACGCCAAATCGCGCAGTTCCGACAAGCCAACTCCGCGCGACCCCGCTGACGAAGCCCCCTCGCGTAGTCCGGGGTCGCGAACCGCGAGCCTCGCGGATGACCCCGTCCCGGCCGCAGGGTATAATCCATGTCGGTTGCGCTTGCAAAGACTTAAGCCGCTCCGTTGACCGGCCCGTTCACTCCTCGTTCCGATGCGTCTTGCTCTTTATCAGCCCGATATTCCGCAGAATACCGGCGCCATGCTGCGCCTCGCGGCGTGCCTGGACGTGGCCGTCGACATCATTGAGCCATGCGGTTTCGTCTGGTCGGATCGGCGGCTGCGACGGGCCGGTATGGATTATCTTGAGGGTGTGACGCTGACACGCCATCAGTCTTGGAGCACTTTTCAGGCCGCGCGCGCGGCCGGACCGCCGGCGCGGCTGGTCCTGCTCACGACCAAAGGCAACGTGCGTTACGACGAGTTCGGGTTCCAGCCGTCCGACACGCTGCTGGTCGGCCGCGAGACCGCGGGCGTACCGTCCGATGTTCATGCGGCGGCCGACGCGCGGGTGGCGATTCCGCTGGCTGCGGCGGTGCGGTCGTTGAACGTGGCTCTCGCCGCCGCCATCGTTCTCGCGGAGGCGTTGCGTCAGGCGCGTCAATTGCCCGCCCACATGGCCGCCGCGTCATGACCGAACCCGCGGAGACGCGCAAAGCGGAAACCGTCGCGTGGTTCGCCGGGCTTCGCGACCGCATCTGCGCCGAGCTCGAGCGGATCGAGGACGAGCTCACCGGCCTGCACGCCGATCTGCCGCCCGGCCGTTTCGAGCGCAAGCCCTGGGAGCGGCCCGAAGGCGGCGGCGGGACCATTTCCATTCTCCGCGGCCGCGTGTTCGAGAAGGCCGGCGTCAACGTTTCGACCGTGCACGGCGAGTTCAGTCCGGAATTCCGCTCGCAGATTCCGGGGGCCGCGACCGATCCGCGCTTCTGGGCGAGCGGCATCTCCCTCGTCATCCATCCGCGTTCGCCGCTGGTGCCGGCCGTGCACATGAACACCCGCCACATCCGCACCATGGAATCGTGGTTCGGCGGCGGGATGGACCTGACACCGGTCGTGCCGGCCGATGCGGACACCCAGGAGTTTCACGCCGCCTGCCGCCGCGCTTGCGAAGCGCACGATCCCGGCTACTACCCGCGCTTCAAGAAATGGTGCGACGACTATTTTTTCCTGAAACATCGCGATGAGCCGCGCGGCGTCGGCGGCATTTTCTTCGACAACCTGCACTCGGCGGACCGTTCCGCCGCGGATGGGGGCGGCGATCCGTGGGCGCGCGACTTCGCGTTCGTGCGCGATGTCGGATCCGCATTTCTGGACGTCTATCCGCGGCTGGTGCGGCGCCACATGAACGCGCCGTGGACCGAGGCCGAGCGCCAGCAGCAGCTCGTCCGCCGCAGCCGCTATGTCGAGTTCAACCTGCTCTATGACCGCGGCACCAAGTTCGGCCTGATGACGGGCGGCAATGTGGAGGCCATTCTGATGTCGCTGCCGCCCCTGGTGGCTTGGCCATAACCATAAGTCGGTGGGCGGCGACCTCTTGTTTTTCCCAGGGCGAGCCCTTTATTTCGGGGGTCGGAGGCGCCGCTTTTCCATCCCTATCTTCAAGTTTACTAAAATTTGCGACAAAAGGTTAAAGATCTCCAGAAACTCGCAAGCCCAAGCAAGGGCTCCCTTTTGGCAATATTGCTAATCTCGAAGTTTCCGCCCAAGCTATAGCTGCGAGAACCGCGCTGTAGGGCAGGTCTACGCCAGAAACGGCGTCTGGCTTGGCTCTCTGTTTTTGCGCGCCTGGTCGATGACCGCGTTCTCGATCGCGAACCTGACCGTTTCGAACAATACGATTTCGGTGCTGCGGAGCATCGCGCAGGACCTCGCGCGTAACGAACAGAACTTCAACGCCGCCGGCCAGCCGATCACGCCCGCTGCCGCACCGGTTGCCAACCAGCTGCGCAACCAGGTCAACCTGAACCAGATCCAGCAACAGGCCCTGGCCCAGTCCAGCGCCATTATCGGGGTGTCGATCAAGGGCGTCTCCGACATCACCAAGACGCTGACCAATCTGCGCCAGATCGTGCAGGCGGCGGCACAGCCGGGCGTCTCAAACGACCAGTTGCAGGCGCTGGCGCAGCAGTTCAACCAGGGACTCTCCAGCATCCAAACGTCGCTGAAAGGCGCCAGCCTGGCCGGGGTCGATCTGCTCAACGGGACGAATACGCAGAATTTCCTGGCGAACGGGCTCAGCGCGAACGACCTGCGGACGCTCAATTTGCAGACCGGCGTCCTCGACGTTCTGACCGCCAACAGCCTGCAGAACGCGATCAACCATCCGCCGGATCCGTTTGCCAATCTCGTCAACGGGATCGTGAGCGCGGTGAAGGCGCAATTCGGCGGCACCAGCGACGCGACCGCGCAGGCCTTCGCCAACCAGTTCATCGATCAGATCGGCCGCGGCAATCCGACGCAGGTTCAAGCTCTGGGCAATCAGCTGATCAACGTCTTGAACGGCACCGCGCAGGGGAACGAGGGGACCCGCCAGTTGGTCGACCACGCCGTCGACGCCATCGCGAACGGGGCGCCGCAGGCCACGGTCAGCGGCCTGATCGGCGGCGTGATCAGTAGCCTCACCAATGCCGGTCAAGGCGGCGGCGATCAGGGCCAAGGCAATGGCAACAACAACGTCCAGGGCGGCGACAACCAGGGCCAAGGCAACGCCTTCGCGTTCGGCCAGACCGGCGATGTCGGTCGCGGGAACGGCGACGGCCACCACGGTGGCGACGGCGGTGATGGTGGCGGCTCTGGGGGCGGCGGCGTGGGACCGCCCGACCTGACGGGCGTGCTCAGCAGCCTCGACAAGGCGCTCGCTGCGGCGACGAACAGCCTCACCGTGCTCAACCGCGAGAACCAGTCGATCAAGGATCAAAGCAACTCGCTGGCGAATCTGAACAGCACGCTGAACAGCCAAGTCGGCGCGCTGGTCAACATCAACCTGACCTCGCAGCGTGCGCAGGTCCTGGCGCAGCAGCTTCAGAGCGCCTTGGGCACGCAGATCATCAGCATCACGGGCGCGCGCGCGCGGAGCATCCTGCACAGCTTGCTGGACAACGCCGTCGGAGCCGGCGCCGGCAGCCGCAGCAGCCCGTTCGCGCTGACCAATCCGTTCCCGACCCTGAACCTGGCCCCGCCGCAGACGAATCTGTTCAACATTCACGCCTGATCTGCGGCCGTCCGCTATACGATCGTGGCATCTCCCGACCGTGCCGACTAAACTTCGGCCGCGACTCAGGGGAGGGATTCATGATTTGCGCGCGGCACGTCGGGGGATTGGTCATGGCGGTTGGGGCGGCGCTGCTCGCGCTGGGCGCTGGGGGTGACGCGGCACGCGCCCAGGGCATGACCGGTCCGATTGATCTCGGTACGATCCAACTCAATCGCTCGCAGACGGCGCCGGCACCGCCGCTGCGCAAACCGCCGCCGTCCACCGCCGGCCGCGCGGTCGACATCAAGGCCTTCTTCGGCCGATTCGCCGGCGGCGGTTTTGCCGAGGGCGACGACGCTGCGTATTTCGGCATGACAGAGCGCGACCTCGACGTGCAGATCGCGCCGGCCGCCGATGGCGGCTTCACGCTGGCGTGGACCACCGTGCTCCGCCAGGGCGGCGATCCCCAGGCACCGGACGTGCGGCGCCGCACCGCTTCGATGACCTTCATGCCGGGTCCGCGCGCCGGCCTGTTCCAGGCGGCCGATAACGGCGACCCGCTGGCCGGGGGCATGATCTCGTGGGCGCATATCAGCCGCAGCACCCTCACCGTGCACCAGTTCGGCGTGCTCGCCGATGGACGGCACGACGTTCAGACTTATGCCCGCACCCTGTCACCGACTGGGATGGACCTCGTCTACACGCGCGTCGTCGACGGCGAGCGGCAGCGCCGCGTGAAGGGCAAGCTGGTGAAGAACGCCAACTAGCGGGGCCGCGGGCGCGCGTGGCACCGCCGCCCGAGTCCAATTGCTATTTCGGTCGGATCGGTTAAAACGTCCCGCGAGTTTCCCCGCGGGAGTATTCACGTCATGGCAGCGGCTTCGCCTGGCACGCCGCCGGTCCTCGGCATCATCGGCGGCAGCGGCGTCTACGATATTCCGGGGCTGACCAATGTCGGCTGGCGGCACGTGCCGACACCCTGGGGCGATCCGTCGGACGACCTATTGTTCGGCGAGCTCGACGGGCAGAAGCTCGTCTTTCTGCCGCGCCATGGCCGCGGCCACCGGGTGCCGCCGTCGGCGCTCAATTTCCGCGCCAATATCGACGCCTTGAAGCGGTCCGGCGTCACCGAAATCATCTCCGTGAGCGCCGTCGGCAGCCTGCGCGAGGACCTGCCGCCCGGCACGTTCGTGGTCGTCGACCAGTTCATCGACCGCACCTTCGCGCGCGTGAAAAGCTTCTTCGAGACCGGCTGCGTCGCGCACGTCTCCATGGCGGAGCCGGTCTGCCGGCGACTGGGCGATCACATCTTCGCCGCCGGACAAGAGCTGGGCTTGGGCATCAAGCGCGGCGGCACCTACCTCGTCATGGAGGGACCGCAATTCTCCTCGAAAGCGGAATCGAACCTGTACCGCAGTTGGGGCTGCAGCGTGATCGGGATGACCAACATGCCGGAGGCGAAGCTCGCCCGCGAAGCCGAGCTCTGCTATGCGACGGTCGCTATGGTGACTGACTACGACTGCTGGCATCCGGATCACGACCATGTCACCGTCGACGCGGTCATCAAGGTGCTCCTCGAGAACGCCGAGAACGCGCGCTCGCTGGTGAAGAAGGTGGCGCCGAAGCTGCGCGCCCGCGATGTGTCCTGCTCGGCGGGCTGTCATACTGCGCTGGAAACCGCGATCATCACCGGCCCGGCGGCGCGCGATCCCGACGTGGTCAAGAAGCTCGATGCGGTGGCCGGCCGCGTGCTTAATCGAGGCTGACGAGATAGATCGATGAAGAATTTATGGTCCAAAGCCGACGCCGAGGGCGCAGTTCAGCGCTATGCGGACCAGGGCGTCAACCGCGACCTGGCGCTGCGCATCTACACGACGCGCCTCCTGGGCGGCATCCCGGCGCTGGTGCTGCATGGCGGCGGAAACACCTCGGTCAAGACGAATCTGCGCGACACGCTCGGCGACGAGGTGGACGTGCTATGCGTCAAGGGCTCGGGCTGGGACATGGGCGTGATCGAGCCGCCGGGTCTGCCGGCCGTGCGGCTGGAGCCGTTGCGCAAGCTCTACAAGCTGGACGCGCTCAGCGACGAGGACATGGTCAATTTCCAGCGCCTCAACCTGCTGGACGCCTCCGCGCCCAATCCCTCGGTCGAGACGCTGTTTCACGCCTTCCTGCCGCACAAGTTCATCGACCACACCCATGCCAATGCCGTGCTCGCGGTCTCCGATCAGCCGAACGGCGAGGAGATCCTGCGCGAGGTCTATGACGGCCGCGCCGCGATCGTGCCCTATGTGATGCCCGGCTTCGCGCTCGCGAAGATGGCGTCGGAGGCGCAGAAGAAGGCGCCGAAGGCCGAGGGGCTGGTGCTGCACAAGCACGGCATCTTCAGCTGGGGCGAGACCGCCGAAGAGGCGTATACGCGGATGATCGAGCTGGTGACCCTGACCGAACAGCGCTTGGGTCGCGGCCGCCGCAATGTGTTTGCGCCCGGCGCGTTGCCGGCAAAACCGGCGACGCCGGCCGAGGTGGCGCCGCTGCTGCGCGGTCTCGCCGCTATCCCGGAGGATCCACAGGACGGTCTTTACAAGCGCTTCGTCCTCGAGTTCCGCAGCGGCCCGGCGATCCTCAATTTTATCAACGGGGCCGAAGTCGCGCGCTATAGCCAGGTCGGCGTGATCACCCCCGACCACGTGATCCGCACCAAGGCCAAGCCGCTGCTGGTGCCCGCCCCCGAAGCCGGCAAGCTCGCCGACTTTGCGGCCGCCGCGAAAAGCGCGTTCGCGAGATTCGCCGCCGAGTACAAGGCCTATTTCGAGCGCCACAATCCGCGCGCCGTGCCGAAGAAGAAGATGCTCGACACCGTGCCGCGGGTGATTCTGGTACCCGGCGTGGGCCTGTTCGCGCTCGGCAAGTCGTCGAAAGACGCCAGGATCGCCGCCGACGTGGCCGAGAACGCGGTGACCACCATCACCGACGCGGAGGCGATCGGGCGCTTCGAGAGCATTCCCGAGGCGGATATTTTCGATGTCGAATACTGGTCGCTGGAGCAGGCCAAGCTCGGCAAGGAGGCCGAGAAGCCGCTAGCCCGGCAGATCGCCCTCATCACCGGCGGCGCCAGCGGCATCGGCGCCGCGACCGCCGCCGCGTTCGCGGCCCAGGGGGCCGAGATCGTCGTCGTCGACCGCGACGGCGACGCCGCGTCGGCGCTGGCCAGGAAGTTCGGCGGGCTGGGCATCGCCTGCGATGTGACCAAGAGCGACCAGGTGCGCGCGGCGTTCGACAAGGCGGCGGCGACATTCGGCGGCGTCGACATCGTGGTGTCCAACGCCGGCGCCGCATGGCAGGGCCGCATCGGCGAGGTCGACGAGAAGCTGTTGCGCGACAGCTTCGAGCTAAATTTCTTCGCCCACCAGGCGGTGGCGCAGAACGCGGTGCGGATCATGAAGGCGCAAGAGACCGGCGGCGCCTTGCTGTTCAACGTGTCGAAGCAGGCGGTCAATCCGGGCCCGGATTTCGGGCCCTACGGCCTGCCGAAGGCGGCAACCTTGTTCCTCCTGCGCCAATACGCGGTCGATTACGGCAAGGACGGGATTCGCGCCAACGGCGTCAACGCCGACCGCGTGCGCACCGGCCTGCTCACCGACACGATGATCGCCAGCCGCTCCAAGGCGCGCGGCGTGTCGGAGCGCGAATACATGGGCGGCAACCTGCTCGGCCGCGAGGTGAAGGCGGGCGACGTGGCCCAGGCCTTCGTGGCGCTGGCGCTCGCCAACAAGACCACCGGCTGCGTGCTTACCGTCGACGGCGGCAACATCGCCGCGGCGCTGCGATAGCGGATCGCGCAAAAGTGCCGCGCCATGCCTACGAAAATGCCGAGGGTCATCTTAGGAGGCTGGAGGACGAGCTATATAGGGCAAGGCACGACATCGTGCACTTAATGGCACCTGATATAGCGCAGCTGTTGACGAGCTATTATTCTTGTCACTCAAGGCGGGATTACTGGCAATGGAAAAGAGAGACGATCGAAAAGATCATTGAATTGGCGAAGCCAGATCCCGAGGCGTCTTATTTTCAAGAGCGTGGATACTGCCCACTTTGTAAAGGCGGCAGTCTGGGACCTTACGACCGTGGCTTTACAATCCCGGAAGGCTTAAGGCGGCACTTGGAGGGCTTTGGGAATACCAATATATGTCCTGTTACCAATGCCGCTTTTAGTATGGCCACAGATTCGCTACGGGAAGAGTTTGAGGCGGCCGACAAAACTGAGGAGGAACGCACGGAGCAGCGGAGAAAGACCGAAAGGGTTTTCCTAACGGAACTAGATACGCCGCCGAAATTTCTCGAAGAGGGTCTCTGGCACGGCAAACCTCGAAGCGCGGAAGAATTCGCGGCTGTCGAACAACGGTTGCAGGCTTTAGGCTTTGAGACTGCGGCGAATGCAAACGTGGTTTCGTACCAATTTAAGTTTGATTCGTACCTCGTGATGGCTGATCCGCGGGCAGTTGGACGCATCGATTTCCGGATTTACAACCAGGAAAAAACGAAAAAGAGACTTAGAAATCAGTCCCGAAGCTTTCATTTGCTCGACAGCTGGAAAAATGACATTGCCGACAAGTTCCGGAATAGGCTCATGGATGCTGTGCAAGCGCTGAGCGATGCATCGTAAAACTGCGCTGCTCGGCCGCGAGGTGAAGGCAAGTGACGTCGCGCAAGCCTTCGTCGCCCTGGCTTTGGCCAACAAGACCACCGGCCGCGTGCTGACCGTCGACGGCGGTAACATCGCCGCGGCGCCGCGCTAACCGTGCCGACGATCTGCGTCCGCCGGCTCGATGAAGGCCCCCACGCCTGGCGGCCAGTCCAAGCCGAGCAGATCGCCGACGGCCTTTATCGAATCGTGGATGCCATTCCGCCCGGTGAACAGTGGGAGTTTTTCCCGGGCGAGATCGTCCGGTGCCGGCGGCAGCGGATCATGGCCGGCGCCGAAGCTCTCGTGGCGTTCGAGCGGTCAAGCTGAGCAAGCCGTCGATCACGATCGGCTGGCTGAAGCCGCTCTACGGATTCACCGGCCGCAAGGTCGTCAGTGCCACCCGCGTCGGCCGGGCGCATCTGATCGCGATGGGGCGCGACATCGCCGGCACCGATGTCGGCGTCGCGATCTACATCACCTCCGGGGCGCGTGGCTTCGGCGACGAGGCCTGTCGCGGCCGCATCATAGGCACCTATTGGCTGGCGCCGCTGCCGGCCGGCAAGGCGGTCGAAGACTATCCGTTCCCGGATGTCGACGGCCGGCCGCGCTGGCCGGTGGGGTGGCCACTCGAAACAGCGCGCACGGTCAAACTGCCGCAGGGCCGGGCCCCCGAACTGAAGCCGCTGGTCGTCGAAGCTTGCGGGCCCGCCGCGTGGCGGCGGATGGCCGCCACGTTCCAGGGCGGCGGCATCGCCGGGGCACCGATGTGATTGGCGAATGATGCAATCTATGAGAGTATCGCGCCCACACTAAAATACAACCGGGGGGCGCGAATGACCAAAAAAGTATCCGTCATAAATTTCAAGGGCGGCGTTGGTAAAACGACGTTGGCGCTTCACCTTGCGACTCATTTGTCTCAAGAAGGTCGCGTCCTACTGATAGACGTAGATCATCAATCAAGCCTTTCTATTGTCCTGCTCGGACAGGCCCTCTGGGAGAAAGCCGTCAAGCAAAAACGGACGTGCAACACGATTTTTGAATCGTTCTGCAACAGAAAAATCGCGATGCCGGGTGATGAGATCATCATTCATAACCCAATCTACGAACGTCACAATAAGCAAAAATGGTACGAGGACATTTACCCCAACCTTGATTTTGTCTCTGCTCAATTCGAACTGGACGATACGGAGATTGATCTGGCATCGACGAACTACGGCAACCCGATGCTATCGGAATGGGAAAAGCGGACACTCCTGGCGTCCTGGCTCGACAAAATAGGAGCGGAGGACAAATACGATTATGTGGTGTTCGATTGTCCCCCGGCCACTAAGATTGTGAGCCAACCCCCTCGCATATTGTGAATCAGTATGAAAGCTTGTTGCGGTATCTGGGGCGACTTCCGGCCGAGAAGCTGCGTCATATCCTCTCTGGACCTCATACGTCAGAACGATCTGGTGGGCAGCAAATTGAACCCGAGCTCCCACTCGACGAAATCGGCAATCTGCCACTTGAGGCAGCCGCGCAGATCATCAACGACACAAATACGAAACGAAGGACGTTAGAGCAGATCGCGGTAAATCGATTTGGTATGCCGTCAGGCTCCTTGCCGAGCTTGTCCAGCAAGGCGCAGTTACTCGATAAGTTGAACCAGTTGATTGAAAGCGAAAGAGCGCACGCCACCATCCAGCGGCTGGCGAGTTCGAAGTCTCATTCCGGATGATTGACCAAGTCTCGGTGCTGTGAGCCGGTCCATCGGCTGGCTGAAGCCGCTCTACGGATTCACCGGCCGCAAGGTCGTCAGCGCCACCCGCGTCGGCCGGGCGCATCTGGTCGAGATGGGGTGCCAGATCGCCGGCACCGATATCGGCGTGGCGATCTACATCACCGCCGGGGCACGCGGCTTCGGCGATGAGGCTTATCGCGGCCGCATCATCGGGGCTCATTGGCTGGCGCCACTGCCGGCTGGCAAGGCGGTCGAAGACTTCCTGTTCCTGGATGTCGACGGCCGGCCGCGCTGGCCGGTGGGATGGCCGCTTGACACAACGCGCACGGTGAAGCTGCCGCTGGACCGGGCGCCCGAGTTGAAGCCGCTGGTCGTCGAAGCTTGCGGGCCGGCCGCGTGGCGGCGCATGGCCGCGACATTCCAGGGCGGCGCCCCATCGCGGCTCGTCGGCGACCTGGCGCCGCTCGCCGGCGCTCTCGCCGCCTACTTCCCGGGGATATAACCGATCGCATCCACCTCGAGGCCGCAGTCGCGGGGCGTGCGTCCGGCCTGCATGCGGGTTCGCGCCGGCAACTTCTCGGGCGAGGAGAAATAGCTGCGATACACCTTGTCGAAGGTCTCCTGCTGGGTCTGGTCCTTGAGCCACACCGTGACCTTCAGCAGGCACTCCATGGTGGAGCCGGCCGCCTCCATCAGCTGCTTCATGTGGTCCATGACGATGCGGCATTCCTCCTCGAATGGCGGCGGCGCATAGGGCGGCAGCGCCTCGCTCCGGGCGCGCGCCTCGCGCATCTGGCGGGAATACGTTTCGGTGAACGGCGGCAGGCCGGAGATGTAGATCATGTTGCCGAAGGTGACCGCCAGGTTGAACGGGCCGCCGGTCTCCGGAACGTTGCTGCGCACGACGCGTTTCTCGGGCATGGGAATTCCTTTCTTGGCTTGTGTCGCCCCAGGGCTCGGCTCATCTTAGCCGGATGCCAGAGAAACCCAATCGCGGTATCGATCACGTGGTCCACTGCGTGCGCAACCTCGAGGCGGCGCGGCGGACCTTCACGCGGCTCGGCTTCACGCTGACGCCGCACGCCGTTCATCCCTGGGGGACCGGCAACTCGCTGATTCAGCTCAACGGCAATTTCATCGAGCTGCTGACCGTCGACGATCCGTCGAAGGTCGCCCCCGGCACTGCCCGGGATTTCAGCTTCGGGGCCTATACCCAGGCGTTTCTCGGGCATCGCGAAGGCTGTTCTATGATCGCGTTCGAGAGCGGCGACGCACGCCGCGACCGCGACGAGTTCGCGCGCGCCGGCCTCTCCAATTACGCGCCGTTCGATTTCGCCCGCCAGGCGCGGCTGCCCGACGGCAATGACGTGACGTTGGCGTTCTCGCTCGCCTTTGTGACCAACCCACGGATGCCGGAATCCGCGTTCTTTGTCTGCCAGCACCGTGCACCGCATTTCTTCTGGAAGCCGGACTATCAGCGCCACGCGAACGGCGCCGCCGCCGTCGTCGAGGCGGTGATGGTCGCCGAGGAGCCGCCAGCGCTCGTCGAGTTCTTCGCTGCCCTCCAAGGGCCGGACTCGGTGCGCCGCGCCACCGACCGGCTGGACGTCGCGACGGCGCGCGGCGCGCTGACAGTGCTGGCCCCCGACGCCGCGGCGGAGCGATTTCCGGGCCTGCCGCTCAAAGAGGCGCCGGCGAGCCCGCATCTCGTCGGCTACCGGATCGTGGTGCGCGATCTCGACGACGTGCGGGTCCGCTTCGATGCGTCGGATGTGGATTACCGGCCGTTGTCCGGCGCCTTGCAGATCGCGCCGGACATCGCCTACGGAGCCTATCTCGAGCTCGCCGCCGCGTAGGCTTGGCAGCGGCCGCGCGATACGAAGAATCACGCAGCGCTCATGCGGCATGGCGGCAAATTGTGCTAATCTGACGCCGCTCGCCGATTGGGGATGCGCCGTTAGCGGCGGGTGGCTTGTGCCAAAGATCAGCCTTGGGGCAGGTCGTGATTTGACGGTGGCCGCCTCGAACGCATCCCCTTGCAGGTGGCGGGTAGATCAGCACGGGATCCGGAGGCGAAGATCCTCCGCTTGGCGGTCGCTGCGCGACGCAGTTCGTCCGGATCGTTGACCCGAGCGCCGCGCATCGAACGCGATCTCAAACTGACCTCGCCTGTACTGCGACGGCCGAGACGGCCCAGGGCTGCTTTCAGATAGGAGGCATCAATGCTGGTCAGAACTGCGATGACACCGCACGCGGAGTGGATCTCGCCTGATGTTCCACTCAGCCAAGTCGCGCTGCTCATGCGCGACAAGGGGATCGGTTGCTTGCCGGTCGGCGAGAACGATCGCCTCATCGGGATGATCACCGACCGGGACATTACCTGCCGGGCTGTCGCGGCGGGCGCC
>DASWFO010000027.1:0-20849 GCA_036394195.1 Alphaproteobacteria bacterium | reverse complement strand
GGCAAAAGACCCCAGCCAGGTCAAAGAATGGTTCTATATCGGTCCGATGATCATGGTCGTCCTTCCGGATTCAGCCAAGGACGCGCTCCGGGGCATCAATCAGGATCTCTCCAATAACCAGCCCTATACAACGCTCCTCAGCTCCGCAGATGTAGCGACGCCACTCTGGGTCGTTCCCGTTGCAAAGGGCGGCGACAGGATCAAGCAGGAGCCGCGAAAGTGATGCCGGACTCGCCCCCCAAGATCCAACCCCAAGGCGCGTCCGTCCTGCGGACGCCGTCGCGGCCGGGCCCGTCACCGGAAGGAAGCGAAACATGACACAGACACGGACGATCCCGGAGACGTTTCTGGGAGTCGGCTACACGAGAGACCGAGCCGGACTCCCGCTCGAGGCGGTGCGTGTTCCCGTCCCGCGGCCGGCGGCTGACGAGGTGTTGATCCGCGTTGCCGCCTCGTCGCTCAACCCACTCGAATACAAGCTGGCCGACCTTAATTTCATGGGGCGAACGCCTCCCGTCGTTCTTGGCCTCGACCTTTCCGGCGTCGTCGCCGCCGCGGGCCATGATGTGCGCGGCGTGGCTGTCGGCGACGCTGTGGCCGCGATGGCCGATTTGAACGGCGATGGCGGCTGGGTTGCGAGTGGGCGGAGCGCAGGCGAAGGTGGCTATGCCGTGGCGCCGCAATTCCTCACCGTCCGCAAGCCGCGATCCCTGAGCTTCCGCGACGCCGCGGCGCTTCCGATGTGCTTCTTGTCCGCTTTCGCTGGCCTTTACAAGGCCGTCCAGGCCGGTGACACCGTCTATATCCCCGGCGGCGGGGGCGGCGTCGGGCATCTCGCCGTACAGATGGCGGCGCGCGCGTTGGGCGCCGGACGGGTCATCAGCAGCGGCAGCACGCCGCAATCGATCGCACTGGCCCGGCAGTCCGGCGCCCATCACGTTTTCGACTACAAGCGCGACGACGTCGCGGCGAAAATCGCGGAGTTGACCGGCGGCCGGGGCGTCGACCTCGTCTTCGACGCCACCTACAGCGAGGCGGGTTTTGTCGAGACCGCGAAGACGGTCCGGCAAGGCGGCACCTGGACCGTGCTCGGCGTCGGCCCCGGAAAGACGACCCGCTTGGTCGAAACCGGCAGCCCAGTCGATTCCATTCTGGCCGAGCGCGGGGCCAAGCACGTCAACATCAATCTGCTGCGCTACTTTTCCGAGCCTGACACCGTGGACAGCGAGGCGACGGCCGTCCTCGAGCGCGGGATGGCTCTGGCGATGGAGTGGGCGACGCAGGGACTGGTGGTCCCGCATGTCAGCCAGACCATCGACAGCACCGTCGAGGCGATCAATGCTGGGCTGCAGTCGCTGAAGGCGGGTCGGAGTATACTGGGAAAGATGGCGGTGATCGTGGATCGCGACCTGGTCGAGGAGAAGTGACGGAGCATGGGTGGCGGCGCGCCGCCTTTCGATCGGGAGGCCCTAGATGACATCCTTGGAAGCAGCCGCCGAGTTGGTTCGAAACGCCTATGCCTCGGGTCCGGTCCCGCCGCTGCGGGACACGCTGAAGCCGACGGATGCAGACGGAGCCTACAAGGTCCAATCGATCAACACGGCATTCTGGTGCGGACGCGGCCGGCGCATCGTCGGCCGCAAGATCGGTTTGACCGCCAAGGCCGTGCAGATGCAGCTCGGCGTCGACCAGCCGGATTACGGCGTCCTGTTCGACGACATGGCAATCGCCGATGGCGGCGTCTTGAAAGCATCGAAGGTGCTGCAGCCCAAGGCAGAGGCCGAAGTCGCCCTGGTGCTGGCCCGCGACCTCGCCAAGCCCAACGCTTCGCCTGACGACGTGGCCGCGGCGACGGCCTATGCGGTCGCGGCGATCGAAATCGTCGACAGCCGGATTGCGGATTGGAAGATCACCTTCGCGGACACGGTCGCCGACAATGGCTCTTCGGCCTTCTTCGTACTCGGCAAAGAAAGGAAGCCGCTTTCAGGCCTCGACCTTTACACCTGCGGGATGGTGCTGGAGGTCAATGGATCGGTCGCTTCCCTCGGGGCCGGCGCTGCCTGCCTCGGCCATCCGCTCAATGCCGCCGCCTGGCTCGCACGCACGCTCGCCGGCATGGGGACCGCGCTGAAAGCGGGCGATATCGTGCTGACCGGCGCGCTGGGCCCGATGGTGACGCTGAAGCCGGGCGATTGCGTCGTCGCCAAGGTCGGCGGCCTCGGCACCGCCGCATTCAGCTTCCAGGCGTGAGGCGCGCTGTAATCAGCCTGAGCGCATGCGCCGACGGATTGAGCAGTGCAGAATTCCGGCTCGCCGCCATATCAAGGGCAAAACCCAGGCGACCTGCCAGTGCTTTCAGCCAACCAAATTCGAGCCGGTTAAGATCACCGGCAGCTTGCGCGGCTCGCGCCCTAGGTCCGCCGGACGGCATCAACGGTCAACTGTCGCGTCAACGGCTCGAGCGCTGAATCCGTGATGCTGTCCAATGGGTTCCGAGAACCGTTGATCCGTTGACGCGGAAACCACGGTGATAGTGCATCTGTCCGTCAACGTGGTCGTTGATGGGGCATGCACAGCTTCGACCACCCGGATCGAACTATTGCGTCCGCAGTTTTCGCGGGGTGCAATAGTTTGCAGCCGAATTCGGCCGCCGTTTCAGCGGCTTGCAAAACTATTGCAGTATTGCGCCGATTTCAGGGGGGCGGGGGCCGCCCGGTCCATGATGGGACGGCGCGAAACTCTCCACCCGTCGAGGAGCGTCAAAAGTCCGCCGTCACTGCGCGGGGGCGGCTCAGCTCCGCCTTCGAGCTCACTTCAGCGGCGGCGGGTGGATGCGGAACCAAGTGAGATAGAGCGCCGGCAGGAACAGGAGCGTCAGCAAGGTCGCGACGGCGAGGCCGCCCATCACCGCCAGCGCCATCGGCCCCCAGAACAGCTCGACCGAGATCGGCACCATGCCGAGGATCGCGGCGGCCGCGGTCAGCAGGATCGGCCGGAGCCGCCCGGTGGTCGCCAGGATGACCGCGTCCCAGGGCTTCTGGCCGGCGGCGATATCGGTCTCGATCTGGTCGATCAGGATGACCGAGTTGCGGATGATCATCCCGGCGAGCGCGATCACGCCGAGGATGGCGACGAAGCCCAGCGGCCGGCCGGTGATCAGCAACGCGGCGACCACGCCGATCAGGCCGAGCGGCGCCACGCTCATGGCGAGGAGCATGCGCTGCACGCTCTGCAGCTGGATCATGAGCAGCAGGGTCATCAGGATCAGCATGACCGGGACGACCGCCAGCACCGGGTTCAGCCCCTTGGCGCTGTCCTCGACCGAGCCGCCGACCTCGACGGCATAGCCCAGCGGCAGCTTGGCGCCGAACGCGGCGACCTTCGGCGCCAGCTGGCGGACGACCGTCGCGGCTTCGACGCCCTGCGTGACGTCGGCCTGGACGGTGATGGTCGGCAATCGGTTGCGCCGCCAGATCAGCGGGTCCTCGAAGCCGTATTGCAGTTCCGCCACGCTGCCGAGCGTGATCGCATGGCCGTTCTCCAGCGTGATCTGCAGATCGCGGAGCGTCTCCATGCTCGCCCGCTCGCCGGGTTCGGCGCGCGCGACGACGTCGATCAGGTAGATGCCGTCGCGGACCTGGGTGATGCGGGTGCCGGAGACGACCTGGTTGATGGTCCGCGCCAGCGATTCCGAGCTGACGCCGACCAGCCGGGCCGCGTCCTGGTTCACCTTGAGGCGGATCACCTTCGCCGTCTCGTTCCAGTCGAAATTGACCAGGTGCACGCTGGGATTGGTGCGCAGGATCGCCGCCAGTTCGTCGGCATAGGCGCGCACCCGCTCCGGATCGCCGCCGCCGATCCGGTACTTCACCGGCCAGCCGACCGGCGGCCCCATCTCGAGCGGGCTGACCCGGCCGAGCAGGACGTCGAAGTCCTCGTCCAGCGCCTTCCGCAGTTGCGCGATCAGGGCGTTGCGCTCGTCGAAGCCTTTCGCGACCACGACCGCCTGGGCGAAGTTGTCGGCGGGCGGCTTCGGGTCCAGCGGCAGATAGAACCGGACGGCGCCCTCGCCCACGTAGAAGGTGAAATGGTCGACGTTGGGGTTGCCGACCAGGAGCTTCTCGAACTTCTCCGCTTGTGCCGCGGTCGCCTGCATGGACGCACCGGCCGGCAGGCGCAGGTCGACGATGATCTCCGGCCGCTCCGACGGCGGAAAGAACTGCTGCTGGAGTTGGTCCAGCCCGAACACCGAGAGGGCGAACAGCGCCGCCGTGCCGGCCACGACCAGGAGCCTCGCGTTGAGGCAGCGCAGGAGCACCGGGCGGAACAGCCGGTCGAGCCGGCTGGGTTCCGCGCCACCGCCATGCTTCGCCGCCGGTGTCCGCGGCAGGATCGCGATGCCGATCAGCGGGGCGAAGATCACCGCTACGATCCACGATAGGAGCAGCGCGATGCTGACCACGGCAAAGATCGAGAACGTATATTCGCCGGCCGCACTCTGGGCGAATCCGATCGGCACGAAGCCGGCGCAGGTCACGAGCGTCCCGGTCAGCATCGGGAAGGCGGTCGAGGTATAGGCGAAGGTCGCGGCCTTCTCGAGCTCCATCCCCTCCTCGATCTTCTTGATCATCATCTCGACCGTGATGATCGCGTCGTCGACCAGCAGGCCGAGCGCGATGATCAGCGCGCCCAGCGACACCCGCTGAAGCTCGATGCCGAACACCTTCATGCACAGGAAGGTCATCACCAGCACCAGCGGAATGCAGAACGCGACCACCAGGCCCGCCCGGAAGCCGAGGCTCAAAAAGCTGATCGCCAGCACGATGAGCACGGCCTCGATCAGGACTTCCATGAACCCGTCGACCGCCTCTTTGACCACCACCGGCTGGTCGGAGACGAGATAGGCCTCGATGCCGACCGGCAGGTCGCTTTTCAGGCGCGCCATGCGCGCCTTGAGCTCGCGGCCGAGGTCCAGGACGTCGCCGCCGGCCTTCATCGAGATCGCGAGGCCGATTGCCGGCTCGCCGTTGTAGCGGAACTGCGGCTTCGGCGGATCGACCGTGCCGCGCTTGATGTCGACCACGTCCTCCAGGTGGAAGAACCGGTCGTTGACCCGAAGGCTCAGCCCGCGGAGGCTTTGCTCGGACTGGAACTCGCCGCTGACGCGAACCGCAATCTGGTCGCTGCCCGTGTTGACGATGCCGCCGGGGACGAGCGCGTTCTGCGCCCTGAGGCTGGCGGCGATCTGATCGATGGTGATGCCGAGGCTGGCGAGGCGCCGGGTCGAGAACTTGAGATAGATCGTCTCGTCCTGGGCCCCGATCAACTCGATCTTGCCGACGCCGGGAATGCGCAGCAGATCGGCGCGCACGAACTCGACATAGTCGCGAAGCTCGCGGGCGCTGAACCCGTCGGCGGTGAAGGCGTAGATCGTGCCGAAGGTGTCGCCGAAATCGTCGTTGAAGAACGGTCCCAGAACGCCCTCCGGCAACGTGGCCTGGATGTCGCCGATCTTCTTGCGGACCTGGTACCAGATCTCCGGCATGTCCTTCGGCGGCGTCGCTTCTTTCAGGTTGACGTAGATCACCGACTGGCCGGGCTTGGTGTAGCTGGACAGGAAGTCGAGCGACGGGATCTCCTCGAGCTTCTTCTCGAGCCGATCGGTGACCTGCGCCATGGTTTCGAGCGTGGTGGCGCCGGGCCACAGCGCGCCCACGACCATGGTCTTGACGATCACCGCCGGATCTTCGTCGCGGCCGAGGCTGAAATACGACGCCACGCCGGAGATGGTGAACAGGACCATCAGGTAGACGACGAACGATCGGTGGCGGAGCGCCCACTCCGACAGATTGGCGTTCGTCATGAGCCGGTGCCGTCCAGCAGCCTCACCTTCTGGCCGGCGGCCAGCTTCTGCACGCCGGCGGTGACGACCCGGTCGCCCTTGGCCAAGCCGTCGCTCACGACCACGCTGTCGGCCTCGTAGCGCAGCACCGAGACCGGCTTCACGCGCACTTCGCTCCTCTCGGCATCGACGACCCACACCGCCGGCTTGCCGCCGCTCTGAAAGACGGCCGTCGGCGGCAGGTAGACCACATCCTTGCCGGGGAGCTTCAGGCGCCCGACCACCGCCGAGCCCAGCAGCATGGTCTCCGGTGCCTCGGGCAGCGCGATCCGTACCGTGAAGGTCCGCGTCACCGGGTCGGCGACCGGGGCCAGCTCGCGGACGCGGCCCATGGTCTTGATCCGGGGGTCGCTCAGCAACGCGACCTCGACCTGCGGGTCGTCGGGCGCGGCGAACAGCTTGCCCTCTGGCACCGCGAACACGGCGTCCTTCTCGCCGGGCTTCGCCAGGCGCACGATCATCTGGCCGGCACGAACGATCTGTCCCGCCTCGGCGCCCACCGCGGTGACCACGCCGTCATCGTCCGCGGTCAGCACCGCGTAGGCGACGCGGTCGCGCGCACCCTGCAGATTGGCGCGCGCACCGTCGCGGCGCGCCTCGGCCACGCGCAAGGCGCTGAGGGCCGCCTCGTAGCGCGCCCGGGTCGTGTCGCCCTCGGGCAGGAGTTGGCGTTGGCGGGCCTCCTGCGGCTGGGCCTCGGCGACCTGCGCCTCCGCGGCGCTGAGGTCGGCCTGGGCGCCGCGCAGCGCGTTGCGCTGGTCGGCGTCATCGAGACGGGCCAGCTCCTGGCCTTTCTTCGCGGTAGCGCCGACATCGACGCGGCGGCTGACCATCTTGCCGTCGATCCTGAAGCCGAGGTCCCATTCGGTGCGGGCGTGGATCTCGCCGGTGCCGGTGATCGTGTCGTCGAGCTGGCGCGGTTCGACGACGATGGTGCGGACCGGGCGGATATCGGCCGCCGGCTTCGGCGGCTCATCGCAGGCGCCGAGCAGCAGGACGCCCAGCAGGACTCCCGGAGCCGACAAGCGTGGCGTGACTGTTCCCCGGCCCTTCATTATCGACCGGCCGCGGGCGGCGCGCGGTCGCCGTCCGGGATGTCGGTCCCGAACCAGCGCGTGCGCTCTTGATCGTAGTGGCGGTCCGGATCGTAGACCTCCACGGGCAGCGCCAGTTCTGTCGCCGTCAGACTGCCGACCGCCTGCACCAGCTGATAGCTGAGCGCCGTCGTATCGCGCTCGGCGGTCGCCAGATTGATGCTGGCGGTGAACACGTCCTGCTGGGCGTTCAGCACCTCGATCACCGTGCGCAGGCCCACCTGCTGCTCCCGCTGCACGCCCTGCAAGGCGGTCTCCGCGGCGCTCGCCTGCGTGTGCAGCCACTCGACCTGGGCGCGCGCCGAGGTCAGCAATTCCCAGGTCTGCGTCGCGGCCTGGGTGGTCGAGCGGCGCTGCGTCTCGACGTCGGTGCGCCGCTGGCCGGCGGTCTCCTTCGCCGCGCGCGCCTGGGCGTCGACGAAGCCGGCCTGGTAGAGCGGCATCGTCACGCTGAGCGAGACCGTTGCGTTGTCTTGCTGGACACCGCGGAACAGCACCTCGGTGTTGCGCTGGACGATGCCGTTCAGGCTGACGCTCGGCAGCTTCTGGCCGAGGACCAAATCCACCCCGTCGGCCGCCGCCTTCTCGTTGAAATGGGCCACCGCGATATCCGGGTTTCGGCCGATGCCGGCGTCGAGATCGGCCACGCTGGTCGGCACGCCCGGCGGCGGATGCGCCCGCGAGACCCGCGTCGGCGCCGGCAGGCCGACGACTTGCAGATAGACCGCGCGCGAGGCGGCGAGGTTTCCCTCGGCCTGGATCCGGCTCGCATGGCCTTGTGCGTGCCGCGACTCGGCTTGCGAGAGGTCGGTGCGCGTCACGTCCTGCACCCGGAACTGGCGCAAGGTTGCGTCGAGCTGCTGGGCCAGCGTCTGCTCGTTCCTGATGCTGATGTCCAGGATCTCCTGGTCGCGGAACAGGTTGATGTGCGCCGTGGCCGCCGCAAGCAGCACCTGCTGCTCGGCGCTCTGCAAGGCGGCGCGGCCGGCCTGGATCTGGTTCTCGGCCTGGCTCACGCCGGCGAGCGTCTGGCCGCCGCGGTATAGCGGCTGGGTGACCAGGACGCTCGCCGAATCGGGTGTCCGCCAGGAGCGTTCGTTGAACGCGGGGAAGGTGTTCGTCGGATCGCGGGTGCGATCCACATCGCGCGCTTTGCCCACCGCTCCATTAACCATGACCGTCGGCCGCCAGCCCGACAGGGCCTGCGGCACGCCCTCGTCGAGCGCGCGCAGCTGCTGGCGCGCCGCGAGAAGCTGGGGATTGGTGCGGTAGGCCGCCGCCATGGCGTCGTCGACGGTCTGCCCCGGCGCCGGCGTCGCCAAGCCGGGCCCGGCCGCGGCACAAACGCCCGCCAGCAGCAGCTTCAGCATCCGGAGCCCCCGCATGGTCCCCCTCCGTCTGATGATCCGGGCCTCGCCCTGCCCGGTGCTGGAAAGAAGAATACCGGAAATTCGCGGGAAGCGGGTGGGGTTCCGACAGGACCGGTCAGCCGTTCTCGGCCAGCACGGTTCCGGCGAGATAGAGGGAGCCGCAGATCAACACCCGCGACGGTCCCAGGCCGGCCAGGTCCGCCACGGCGTCGCGCATGGATGCGGCGGTGGCGACGTCGGCGATTCCGGCCCGGCGGGCGGCGGTCGCGACCGCGTCGGCCGACAGCGCCAGCGGCTCGCCGGGGATCGTCACCGTCCGCACCCGCCGCGCGTGCGGCGCAAGGTGCGCGATGAACGGTTCCGGCGCCTTGGTCGACAGCATGCCGAACACGACGTCGAGCGGCTTGTCGCGGTTCGCCTGGGCCCAGTCGGCCAGCACCTCGCCGGCCGCCTCGTTGTGGCCGCCGTCGAGGAACAGCTCGCCGCCCGGCGGCATCAGGGCCGCGAGCGCGCCGCGCGCCAGGTGCTGCAGCCGGGCCGGCCATTCGATCGCCTGAAGCCCGGCGCGCAGCTCCACGTCGGTGATGTTGAATCGCCCGATGCGGTCCAAGGTCGCCACCGCGAGCGCCGCGTTGTCGACTTGGTGCCGGCCGGGCAGGGACGGGCGCGGCAGCTCGACGGTGCGGCGGCCGTGATAGGTGAAGCCGTCGGCCAGCACCTCGATCCGCCATTCGACGCCGCGGCGGAATGGCACCGCCCCAGTCTCCGCCGCCCGCGAGGTCAGCACCAGCGACGCCGCCTCGGGCTGCAGGCCGATGACGGCCGGCACGCCGGATTTCAGGATGCCGGCCTTCTCGCCGGCGATCTGGCAGAGCGTATTGCCGAGATACTGCATGTGATCGAACGACACCGGCGTGATCACGGTGGCAAGCGGTGATGCGACGATGTTCGTCGCATCGAGCCGTCCGCCCATGCCGGTCTCGAGCAGCGCCACGTCCGCGGCACTGCGCGCGAACGCGAGAAATGCCGCGGCGGTCGTCACCTCGAAGAAGGTGATCGGCGCGCCGGCGTTGCGGCGCTCGATCTCCTCGAGCACGGCCGCGAGCTCTGCCTCCTCGATGAGGGCGCCGGCGAGGCGGATGCGCTCGGAAAAGCGCACCAGGTGCGGCGAGGTGTAGACATGCACGCGATAGCCGGCGGCCTCCAGCAGGGCACGCAATGTGGCGACCGTGGAGCCTTTGCCGTTGGTGCCGGCGACGTGGATGACCGGCGGGAGATGCCGCTCCGGATGGTCCAGGACCTCCATCAGGCGCCACACCCGGTCGAGCGACAGGTCGATCGCCCTCGGGTGCAGGACCTTCAGGCGTTCGAGGATCGGGTCGGCGACGGAGGGGACGCTCAGCGTAGAACGCCTCTAGCGCGGATTAGGCGACGGGATTTCGAGTCCGGGCCGCGGCAGCGGCAGCACTTCGGCGCTGGGCGTCGGCTTCAGCAGCAGATTGAGCGTGCGGATCAGGGTCTCGCGCAGCTTGTGCCGGTGCACCACCATGTCGACCATGCCGTGGTCGAGCAGGTATTCGGAGCGCTGAAAACCGGCCGGCAGCTTCTCGCGGATCGTCTCCTCGATCACGCGCGCCCCGGCAAAGCCGATGATCGCGCCGGGCTCGGCGATCGCGATGTCGCCCAGCATCGCGAACGACGCCGACACGCCGCCGGTGGTCGGATCGGCGAGGAGGACGATGAACGGCAGGCCGGCCTCCTTGACCTGCTCGGCCGCGATCACGGTGCGCGGCAGCTGCATGAGGGACAGGATGCCCTCCTGCATGCGCGCGCCACCCGACGCCGGGATGACGATCAGCGAGGCCTGCTGCAGCACCGCGAGCTTCGCCGCCGCGACCAGGCCTTCGCCGACCGCGAGCCCCATCGAGCCCCCGAGGAAATCGAATTCAAAGGCAGCGGCGACCACGGACAGTCCACCAACCCGCCCATGCGCCACCAGGATGGCGTCGCTCTCGGCGGTCTTCTCGCGCGCGTCCTTGAGGCGGTCGCTGTAGCGCTTGCGGTCGCGGAACCGCAAGGGGTCGGCCGGCGTCTTCGGCAGCTCGATACGGGCATAGGCGCCGTCGTCGAACAGCAGCTCCAGCCGCCGCTTGGCGCGCATCCGCAAGTGATGGCCGCAATGCGGACAGACCCGCTGGTTCGCCTCCAGGTCGCGATGGAAGACCATCTTCGTGCAGGCCGGACACTTGTCCCACAGGTTCTCCGGCACGTCCGCCTTGCGGACCAGCGCCTTGATCTTCGGCCGGATGAAGCTCGTCAGCCAGTTCATGGGCCGACCGTTTGTTTCTTCGTCATTGCCCGGCCAGTCTTCTCTTCGCGCCCGTCCGCGGCCTTGAAGGCCGCGAACGCAGCGCAGGTCCGGGCAATCCATGGTTCAGCGGCACGATGGATGCCCGCCTTCGCGGGCATGACGAATGAAAATCCAAGGCGATCGAGCATTCGCGATCAAGCCTCCGCCTTCACCTTGCGCCGGGCACTGTGGACAGCGTTGGCCACCCCTTCGACGAAGCGCAGCGCATTGCGCACGACGTCGCCCGAGCCGCCCAGGATCTCGACCAGGGCCGAGCCGACCACCGCCGCGTCGGCGACGTTCGCGATCTCCGCCGCCTGGCCGGGCGTCTTGATGCCGAAGCCGACCGCGATCGGCAGCTCGGTGGATTTGCGGAAGCGGGTGACCGACGACGAGATCTGGTCGATGGCGCCCGATTTGGTCCCGGTGATGCCGAGCACCGCCACGTAGTACAGGAAGCCCGACGCGCCTTCGAGGACGGTCGGCAGGCGCTTCTCGTCCGTCGTCGGTGTGGCCAGCCGGATCAGATCGAGCCCGGCCCCCTTCGCGTGCGGGCGCAGCTCGCCGTCCTCTTCCGGCGGCAGATCGACGATGATCAATCCGTCGGCCCCCGCCTTCTTGGCCTCGGCGGCGAAGGTTTCGACGCCGAACCGGTAGATCGGATTGTAGTAACCCATCAGGACGACCGGCGTGTCGGGGTCGCTACGGCGGAATTCGGCGACCATGTCGAGCGTGCGCCGGAGCGAGGCGCCCGCCTTGGCGGAACGCAAGCCCGCCGCCTGGATCGCCGGCCCGTCGGCCATCGGATCGGAGAACATCATGCCGATCTCGACGATGTCGGCGCCGGCCTTGGGCAGGCCGCGCAACACTTGCATCGAGGTCGCATAGTCGGGATCGCCGGCCATGGTGAAAGTGATGAGCCCGGCGCGGTTGTCGCGCTTCAGCTGGCTGAAGCGGGCGGCGATGCGGCTCACAGCTTCGTTCCCAGCGCGTTGGCGACCGTGTAGACGTCCTTGTCGCCGCGGCCGGACAGCCCCAGCACCATCAGGTGATCGCGCGGCAGGGTCGGTGCCCGCTTCATCACCTCGGCGACCGCATGCGCCGATTCCAGCGCCGGCAGGATGCCCTCGAGCTTGGTGCACAGCTGGAAGGCCTCGAGGGCCTCCTTGTCGGTGATCGGCACGTAGCTCACACGCTCCAGGTCGTGAAGCCACGAGTGCTCGGGGCCGATGCCCGGATAGTCGAGGCCGGCGGAGATCGAATGCGCCTCGGTGATCTGGCCGTCGTCGTCCTGCAGGAGATAGGTGCGGTTGCCATGCAGCACGCCGGGCTTGCCGCCGGTGAGCGACGCCGCGTGCTTGCCGGTCTCGATGCCGTGGCCGGCCGCCTCGACCGCGATCATCTGCACCGAGGACTCGTCGAGGAATGGGTAGAACAGGCCGATCGCGTTCGACCCGCCGCCGACACAAGCGACCAGCGAATCCGGCAGGCGGCCTTCGGCCTCCTTCAGCTGCTGGCGCACCTCGTCGCCGATCACGCATTGGAAATCGCGCACCATGGCCGGATAGGGATGCGGGCCGGCGGCCGTGCCGATCAGGTAATACGTCGTGTCGACATTGGCCACCCAGTCGCGTAGCGCGTCGTTCATCGCGTCCTTCAGGGTCGCCGAGCCGGACGTCACCGGCTTCACCTCGGCGCCGAGCAGCTTCATGCGGAACACGTTGGGCTTCTGGCGCTCGATGTCGGTGGTGCCCATGTAGACCGTGCACGGCAGGTTGAAGAGAGCGCACACCGTGGCGGTGGCGACGCCGTGCTGGCCGGCGCCGGTCTCGGCGATGATGCGGGTCTTGCCCATCCGGCGCGCGAGCAGGATCTGCGCCATGCAGTTGTTGATCTTGTGCGCGCCGGTGTGGTTCAGCTCCTCGCGCTTGAAGTAGACCTTGGCGCCGCCGAGGTGCTGCGTCAGCCGCTCGGCGAAATAGAGCGGGCTCGGCCGGCCGACATACTGCTTCAGGTAATAGCCGAGCTCGCGGTGAAACTCGGGGTCCGTCTTGGCCGCGTTGTACGCCCGCTCGACCTCGAGGACGAGCGGCATCAGGGTCTCGGCGACGTAGCGGCCGCCAAAGATGCCGAAATGGCCGCGGTCGTCGGGCCCGGTGCGGTAGGAATTAACGGGAGCCGGCATGACGCCCCGAACGAAATTGCCCCGGTTGGAGGTTGGATCGCTTATTAACCACAGGGGACGCGGGGAAGCGAGATTTTCTTGGGCCCCGCGGCCGGCCGTCAAAGCGACCGCGCGGCCTTAATGAACTCTCTGATCTTAAAGACATTTTTGTGCCCTGGCCGGTCCTCGACCCCGGACGAAACGTCGACCGCCGTTGCCGCCGCGACGCGCACCGCCTTCGCCACATTGGTGGCATCGAGCCCGCCCGACAGCAGCCATGGCCGCGCGAACGACTTGCCGCCGAGCAGCCGCCAGTCGAACGATTCGGCGTTGCCGCCGGGCAGGGCACCTTTGCGCTTCGGCGGCTTGGCGTCGAACATCAGCCAGTCGGCGCTGTCGGCATAGGTGCTGGCCGCCTTCAGATCGCCGGCGGCGCTGACCGGGAGCGCCTTGATCACCGGCCGGCCGAAGCGGCGCCTGATCGCCGCGACGCGCTCCGGCGTTTCCCGGCCGTGCAGCTGGACGAGGTCGGCCCGCAGCAGGTCCAGCGTGCGGCTGAGCGCCGCGTCGTCCGGATCGACGAACACCGCCACGCGCTTCACCGGCTTGGGCAGTTTCGCCGCCAGCGCCGCCGCGGTTTCGGGTTCGATGTAGCGCGGACTCGGCGGATAGAAGATGAAGCCGGCGAAATCCGCCGTCGCCGCCGCGCGCACCGCGTCCAGCGAATTCAACCCGCAGATTTTCACCAGGATGGACATACGTGTTCGCTATGCAGAGCGCCAGCCGTGAGTCACCCGCGCGCCCGGATGGGCGCGCGCCCGCGAGCATTTAGGGTTGGTGTGGCGGCTAAATGCGAGCGGGTCATGAAATTAAAGGTGCGATCTCATCCGCAATCTTCGCCAGTGCCGCCGCGGGATCGTCGGCCTGGGTGATCGGCCGGCCCACCACGAGATAATCGGCGCCAAGCCGGATCGCTTCGGACGGTGTCATGGCGCGCTTCTGGTCGTCCGTTCCGGTCGCGGCCGGGCGGATGCCGGGTGTGACAAGCACGAAGTCGCGGCCGCAGTCGGCGCGCAGCGCCTGCAGCTCGTGCGGCGAGCACACCACGCCGTCGAGCCCCGAGGTCTGGGCGAGGGCGGCGAGCCGCCGCACCTGGTCGCGCACCGGCCCGGCCTGGCCGACTGCCTTGAGGTCGGCCTCGTCGAGGCTGGTCAGCACGGTGATCGCCAGCAGCATCGGCCGCGACGAGCCGGCAGCTTTGGCGGCCTCCGCGGCGGCGCGCATCATCGCCTCGCCGCCGGCACTGTGGATGGTGAGAAACCGGGGCGACACGCTGCACGCGGCGCGCACGCCGCCGGCCACGGTGTTCGGGATATCGTGCAGCTTGAGATCGAGGAACAGCGGCAGCGGCCCCGCGACCGCCCGCACCCCTTGCGGGCCGTTGGCGACGAAGAATTCGAGGCCGAGCTTGACGAAGCCGAGCCGGGGCCCGACGCGGCCGATATCGGCATGCGCGTCCGCGAGGGTCATGCGGTCGATGGCGACAATGATTCGCGAGGCGGGGTCGGGCATCGGCGGTTCCACGAAGAGGTCGGCTTGGTCGGCCCGTGTTTTAGCACGTCCGGCGTTCAGGTGGGCAACCGCCCCGCGGCCCAGGCCGACAGCTCCTGCGGGGCCAGGTCGCCCCGGATCGCGCGCGCCAGCTCGAGCCCGACCAGGGCGCCGAACTTGAAGCCGTGGCCGGAAAAGCCGCTCAGCATCCAGCCGCGGGCGCCCAGCGGCTCGACGATGAATCTCTCCTGCGGCTCGACGTCGTAGAAGCAGATCTTCGCCTCCTTGATCGCGTAGCGCTCGAACTGGCGGAGCGACCGCGCGCAGAGATCGAGCAGCCGGTGTGTCTCCTCGCCGGTCGCTGCGCGGTCGCGATCCGGATCCCCGGTCAGCGTGAAGGCGTGGTTGCCGATCTTGAGCCCGCTGGTGCCGCCGCCCGGCAGGGGGCGCGGCGGGACGACATAGAAGCCGGAGGTGAGATCGAGGTCGAGCACCATCGGATGGGCCATCCAGGCCGCGGCGAGATCGGGCGGCGGAGTCAGATACATCACCGTCTGGCGCGACGGCGTCACGCGCGGCTGCAACGCCGGTACAAGACGTGTCGCCCAGGGTCCCGCCGCGACGATGAGGAGATCGGCGTCGACCGGCTGGTCGCCGCGGATGTCGTCCGCGATCCACAGACGTCCGCGCTCGGGATCGACCCGGCGGACCAGGATCTCGGATCCGATGTCGACGCCCCGCCCATCGAGGTAACGGGCGAGATGGGCCACGATGCGCCGCGCGAACAAGCTGCCGCCGGAGTCCAGCACCAAGCCCCCGCGGACGTGGTCGGCCGCCAGCATGGGATAAGTCTCGATCACGCCGCGCGGTCCGACCCGTTTGAACGGAATGCCTTCCGCAGCGAGCGTCTCCGCGGTGTCGGCCGTCCATGGATCGCCGCGGTCGAGGACCAGCGTGCCGGTCGGCGCGTAATGCGTGGCGCCGAGATCGGCCCAGAGCTGGTCCCAAGCCGCATAGGCGGGCCCGATCATCCGCGTGTAGCCCCGCTCGGCGCCGTACGGGTGGCGGATCAGGCGATGCTCGTCGACCGAGGAGCCGAGCGGATTGGGGAGCGTCCCCTGCTCGAACACGGTGACGCTGTGGCCGTCGCGCGCCAGCGCCCAGGCCGACGCCAGCCCCATGATTCCGCCGCCCACGATGGAGATCTTCATGCGGCGGCTCTACCACGGCGATTGCCGTGAGTCACCCGCGCGCCTGGATAGGCGCGCGCCGCCCGAGCAGCTAGGGTTGGTGTGGCGGCTAGCTGCGAGGGCGGCCAAATTATCTTAAAGTCGTGATTTCGTCGCGCGTGCTTTCGAACAGCAGCACCGCAGCCGCGAGGTCCTCGAGCGCCGTGCCGACCGATTTGAACAGCGTGATCTGGTTGTAGAAGCTGCGGCCGGAACAGCGCCCTTGCGTGAGCTCGGCGAGATCGCCGGCGATCGACTGCTCCATCAGCACGCCGCTCTTCAGCGGCTGCACGATGTCGCCGGCCTCCTCGATCGCGACCGGCGAATCGACATAGACGCGCGAGCGGTCGATTGCCTCGTCGTCAGCCTCGCGCATACTCGGCGTGAAGCCGCCGACGAGGTCGAGATGCTGGCCGGGCTTCAGCCACTCGCCGCGGATCAGCGGCTCCTGGCTCAACGTGGCACAGGAGATCACGTCGGCGGCGGTTACGGCCCCAGCGAGATCGCGGGTCGCGGTGACGGTGAGATAGCGGTTCGACAAGGTGCGCGCGAGGCGCTCGGCCTTCTCGGGCGAGCGACTCCAGATCGCGACCTCGCGGATCGGCCGCACCGTGGCATGCGCCAGGATCAGGTGCGGGGCGAGGGCTCCGGTGCCGATCATCAACAGGCGGTGCGCGTCCTGGCGCGCGAGATACTTCGCCGCCAGCGCCGAGGCGGCGGCGGTGCGGCGCAATGTCAGCATCCGCCCGTCGGCGACGAGCAGCGGCTCTCCGGTGCGGCCGGACATCAGGACGTAGGTGCCGGCGACCGAGGACAGGCTGCGGGCGTTGTTGCCGGGGAAGACGGTGACGATCTTGGTCCCGAGATAGCGGCCCTCCTGCCACGCCGGCATCAGCAGCAGCGTGGCATCCTCCGTGCCGGGGACGCGGATCGTGTGATGGTGGCGCGGCGGGACTATGCCACCGCCGCGGAACGCCTGCCGAAGCTGCTCGACCAGCGGTTCGGTCTCCAGGGTTTCGACGGCACTGGCGTCGAGAACGCGCATAAGCCGCTCAATGCAAAAGGGGGACCGGGGGCGGTGGCGCCGATTGTGCCGCATCCGGTCGCGCCGCGTCGATAGCCCGCGCGGCGGGCTTGGCCGCTTCCAGCGCCTCCAACCGCAATTTGAGATTTTGAGCCTCGCGTTCGAGCGTGTCGGCGCGCCGCGTCTCCCGCCGCGCGCGCTTGCGGGCACCGCGGCCCGACCACCACCCGGCGAGCACTCCGACGACCACCCCGACATACAGCGCGCCGATGATCGCGACGAACAGCGGAACCTCGATCGGCTCGGCGAGCGGCCACAGGCTGATCGTCACCGGGGCCCTATTGGCCACGGCAAAGAACGCTGCCACCAGCAACAGCGGCACACCGACGATCCAGAGGAGGAGCTTCATGGGCGCGCCGCCCGCTTATCAATCAAAGCAGCCATGGGTTCCCGCGGGCGCGGGACGGATCCTGTCCCCGCCGGGTCAGGACTTGCCGTTCAGCTTTTCGCGCAGCTCTTTGCCGGTCTTAAAAAACGGGACCGCCTTTTCGGCGACCTGGACCGCTTCGCCGGTGCGCGGGTTCCGTCCCACCCGCGACTGCCGGCGCTTGACCGAGAACGCGCCGAAGCCGCGCAACTCCACCCGGTCGCCGCGGGCCAAAGCCCCGGTGATCTCGTCGAACACGGTCGACACGATGCGCTCGACGTCGCGCTGATAGAGATGCGGATTGCGCTCGGCGAGCTTGAGGATCAGTTCGGACTTGGTCATGGCGTGGCGCGCTAACCTGTTTCCGGGGCCGTCCCTATGTCTGCCGCCGCCTCTCGTGGCGGGTCAGAGGGCCCGTAAGTCCGTGATCCGGCTAACGAGTCCCAAAGTCAGGGTGCCAGAGCGCCACCAGCCCGTCAAGGGTAAGCCTCTCAGACAAATACGTTTTTCCGGTCAGGGCCCGGACCATGCTGTCGGCCATGCCGGAGAAGAAATCGTCCTCGCGGGGGATATCGAGCTTGCGCGCCGGCAGGGACTGCGGCACTCCGCGCGTGGCAAGCCATGCCCGTGCCTCGGGCTCGCCGCCAATCTGGTCGATCAGGCCGTTCGCCAGAGCCTGACGGCCGGTGAACACGCGCCCATCGGCGAGTTCATGCACCTTCGTCGGCGGCAGGTTGCGGCTGGCCGCCACCATGTCCTGGAACATGGCGTACATGTCGTTCACCAGGGCCTGGGTCGCCTCTCTCCCTTCCGGGGTCAGCTTCTCCAGGGGTGAGGGCACGGCCTTGAGCGGTGCGCTCTTGATGGCCTCGGGTTGGATGCCGAGCTTGGCCAGAAGCCCGGTGACGTCGGCCGATTGCAGGATCACCCCGATCGAGCCGGTGATGGTGCCTTCGCGCGCAAAGATGCGCTCCGCGGCGAGGGCCACCATGTAGCCGCCCGAGGCCGCCATCTCGCCCATGACGGCGACGACCGGCTTCTTCGCCGCGACGGCGTGGAGTTGACGGAACAGCGATTCGCCGCCGACCACGGTCCCTCCCGGGCTGTCGATCCGCACCAGCAGCGCTTTCGCGCGACTGTCGTCGGCGAGCTTCATCAGCGCCCGCTCGCGGTCGCGGTCGGTCGAGATGATGCCCTTCACCTCCAGCACCGCGACATGGTCGCGCATATCGTAGAAGCCCAAGCGGCCGACGCCGACGCCGATGGCGACCAGCGCCAGCAGGATGGCGAGGATCCGCCAAACCGAGAGATGGCGCTTGAGCCGGCGGCGGTCGATCAGCGAATCGGGGTCGGGCGGCAGGGGGGGCGGCTGCATGGCGCGGCCTACGGAGGAAAGTGGCTTGAAAAGCAAAGGGCGGCTGAGTTTAACCCAGCCGCCCCGGAGAGCCTATCGTCTCAAGGTTACTCTTTGTCCTTGCGGGCCCGGCTGATTGCCGCCCCCAGGATGTCGCCGAGGCTGGCGCCGGAATCCGACGATCCGTACTGCGCCATCGCCTCCTTGTCCTCGTCGACCTCCTTGGCCTTGATCGACAAGGTGATGCGACGCGTAGCGCGGTCGATATTGGTGATCTTGGCATCGACCTTTTCGCCGACCGCGAAGCGGTCCGGCCGCTGCTCGCTGCGCTCGCGCGACAGGTCGGACTTGCGGATGAAGCCGAGCACGCCGCCGTCGAGGGCGACCTCCAGGCCGGCATCCTGGGACGAGGTGACGGTCCCGGTGACCACCGAGCCCTTCTTCAGGGTATCGCCGGCGGTCTCGAACGGATCGCTCTCGAGCTGCTTGATGCCGAGCGAGATGCGCTCCTTCTCGACGTCGACGTCGAGCACCTTCACTTTCACCCGGTCGCTCTTCTTGTAGTTCTTGATCGCGTCCTCGCCCGGCAGCTTCCAGTCGAGGTCCGAGAGATGGACCATGCCGTCGATCTCGCCGGGCAGGCCGACGAACAGGCCGAACTCGGTGATGTTCTTGACCTCGCCCTCGAGCTCGGTGCCTTGCGGGTGCTTCTCCTTGAAGGCCTCCCACGGATTGGCGAAGCACTGCTTGAGGCCGAGGCTGATCCGGCGCTTCTGAGAGTCGACGTCCAGCACCATCACCTCGACCTCCTGGCTGGTCGAGACGATCTTGCCGGGGTGGACGTTCTTCTTGGTCCAGCTCATCTCCGAGACGTGCACGAGACCCTCGATGCCGGGCTCAAGCTCGACGAACGCGCCGTAGTCGGTGATGTTGGTGACGCGGCCCTTGAACTTCGTACCCACCGGGTACTTGGCGGCGACACCCTCCCACGGATCGGCTTCGAGCTGCTTCATGCCGAGCGAGATACGCTGCGTCTCGGGGTTGAAGCGGATGACCTGCACGGTCACCTGCTGGCCGATTTGCAGGGCCTCGCTCGGATGGTTGATGCGGCGCCACGCGATGTCGGTGACGTGCAGCAGGCCGTCGACGCCGCCGAGGTCCACGAACGCGCCGTAGTCGGTGATGTTCTTGACCACGCCCTGCAGGACCTGGCCTTCCTTGAGCGAGGCGACGAGCTCGGAGCGCTGCTCGGCGCGGGTTTCCTCGAGGACGGCGCGGCGCGACACGACGATGTTGCCGCGCGAACGGTCCATTTTCAGGATCTGGAAGGGCTGCGGCGTGCCGATCAGCGGCGTCACGTCGCGCACCGGCCGGATGTCGACCTGGCTGCCGGGCAGGAAGGCCACCGCACCGCCGAGGTCGACGGTGAAGCCGCCCTTGACCCGGCCGAAGATGACGCCGGTCACGCGGCTGTTGTCCTTGAACGACTTCTCGAGCTGGCCCCACGCTTCTTCGCGCTTGGCCTTCTCGCGGCTGAGCACGCACTCGCCGTTCTTGTCTTCCATCCGCTCGACGAACACGTCGACGATGTCGTTGACCTTGAGCTCGGCCGGCTGGCCGGGCTGCGCGAACTCTCGCAGCGCCACGCGGCCTTCGGCCTTGAGGCCGACATCGATGATCGCGAAGTCGTTTTCGACCGCGATCACGCGGCCCTTGGTGACGTAGCCGCCGAAGCCGCTCGACTTGCTGAGCGACTCTTCGAGCAGCTCGGCGAAATTCTCTTGTGCCATGGAAAACCCTTTCGTGGCCGGTCGTCCGTGCTGCGGGGTGCAGCCTGCCGACGCCGGGGCTGGTGGTTCGCGGACCCTGAGGACGATCCTCAGCCGCGGTTCCGGGACTGGATGAACTCGAGCGCCTTTTGAAAGGCCTGATCGGGATTTAATCCCGTCGTATCAAGGTCATAGGCGTCATCCGCCTTTTTGAGGGCGGCGACGCCTCGGCTTTGATCGCGCTCGTCGCGATCCTTCATGTCCTGCAGAACGCGGGCGTATGTAGCAGCATCCCCCCGCGCCTGCAACTCCTTGAATCGGCGCTCTGCCCGGGTTTCGGGCGAGGCGTGGACATAGAGCTTGATCACCTCGGGGCCGGGGCAGATCACGGTCCCGATGTCGCGCCCGTCGAGCACGGCGCCGCGCTTGCCCGCCGGCGGGTGGTGCGCGAAGCGGCGCTGGAAGTCGACCAGGGCGGCGCGCACCTCCGGCTGGGCGGCAACGATCGAGGCCGCTTCACTCACCGCCTCGTCCCGCAGATTGGGAGCGTCCATGTCGGCGGGTGTCAGACCCCGCGCCGCCGCGGCGGCGGCCGCGGCATCCTCTGGCGCCTTG
>DASWFO010000026.1:0-15938 GCA_036394195.1 Alphaproteobacteria bacterium | reverse complement strand
GTTGCGGCGGCCCGGCGGAGCTGCATCCCGCCGTTCTGAATCGAGAAGCTGCCGGAACTCGGCCCCTGGTCGGGGGTGAGGGCGGTGTCGCCCTCGATGACCCGAACGCGGCTGAGCGGCACATCGAGCTCCTCGGCGACGATCTGCGTCAGCGCCGTGCGCACCCCGGTTCCGAGGTCAACCTTGCCAGAATAAGCGGTCACCATCCCGTTGCCAGCGATCGCCAGAAAACCGTCGACCTCATCAGGGGCCACGGTCTTGCCGGGCGCCACGCCCGCGGCGGCGGCGCGGGCGATTTGGCTGGCGAGCGAGAAGGTGACCACGAGGGCGCCGCTGCTCTGGAGGAAGCCGCGGCGGGTGGTGGAGCTCTGCGCCATTCGTCTATCCGTGTCTCAGAGACTGGAGGCACGCTTCACCGCGCGCAAAATCCGCAGGTGGGTGCCGCAGCGGCAGAGATTGTTGGCCAGAGCCTCTTTTATCTGGTCATCGCTCGGGTGCTTATTTTGTGCGAGGAGGGCGGCCGACTGCATGATCATGCCGTTGATGCAGTAACCGCACTGCACGGCTTGCTCGTCGATGAATGCCTGCTGCAGCGGGTGCGGCGTATTGGACGTGCCGAGCCCCTCCAATGTCACGACGCTGCTGTTGCCGACGCTTGAGATCGGCGTGATGCACGAGCGCACGGCCTCGCCATCGATATGCACTGTGCAGGCGCCGCACTGGCCGAGCCCGCAGCCGAACCGTGGCCCCCTCAGCCCCAAATCATTGCGCAGGGCATAGAGCAGCGGCATGTCGGGGTCGTCTGTCGTCACCGACACGTGGTGGCCGTTGACGGTCAGTGCCACGGATTGCGCCATGCTGATGTTACCGTCTCGTCTCGTATCGCGGTCGATGCAGCCGGTCCGCGCGGCGTTGCCCACCCGCGCGTCCCGGCTGCGCCCGCACGACAGCCCAACTCCGGTCAGTGCTTTCCGTAATCCAAGGCGACGCCCCGCCGCTGGGCAATGATATAGGCCTCGATCGCCTTCAGTTTCGGGTCGTCGTCGGCAAGGGGTTTGCCGCGGACCGGGTTCTCGATGCACCAGTTGACCATGTCGCGCAACATAGCGACGCGCCCCAGCTGAACCTGGTATTTCGGATAGCTTTCTGGATGCGTGTTGGCGGCGTTCGGGTGGCACATGTCGCACGAAATGCCGTCGGTGCTCCCGAGCGCCTTGGCGTCGTGGAAAATGCGGTCGCCTTCCGCCACGAGCTGCTCCGTCGACGCCCGCCAGATCTCGCGGTCCCGGTCGGTGAACGCGCCATATGTCTGGACCTGCCCGGGCTGCTGGACGGCCGGCTTCGGCGGCGCGACCGGCCTCGACGTCGGGGCCTGGGCGTTCTGCGCCTGCGGCCTGGGCGGCGGCGCGTGCTGCGGTTCGTTTTCTGCCGTGATCCACTCCGCGTCGTGGTGCTTGCGGCGCCACTCGCTCATCAACGCATCCGCGACCTGCTGGGCCTGGTCGCGGCTCAGCGTATCGCCCGGCTTCTTGCCGGGGACCTCGATCGAGGTCTCGCCGTCGCAAAGCGCGACCACCATGTTTCCGGCCGGGGAGGGTGGCACGCGATGGTGCGGCAGCTCTTCGCCGGCAAAGCCGGCTTCGACCGGGGCGACACACAAAGCGACGGCAGCGAGATAGAGCATACGCATTCGTGGTTCTTTCCCTAATAGCTGGGGAGCGTCGCCGCAGGCGGCCGGGCCTTGCTCCCGTGCGAGCTCAGATAGCTGGCCCGAATGCTGACGGGATCGCGGTTCCAGAGATTGTGCAGCAGGTCCACCATGCCCGAGGTTTGCATGTTGAACTGGCCGTCGCCGCACGCGTCGAAGGCGTTGAACGGGTCCGCTCGATTCATCTGGACGGTGAGCCGGGGCAATCCTTCCGGCGCATAGGGCCAGGGCCAGGCCGTCGACAACATCCCGTAGAAATTGATGTTGCCGATGCGGTTCTCTAGCATCTGATGGGTGTGGCCGTGGATGACGGTGACGTTGTCGAACTTGGCCAGGACGGCCTGCACCGGCTCAGCGTCTTCCGTCCAGAAGTTCCAATTGCGGTAGTACTTGTAGAGCGGCGAGTGCGAGAAGATGACGACCGGCGTATGCGGATTGACCTTGGCCAGGTCGTCCCGGAGCCAGGAACGCCCTTCTGGGCCGACTTCGAAGCGGCCCTGAACCGCATTGTCGAGCCCGGCAACGGTCGCCATGCGCTGCTCGGGCGTCATGCCGCGCGCCGTCCAGAAGTCCGGCTCGTTGACGCTCATGAGGGTGACGAAATGCACTCCCTTGTGGTCGAAGGAATAGGTCGGGCTGCCAAACAGCGACCGCCAGTGCTCGCCCATGTCGAGAAACCAGTCATGCTCGCCGACTTGCATCTTCACCGGCGCCTTGAGCCCCTTCAGGATCTGAGCGCCCTGATCGAGCTCCGCCCGGGTCCCTGTTTGGGCCAGGTCGCCGCCGAAGATGACGAAGTCCGGCTGCGGGTCGAGCGCGTTGACGTCGTCAACCGCCTTCAGGGTCGAGCGCACGAAGCGGTCGTTCAGCTCCTTGACGTACATGTGGGTGTCGGAGATGTAGGCAAAGGTGAATCCCGGCGTGACGGTGCCCTGGGCTTGTGCGACGCTGATGAGCTGAAAGCTGTGCGGCGTGACCAGTCCCTTGGCCGCCGCGATCCCGGCGGAGATGCCGGCCAATTTGAGAAAGCCGCGCCGCGACTGCGATCCAAGGCGGGCAAGCTGCCGGAAGAAGGAGTCGCGCTCCTCGTAATGCTTGGTCTCGATGCTCTTATGCCGTGGCGACATGCCTCGAACCTCCTAGAAAATGCCGAACGCGCCGATCGTCGCGGGATTTCTCAGGTCCGGGTTGGGCCCGACATCGCCGAGATCGCCCTGCTTGCCCTCGACCACCGCGATGTCACGCTGGGTCCGGGTCGTCTTGAGCGCGGTCTGGCGCGCCATCTCCTGTTTGTTGAGGTCCGTCCACCGATCGTCGGTGAGCGCGAACAGGAATGCGACCAGGTCGTCGATTTCGTTTTCGGTCAGTCCCAGCCGCTGCATGCCGCCGTCGAGATAGGGATTGGGCACGCCGCCTTTGTTGTAGTGGTCCATCACGTCCCACAGCGTCGTCAGCGACCCGTCGTGCATATAGGGACCAGTGATCCCGATATTGCGGAGCGTCTCGGTCTTGAAGGCGCCGACGTCGGTTTCGTTCTTGGTGATCAGGAACCGACCGAGCTCGGAATAGCCGGTCTGCAAGGCGAGGTCGTCGACCTGCTGCGCGGAAAGAGTATTGATCACCCCGAGTGCCTTGTGCGCCAGCTCGGCGAAGTTCTGCTTATGCGCGGCGATGCCGATGTTGTGGAATTTCTGGTCGGAGAACAACGGATTCACGGCGTTGAACTGGTGACAACTGGCGCAGCGCCCCTTGCCGTTGAACAGCGCCCAGCCACGCTGGGCGGAGTCGTCGATGGCATGCGCGTCGCCGGCGAGAAAGCGGTCGAAGGGAGAATTGCCGGAGTAGAGCGTGCGCTCGAAGGCGGCGATCGCCGAGGCCAGGTCATCATAGGTGGCGTCCCGGCCGTAGATCGCTTTGAAGGCCTGCGCATATTCCGGAATGGCCCGCACGGCAGCGACGACATCCCCGGGACTCTTTTGGCCCATTTCGACCGGGTTGAGGATCGGGAGCTTCGCCTGGTCCTCGAGCGTGGCCGCACGGCCGTCCCAGAACTGCGAGGCGTGGAACATGGAGTTCAACACCGTCGGCGTGTTGCGTGACCCGTGCTGGTCGCCGACGCCGGCAGAGGTGGCGTTGTCGGCTCGATGATCCGTGAAGCCCGCCTTGGTGTCGTGGCAGGTATCGCAGGAGACCGTGCCGTCCGACGAGAGCCGTTTGTCGCTGAACAGTTTCTCGCCGAGGGCAATCGCTTCGGGGGACGGCACCCGGTCAGGCGGCACGCTGATGGCATAGAGGTCCCGGGAAACGCCGATCGGCAGATTGCCGGGGATGGAGTGCGCCCCGTCTTCCGCCGATTGTGTCGTCGGTGCTTCGAGCACGAGCGCCGAGGCGAACATGGCGCCGGCAGCGATCCATAGCCGCGAGCTTGGCATGAGTACTCCTAATCGCGATCGTCAGCAGGCCAAGTGCTAACTGGAATCACCGCGCTGTGTGAGTTAAGTCGGGTAAATCTCGGTAAATCGTGGTGAAGCGCGCAAGTGCCGAGTGCCCGCCGCGGCCGGCTTCAACCGGGCGCGGTCACCCGCTGCCGGGCTGACCACGATTGCCGGGATTAGCCCAACTTAGCTCGGTGCTTGCGTGAGCCTGCGGCTCGGGGATGGGCCGCGGTGACCGGCGGCTTGGACGAGTCAGGCCGCGGCTTCCAATAAGGCCGCTGCCTCCAATACGTCACGATGATATGCCGCAGACCGGCGGTACGCCGTGGAGCGCTGCCAAATCGTGGCACCTTCGCCGCTCTCGGCGAGCTTTTTCAGGACATAGGCGCGGGTGGTCTCGAACAGGCGGAAGCGCGGCTCGGGGCCTCCTCCTTCCGCCGTGATCAGGGACTTCGCCACGAGCTTGGTCACCCGGTCGACGACGTCGAATTCGGAATTGTCGATATCCGCGGCAACCGCGGCGGCGGCCCTGAACGTGAACGCGCCCGGGAAAATCGCGAGACGTCGCAGGAAGGTCTGTTCGCCCGTGGTCAGGAGGCCATAGCTCCAGTCGAGCGCGGCGCTCATGCTCTGGTGGCGGGCCGGTCCCGCGCGGTGGCCGCTCGTCCGCAGCCACGACCGATTGTCCAGATGCGATGTAAGCCCGCGGATCCCCAGTGCACTCACTCGGGCGGCGGCCAACTCGATTGCCAAGGGGAGACCGTCCAGCTTGCGACAGATCTCGGCCACGAGCGGCGCCTCTCCGTCGCTGAGCGCGATTTCGCCCGTGCTCGTCGCGCGCTCGACGAACAGCCGGACGGCGGGGAACCTCAGCACCTCGGCCGGGCTCATCCGCTGCCAGGGAGGAGGGCTTGCCAGCGGCGCCAGGCGCTGGACGCGCTCGCCTTCGGCGCCCAGGGGTTCGCGGCTGGTCGCCAGGACCTGCGCGCCCGGTGCCGCCTTCAGCACGGACACGGCGAGGGCCGCGGCGGCCTCTATGACGTGTTCGCAATTGTCGAGGACCAGCAATATCTGCTTTTCGCTGATCGACGCGATCAACTCGGGGAGGGGCGTCTTGGGCTCCATTCCGAGCGCGCTGGCGAGGGCGACCGGCACCAGGGCAGGGTCAGCGAGATGTCCCAGCTCGATCAGCCAGCCGCCGTGCTCATAATTCGCCATCAGCTTCTCGGCGACGGCGAGCGCCACCGACGTCTTGCCGATCCCGCCCGTGCCGACGATTGTGACAAAGCGCTGCCGCGGCAACAGACCGGCGAGCTTGCTCACCGCGTCGGCGCGGCCGATCAACCGGGACAGCCGCGCCGGCAGATTGTGCCGGCGCCGGGGGAGGGCCACGGGTTCATCTGTAAACACGACCGGGGCGACAAACCGGTATCCCCGCCCGGGGACCGTCGCGAGATATCTGTGGCCAGACTGGCCGTCCGCCAGGGCTCGGCGGAGTGAGGCAATATGGACCTTGATGTTGCATTCCTCGACCACGGTGTCGGGCCACACGCGGGCCATGAGCTCCTTTTTGCTGACGAGCTCGCCGGCGCGCTCGACCAGCGCGATCAGCAGGTCCAAGGCACGACTGCCTAGCCGGAGGGGCTGCTCTCCTTGCAGCAGGAGCCGCTGCTTCAACAGCAGGCGGAACGGGCCGAACGACACCGCGGGCTCCGGTGAAACCGTAAAGCGATCGATGATCACTGGGTCTCCTTCGACAACCCACTCTTAGACTTAGGGATCGAGCACACGCAATAACAAGCCCGATTCAGCCGCACTATACGGTCGTATGAGAGTTATCCTACCGATCCCTCGCCAATAACGTCTTCGTTACCCCCTCGCGCGGCCGTCGGGAGGGGCGCCGGCCGCACTTCACCATAATTTACCGCAATTTACCCGGCTTCACTCGCGACGGCGTGCACGGCGGGTAAGGATTGTCCTGCCTCTGACACAAGGAGTTGAGACTGTGACACGAGCGACGTCTGACGGGGGGCTCGTTGGATATCTGCAGACGATGCACAAGCTCCCTGTGTTGACCGCAGAGGAAGAATACGCGCTCGCCAAGCGCTGGCGAGAGCGTGGCGACGTCGATGCGATGCAGCGCCTGGTTGCCTGCCATCTCCGGTTCGTTGTCAAAATCGCCCTGAGGTATCGCGGCTACGGTCATCCGATGGCCGACCTGGTCTCCGAGGGCAGCGTCGGCATGCTCCACGCCGTCAAACGCTTCGACCCCGATCGTGGGTTCCGCCTGACGACCTATGCGATCTGGTGGATCCGCTTCGTCATCACGGAATACATCCTGGGCTCCCGCTCGCTGGTGAAGATGGGGACAACCGCGGCCCAGAAAAAACTGTTCTTCAATCTGCGCAGGCTCAAGGGGCGGCTGCAGCCGATGACCGAAGGCGATCTCTCGCCGGAGATCATCATGACAATCGCGGCCGAGCTGGGCGTTTCCGAAGCCGATGTCGTCAGCATGAATCAGCGGCTTGCCGCGCCGGATTATTCGCTCAACGCTCCAATGAAGGGCAGAGACGGCGAAGACAAGGGCGAATGGCTCGGTATGTTGCCCGACGACGCGCCGGATCAGGAGACGGTCGTGGGCGAGCGTTCTGAACGGCGGTGGCGGCGCCACCTCGTCCGTGGGGCTCTGAAGCATCTCGATGCCCGGGAGCGCGACATCATCCGGGAGCGTCGCTTCCGGGACAAGCCGGCGACCTTATGCGAGCTCGGGTCCCGGTATGACGTGTCGCCCGAGCATGTCCGCCAGGTCGAGGCACGGGCGCTCAAGAAGGTGCGGCGGCGGGTTTACCTCGACATCATCGCCGCGTCCCCTGAGCCTGGCCCGCTGGCCAGGCGACACGCCGCGCAGCCCAGCCGCGGCCATACCGAAAAGGCCTTATAAGAGCCGCCGGCAGCGGCTCAGGGCGTGTGCTTCTCGAGGATCTTCCGCAGCTCGGGGACCTCACGCTCGACGAGCGCGCCGTCGGCCTCGTGCTTGTGGGCTTCCTCCAGGTGGTGGAGCGCCAGCGTGTGATAGAACTGAAACGCCGCGTAGTCTTCCGCTGCGTTCGACAAAGTGACGTAGTGATCCGCCATCATCACGTGGTGTTTGAGGGTACTCATGGCACGGCCGTCTGTCGCGGTGGTTGACGCCACCCAGAGATGGGACGCGTCGCCCCCGCATTAACATGAGAAATGCGCAAACGAGCCATGTGCCGAGCGGCCCGGTGTGACGGCGATCACAATCGCCGGATCAGTGCCGCCAATAGACGAGCCCGCGCTCGCCAGCCGAGGTCGCGCGGAACACGGCGAGCGCAATGGCGACCGCGGTCAGCACCGCCGCCCACAGCAGCTCGATCTCGCGCAGCTCGGCGGCATTCAGGATCAGATAGCCGAGGCCCTTCGATCCGGTGATCCATTCCGAGAGCATCGCGCCGAGGAGCGCGTTCGCGGCGGCGACGCGCAGGCCGGTGAACAGGAACGGCAGGGCGAAGGGAATTCGCAGCAGGCGAAGCTGCTGCGTGCGCGACGCGCCGTAGACCCGCAGCAGCTCAACCGTGTTGCGGTCGATCGCGGCGAGGCCGCGCATCAGGTTCACCAGCAGCGGAAAGAACGAGATGATGACCACGACCACGACGCTGGTCCCGATGCCGCGGCCCACGAGCAGCATCACGATCGGCGCTATGGCAACGACCGGCGCCGAGCGGAAGGCAATCACCAGCGGCATCGTCGCCTGCATCGCCAGGCGGTTGGCCACGAACGCCATCGACAGCAGAGCCGCCAGAACCAAGCTGACCGACAGACCGAGAGCGGCGGCACCGAGCGTGACCCCACCTTGCCGCAGCAGTATCGGGTAATTCTCGGCGGCCGCGACGACCACGCTCCAAGGGGTCGGCACGATGAACGACGGCAGCGCGAACGCGACGATGGCCGCCTGCCACAGCAGGCCGAGGACGACGACGGCGATGACGACCGTCGCCAAACCGCGAACCGCCCGGTGGGCGAACGAGGCCTGTTTAGCGCCGGCCTCCATGGTCAGCGCTCTAGCTCGCTGGCCTTGTCCCAAAACACCACGATCCGCTCGGCGAGCGCGCCCAGCGCGTAGCCGCCGCCGGCGAGCGCCGCGACCGCCAGGACCGACAGCCACACCTTGCTGATGTCGTACGAGAACAGCGCGTAGAGCATCATGGCGCCGATGCCGCGGTCCGCGCCGGCCCATTCGGCGGTGATGGCGCCCAGCACCGACGAGGGTGCGGCGATCTTGAAGCCGGCGAACAGGTGCGGCAGGGCTGCGGGCAGGATCAGGTAGCGGAATGTCTGGCGCGGCGACGCCGAGAGCACGTGCAGGAGCTCGCGATGGCGATCCTCGGCCGCGCGGAAACCCTGCATCGCGCCGACCAGCATGGGAAACTGGCTCGACAGGGCCGCGATGATGACCTGTGTCTCCGCCCCGGTGCCGAGTGCGGTCGCCAGGAGCGGGGCGGTGGCGATCAGCGGTACGCTCTGGATGCCCACGCCTAGATTGTAGATCGGGGCATAAAGCGCGCTGATCAGCGACGCGATCCCGGCGGCCGCGAGCGCCACGGCTGCAGCGATCGCGTAGCCGGTCAGGGCCTTGCTCAAGGTTGGTCCCAGATTGCCGATGAGGAGGCCCGGGTTTCGCTGCACCTCGGCCCAGATGTCGGACGGGGCTGGAATGAACACGGGGAGCGCGCCGGTCCGTCGCAGGCACTCCATGAGCAGGAGCGCCGCTGTGACCACGACCACCGGTAGGACGATCGCCAACACTTGGCGCTGTACGGCCGGCGCCGTCGTCACCTAATAGACCTCAAGCAGCGCCGGGGATTCGGGCTCGGGCGCCACCTCGTGGCCGAACAGACCGTCGCGCACACGGTTGACGCAGTCGACGAATTCGCGACTGCGCATCATCGCGAACGTCCGCGGACGCGGCAGCGGCACCTCGAGCGTCGAGACGATGCGTCCGGGGCGCGGCGACATGACATAGACGAAATCGGACATGAAGACGGCCTCGGCAATCGAATGGGTGACGAGGAGGGCCGTGGTCCGCGATTCCGCCCAGATGCGCAGCAACTCGAGATTCATCTTCTGCCGTGTGATCTCATCGAGCGCTCCGAACGGCTCGTCCAGCAGCAGGACCTGCGGTTCTAGCAGGATCGCGCGCGCGATGGCGACGCGCTGCTGCATGCCGCCGGAGAGCTCCGACGGCAGCGCGTTCTCAAACCCCTGCAGGCCGACAAGCTCGATCAGCTCCGCCGCCGAGCGCTTCACCCGCCGCGCGCCGGAGGCGCCGACGATGTTGAGAGGCAACTCGATGTTCTTTCGGACCGTCCGCCACGGCAGCAGGGTGGGCGCCTGGAACACGAAACCGATCGAATGCTCGAGCCGCGCGTCGCGGGGCGGGGCGCCGCCGATCGAGATCGACCCGGCAAAGGGCTGCATCACGTCGGCGACCAGGCGCAGCAGCGTCGACTTGCCGCAGCCGCTGGGGCCGATGATGGCGCCGAACCGCCCGGCGGGCAGATCGAGATCGACCTTCTCGAGCGCGATCACGGGCTCGCCGCGGCCCTGGAACACCATCGAGATTTGGTGGAGCGAGATGGCTTTCGACATGGGTCACCCGCGGCGGGCGTTGTCCCGGGCGGTCATGAGCTGGTCTTGAGCGCTTCCGTGATGAAAGACGTATCGCAGAGGCTCTGCCCCGTCATGTCGGACTTGATCATGCCGACATCGCGGTAGAGCGCGATGATCTTGTCGTAGAGCGCCGGGTCGATCGACAGCAGGCCCGTTTTCTCGGCGGCCCCGCTGGTGATGAACGGCTTGCTCACCTGGATCTCGGTGAATTGTGCCTGATAGTCGAGCCCGGGCACGCCATATTTGTCGACCATCAAGCGCGCGGTCTCGGCCGGGTGGTCCAGCGCCCAGGTCCACGACGCGACGGCAGCGCGGAGGAATTTCACGACCAGGTCGCGGTTCGCGGCGAGAAAGGCTTCCGTCGCATAGATCGTGCCGGAGGTTTCCGGCATGCCGAGGTCTTGAACGTAAAGCGTGTAGATGTCGATGCCGCGGGTTTTCAGCATGACGCCCTGGTTGGTCGCGTAGCCGCAATACGCATCGATCGTGCCGGCGACCAGGGCTGCGGGATCAGGGGAGGAGGGAACGAGGTTCACCGACGCCGGATCAAGCCCGGCATCGCGGAGGAGATGCGCCATCAGCGGCTGGCTGGACGAACTGACCGCAACGGTCTTGCCGGCAAGCTCCTTGACCGTTTTGATCGGCTTGTTGGCGAGGGTCATGATCGCGAACGGGTTGGTCTGGAATACGGTCGCGATCACCTTGATCGGCATGCCCTTCTCGCGGCCGAGCAGGATCGGTCCGATCGGGCGGTCGCCCATCTGCGAGCGTCCCGCCGCGACGTTGGCAACGCCGTCGATATTGGGCCCGCCGGAGCTGAAGGTCGGGTCGATCCCCTCGCGGTGGAAAAAGCCCTGGTCGAGCCCGGCGAAATAGCCGCCGTATTGGATGCTCTTCACCCAGGAGAGCTGGAAGCTCAATGGCCGTAACGCCTGCGCCTGCCCGCGACCGATTCCGAGGCCAAGCCCGGCGAGTGCGGCGCCGGCACCGGCGGTCCCGACGAAGCGGCGCCGGCTCAGCGTGGACCGGGCCGGACGTTGATCAACCGGACGCATGATCGTTCTCCTTGCAGCTGTGCATCACTTGAAAAGGCTTAGGCCAGGGCGCGCGCGAACAGAGCGCCGTCTTCCCGCTTGACCTCGAAGATCTTGAGCCGCATTCCCGGGCAGTTCACGCCCTTCCCGTCGCTGAGCTTGAACGTGTAGTTGTGCTGGGTACAGCGCAGCATCGCGCCGTTCGCCAGCACTTGCGCGTCCATCAAGGTCGCATTGAGATGTGGGCACGCCCGCTGCACGCCGCGGAAGCCGGGGCCGGCCTGAAAGATGAGAATGCCCTCGCCGTCGAATTTGGCGCGCACCGGAAATTTTGCCGCCTCCGCGTCGATCCCGTCGAGTTTCTGCCACGCGGCGGCATTCATCACGTCGTTGGAATCCATGCCGTGCGAAGTCCTAGGCCGCGAGCGAGCGGCGGCCGGTCACGTCGTTCAGGCGCTGCAGCGCGAATCCGCGGTCGAGGCGCATCAGGAACAAGCCGATCTGCATGGTGAACCGGTTGTCGAGGAAGCTGTCGTAGACCGCCGTCAGCGCCTCGCGCAGCGGCAGGGCGTGAAGCTGGCGCACCTCGTGGAACGCCGCCTGGAGCTCCCTGGCCTTCCACAAATCGAGCTGCGTCGACGTTACCTTCCACTCGAACGCCGTCAGCTTTGCCGAGAGGGACGCGAGGAAGTCGATCTGGGCAGGGGACAAACGCTCGGCGCTGGCTGGCAGATGGTCTTCCGCCACCTGCATGAACCAGTTCCGCTCGTCCAGGCAGCGGTTGAAGTCGCAGTCGTAGCGGACGCCGTCCTTGAACGCCATGGTAGGGGCGAACCGCGCGTTGGCCTTGCGCGGCTGGCGGAACGCGTCGGTCAGCTCGAATTCGCCTTCTTCGAGACGGAACACCGTCACGTCGGCGGGCAGGCCCGGGCGGAGGCTGCCCGCGCGGTCGGTGAGCGAGAGGGCTTTCGCCGGCCGCGCCGTCACGCGATCGATGACCTCGGACAGGCTGAGGCCCAGCCGCATGCACACGCTCATCACGTTGGCCAGCGAGTACACGGGCCCGGTGACGTTGAACTGTTGGAGATCGGAGCTGATGACATCGGGCAGCACGCCGTCGGCCACCGCCTTCTCGGCGATGTCCCAGGCAAAATTGTAGCCGCCGAAGCCGATATCGAAGATCACGCCGCGACGCGCCGCGTCCTTCACCACGGGCAGGACCTTCCCGTCGTCGCCGATGATGTGGCCGAGATTCTTGTGATAGATGTGCGTGATCATGTCGCCGGCCTGGGCGATGCGGAAGGCGTCGTCGGCGAGCGGGTGCTCGGGCGTCGTGTTTTGGAACTCGCCGATATGGAAATAGAGCGGCAGGCCGACGATCTCGCCGAGGCCCTTGCCGATCCGGATGAGCCCCGCCGATCCGTAGCCGTGCGCGTTGATTTTCAGATAGCGGAGGAGACCGGGGTGTTTCTGGACGAAATCGAGCCATTTCGCGATCGACAGATCCCCCAGATCCCGCGCGTCGCCTTCCTGGTAATTGAACCCGACCAGGCCGAACGGCGTCAGCAGCGGGCCGAGGTAGAAGCGCGTGTCGGTCTGGTTCTCGAACAGCGCGCAGCATTCATCCAGCGTATCGATCCCGGGGCCGCCGGCGTCGACGAAGCTCGTGACCCCCTGGCGGATTCCGATGCTGTCGGCGTCGACGAACCCCAACGCGCCGTAAACATGGACGTGGAGATCGATCCACCCGGGCGTCAGGTATTGCCCGGAAAGGTCGAGCATCTCGGCGCCCGGCGCGGGCGCCGCGTCGCCGATCGACCGGATGCGGCCGTTGGCGATCGTGACGTCGGTGACGCGGTCGATGCCCTGGTCCGGATCGATGACATGCGCGCCCTTGAGGATAAGAAGTTTTTCAGTCTCGGCCATCGTCGTCTCCGCCGCAGGATGATGACAAAACGTGCAATATCCGTACCAGGACCGCTAAGTCCCGGGACCGCAAAGCCCCAGGATTAGGGCTGGCGCCCGTTACGCGCCGCGCCGGGCGATCAAGGCGACCGGCCCGCCGCCGTCCGGTCCCTGGTGCTCGGCTCCTCCGGAGACGTAGATCTCCGCGTGGCCGACCAGCGAGGCGAGCGCCCCGCACACGAAGCCGCGCGCGTGGCGCGTCGTCGAGATATCGGAATCGTCGAGCATGGTGTGGCGGTAGCCGCGGAGTCGGCCGTCGTGGCTTGCTTCGGCCTTCGACAGGAGTGCAATCAGCCGCGACCGGTCCGGCTTGGCAAGCTGCCCGGCGAGCTGGAAGCCGAGGCGATGGAATGCGCCCCGCACCGGCTCGATATCGAGCCCATCTTCCATCACCGCGTGGTCGATGGTGAGTGGGCCGGACCACGCCGACGACATCCCGAGAACGACGATCTCGTGATTCAGCAGCTCGATTCCGGCCGAGCAGCTGGCCGTGCCCGACCACAGCGAAAAATCGGTCCCGATCACGCTGTCGTCGAGCTTTGCCAGTGGAATTTCACCGAGCGCGACCGCAACGCCGAGGGCGCTCGCCGCGCGCGACAGACCCATCGATTTCAAGGTGTCGCGCACCGCGACCCGGGCCCCGCGCGCGTCGGCCTCACCGATTCGCTGCGCGTTCAGCAGCGGGCATTTGATCTGGACGAAATGCACGTCGGCCGGATCTTCGATGGCAGCCTCGCGCATCGCCTGGCGCACCCCGGCCGCGACCTGCTCGACCTGGGCGAGGCGGCCCAAATGCTCGGCCGGCAACGCCGCCGTATGCGCGCGACCGAGAGCCAGCGCCGGCCGTGGCCCGGCGTCCGCTCGCTCGTCGCGCTCGAACACCACCCAGTGCGGCGCCATGCCGCCCTCCGTGCCGCCGGACATGACGAGGCAGACCTGCCGCGCCTGTTCCGGGGACACATGGCGCTCCAGGAACAGCGTCAGCGACTGGGTTGCAAAGCCGCGGGTGAAATCGTTCACACAGCCGTTGCCTTCGGTCTTGCCGAAGATGGCGATGATTCTGCGCGGGTCGATGTGACCCTCTTTCACGGCCGCTTCGAGGCCGGCGATGTCGTCGGGCGAGGCGGCGGAGAGGCGGTGGACCTTGGCGGTGGGCATGGGAGTTCGCCTAGGATCCGCTCAGCGCCTTGATCTGGGCCACGTCGAGCAGACGGTCGGAGTAGAAGTCGCCGCCTTTCGCGTCGCTACCAAGAAGATTGGCCTCGCGCATGGTGTGGACAGCGAGGTCCCAGTCTTTCGCCGCCATCACGCCTACCGGTAGGTCCTTGGACGCTTCCGACGTGAGATAGGGTTTGAACGCGTCGATTTGCTCGCGCAGGATTCTGGGGTCGGGCCGGCGTTCCGGCCGTGCCGCGATGATCGCGTCGACAGCCTCCTCTTCGTGGCCGTTCACGATGTACTGCCAGGCGGCGGACACGATGGTGGCAAACTTCCCGATCGCCGCGCCGCGCGTCTTGATCTTCTCGTCCGTGCTGATCAGCCCGAAGCCGGGGAACTGCATCCCGTAATCGGCGAACAGAATGCCGCGCGACGGACGGTCGGACGTATAGGGCAGGGCGTAGGGAACCGAGGTGAATTCGCCGTCCGCACCGCCTTTCACATACAGCGTGTTCTTCGACGAGGACTCGACGTTCACCAGCTCCACCTGGTCGCGCGTGAGGCCGCCCGCGGCCAGGAACTTGTCGAGAAACGGCGCTTCGAGCGATCCGGCGGTGTAGAGGAACTTGTGGCCGGCGAGGTCCTTCGGCGAATTGAACTTGCTGTCCTTCGGGACCAGCAGGCCGACGTCGTTCTTGCGGACGAAGCTCGCGATGGCGCGCACAGACAGGCCCTTGGCGCGACCTTGCATCATGGCGGCGAGGTTGACATGGCCGACGTCGAAATTTCCACCGTTGACCAGCTGGATGGTGGTGATCGAACCGTTGCCTTCTTCGATCGACACGTCCAGGCCGGCGTCTTTGTACCAGCCTTTTTTGATCGGGAGATAGAACGGCGACTGGCCGCCCCAGGTCACCCAGTCGAGCCGGACGGTTACTTTCTCCATCGTTTGTGCCGACGCCGGAAACGCCCGGTTCATCAGCACCGGCCCCGCGACGAGGCCGAGCCCCAACTGCTTCAGGACGTTGCGCCGTTTCATGGAAGCTCTCCCCGTTGTTATGTTTGTGGATCGGTCCTCAGCTGCATTGCGGATCGGCGTCGCTCGCGACCGGAGCGTTCAGTACCCGCTCGAACACCGCGCGGGCGGCGGCCTGGAGCTCCTCGGCGGATGAGCCGTCCGCTGGTCGCGGCGCGTTCAGCACGGTCTCGTTCGCATAAGTCGGAATGCGTCCGTTGTGGCCGCGCAACAGGCCCTTCGGGTCCTCGCCGCGCCGGACGGCGTCGATCCCCTTGCGCAGCTCGCGGCGGAACATGGTGACGCCACGATCGGACGCCGTCAGATGCTCGAGGCCATGGCGCGCGATCGCGCGCTGGCTCACCTGCGCGTCGTAATCGCCTGGCGTGCGCTGCCGCTCCTCGTAGCCGCGGCCGCCGTAATTCGTCCGGTACGCCGGCACCTTGTTGTCGACATATGGGTTGACCTGCCCAGCGCGCATGCGGACGAACGCGAATTCCGCCGTGTTCTCGTCGTCGACCGGGACGCGCCAGCGCGTCAGCAGCGGCACGTAGCGAAGCTCGCGCTCGCCGGCCTTGAACTCCGGCGGAAACACCGGTGCGCGGGCGACCTGCGCGATATTCGGCAGGATGCATTCGATCGAGCGCACCCAGATGGCGTTCCCGACACGGCGCGTCTCCTGGGCAAGCAGGCCGATCGGCGTCTCCTCGAACGCCAGCTCGCCGACATCCGCCATCTCGTCGATCGGCTTTCCGTTCCTATCGAAGAACTGGTTGCCGCTGATCGTGGTGTGGAGAAACGGCTCGTGCACCGGATCGACCACGTTGTCCATGATCTGCAGCCAATTGCACGGCTTGACGTTGGGCACGTCGAGCGGCTCGGCCAGTTCGAGGTGATAGCCGTCGACCTCGAACGTGTCGAAGATCGGGAAC
>DASWFO010000025.1:0-6876 GCA_036394195.1 Alphaproteobacteria bacterium | reverse complement strand
TGCCGAGCTTCATCAGCGCCGCGCCGTCGCCGTCGAGGACGACGACGGGCATCGACACGTTGAGCGCGACGCCCAAGGCCATGCCCGAGGCCCCGCCCATGGATCCCACCTGATAGAGATGCTGCGGCCGGTCGGCTAGTGTGAACAGCTCGCGCCCGCATTTTCCAGTCGTCGCGACCACCGCCGCCGCGGGATCGACCAGCGACAGGAAGCGCTCGAGCACCGCCGCCCGGGTGGGCTGTTCTCCCGGCATGCTGAAGTCCTCGCGCCTGCCCGGTTCGGCGCGCTTGCACGGCGCCGCCTCGAGCCCATCGTGGCGGACGCTTCCCTGCTCCATGACGAAAGCGAAGGGCAGCTCGCTCTGTGCCATCCGCGCCACCGCGCGCCGGAGAGCCGCCGGCAGCGCTTCTGCGGTCGTCGGGAAAGGCTCGTGCTCGACCTCGATCACGGACAGCAGCTTCTGCGTGATCTGGCCCATCAGCTTGTGCTGCGGCTCGTCGCCGATGCCGGGCTGGCCCCGCCACGTGGTGATCAGCAGTGTCGGTATGCGAAAGGGCGTGTTGAGCGAGGTCAGCGGGTTGACGGCGTTGCCGAGGCCCGAATTCTGGCACATGACCACCGTCTTCCGGCCGGCGAGCCAGGCGCCGGCCGCGATCGCCACCGCCTCGCCTTCGCTCGCCGCGCCGACATAGTCGAGCGCCTTGCTGCTCAGCACGCCGTTGATCAACGGCGTGAGAAAGCTGCAGGGCACGCCGGTATAGAAGTCGAAGCCGTGGCGCGCCGCCTCGGCGAGGAAGTCGGCAGCGGTGATCATCGGCGATGCGTCACGTGAAATTGCGCGCGTTCGAAAGGTCTTCGAGCGTGTCGACGTCCAGCCAATGGCCGGTGATGTAATGCACGAGGACGGGGCGCTTGGCCGCCAGGCGCGTGATCAGCAGCGGCATGTCCATGCTGTCGAGCTTGCCTTCGGCTTCGATGAGGTCCAGCTCTTCGCGCAGCCATGCGGCCCCTTGCGCCGTGAAGCGCGCCAGGCCGATCCATTCACCGGTGGTCTCCGCGGTCGCCAGGTCCTGAGCGACGGCGCGCAGGTGGACCGGCGCATCGTCGAGGTAGTTGCCGGAGAACGACCGCTCGGCCGCGACCAGGTCGCGCGGTGTCGCGCGCGCGCCCGCCAGAGCGCCGAGCGCATCGACCGCGACGACGATATCGCCATCGGTCGCCAGCAGCCCGTCGAGAATGTAGCGGCGGAACAGGATGTCGCCGTAGACGACGATGGTCTCGCCATCGAGCTGCGGGCGCGCGCAGGCGAGCGAATAGACTTCGCCCGTCTCGGCGTAACGGTCGTTGTCGACGGTAGCAACGCCGTTGAGAGCGATCGCCTCCTTGTGATAGCCGCGGACGACGGTGATGGAGCGGATCCCGCTATCTGAAAGAAGCGAGACGAGTCGCTCGAGCAGCGACTGCCCGCGCACGTCGATCATGCATTTGGGCTGATCGCGCGTGAGATCGCCGAGATCGCCGCGCGAGGCGGCGAGGATGACCGCCGAGGCAGTTGCCCGTCCGGGGAGGTAACGCCGTTCGGCCGCTTCCAATTCGGCGTTGCCGACGAGGCGGAAGATGTCTTGGACGCTGGCCACCCGGCCTTCCACCTCGCGCAGGGATTCGTCCTCCCAGATGCGGCGGCTGGTGTCGCGCATCGCGGTGATCGCCGCGCGCAAATTGTGGTTCGCCCAGATGACGGTGGAGATGCCCGCCTGGCGGAACAGCGACGTCGGCGTCGAGTGATAGGTGGTGGGCACGATAAGCAACGGGCAGCGGTTCTGCCAGCGCTCGGCGAAGGCCAGGATCTCGCTCGCCGTTTTCTGCTTGGAATGGATCAGGATGGCGTCGGCGCCGGCGGCGTGATAGGCCTCGGCGCGCAGCAACGCCTCGTCCAGCCCGTGCCCGGAGATGAGCGCCTCGGTGCGCGCGACGATGACGAAATCATCATCGCTCTGGCTGTCCTTTCCCGCCTTGATGCGCCCGGAGAACTCCTCGATCGCGGCGAGAGGCTGTCGCTCGCCGACGAACGAGTTGGTCTTCGGGAAGAGCTTGTCCTCGATGCAGACGCCGGCGACCCGGCGCTCGCACAGCTTGCGCACGAGCCGTCGCACGTTGTTGAAATTGCCATAGCCGGTATCGCCGTCGACGAGGATCGGCAATTCCGTCGATTCGGCCATGTACTCCAGCACTTCGAGCACCTGAGTCCAGGAGGCTTCGTTGCTGTCGCGCAGGCCGAGACTGGCGGAGACCGACAGACCCGACGCCCATATGCCGGGAAAGCCGGCCTCTTCGACGATCTTCGCGGAAAGGCCGCTATGCGCCTCCATGAGGAACGTCATGAAGGGAGAGTAGATCTCGGCGCGAAGCGCGGCCGCCCTGCCGCGCTGCCGACGATCCGCCGCCCGATCCCGGGTCGTCGGCTTTAAGGGGGAGCTGACCATCTATCGCCTCGCGCGCTGCCTTCGGGTGGGACCAAAATCGTGAGTCGGATGTTTCGGCCCTACAGGATCACCCCGCGCTCGATGGTAGAGAGGCCGCGGGGGCGTCACTATCAGCAGAACTATGAACTATGGCGAAAAAGTCAACATTGTGACAGCCCTCCCTGGACCGGCCATGCAGGATCGCGACGCGAAGTACAGGGAAACCCGGACGATGGCGATGCGGGCGAACGCCCCATAAACCTGAGATCGGAACGGCGGCTGACAAGGGGGCGGCGCATGGTTTTCGACGCGTGGCCGGCGCCGCGTTCCCGCCTAAGACCGACCCTCGCGTCGCGCCCCGCCTCGTCTACGTCCCCGCAACTTCCTCGTAAGGACCAAGAACCCTACGCTGAGACGTGATCCCGGGGGTCGAGCGGCGGCACTGCCGCCGCCATCGACGCGCGGGTGTCGCCGGCGGGCCTCTTGCGTCGTCGAAACCGCCGTCCGTGCGGTCACCCCATATTGCAGCGATGTCGCGCGTGCCAGCAGTGGGTGCGGCCAGGTAGCAGCGCTGTCGCCCTCGTGGTTCGTCTATGGTCCAGCAAATGGTGATCTCATCATCCGCTGCGGTAGCGAATCCCCGGCCGGAATGGTCCACTCGGAAGCGCATCTGTAGGTTTCACGTGGCACAATCGCCGCGTTTTCCCCGGCTTCCGCACGCTTTCGGTGATATCGCCCGCGCTACCCCACCGCGCCGCCTGTAGCAACCTGTAGCACTTGCCGCCCGGCGCGCGCCCTCACCGTCCCGCAAGCGGGAGAGGGGTCCTTCGGTCCGTGGCCATAGCCCCTCTTCTGTTCACGGAAGAGGGAGGGACCCGTCGCCGAGCGACGGGAGGGTGAGGGTTGCGACCGCCGCTTGACTAGACTAAGCGTGCGGTTCGCGCCGGGTTTACAGCCGCCCCTGCTGCAGCGCCGGTTCCGGCACGCGCTCGCAGCCGATCAGGCAGGAGAGATTCGTCAGCGACAGGGAGCGAATGCTCTCGATGACGCGGCGCGGCGCGCCCCCTGCATCGCCCGGTGCGCCATTACCGGCGAGCGCGAGCCCGATCATGCCGGCGCACAGAAGGGCGGCGACACTGGCGGCGAGCTGGGCACGCTTGCGGCGCCCCTTCATGGTGCGCGCATTCTCGAGCCCGTCGATGGTGATCTCCAGGCGCCGCCGGTCGAGGTTCCAGATCGAGCGCTGGTGTTCATGCAGCAGCTCGAGATCGGCCAGGTCGCGCTGATGCCGGCTCGCCGCTTGCTCATGACGCTGCTGCGCCGCTTGCGCCGCCGCCAGCGCCTCGGAAAGCTCTGCCTGCATCTGACGCAGCGTCTCCTCCCACTCCAGCCGCTCCTGCTCGCGCGCGACGACAAAGCGACGCAGCAAAGCGACAAGTTGGTCACGCTCGCCGCTCTCGACGATCGGCTGGACGACGCGGTCGGCATGACGCTCGGCCTTGATCGTCGCGACCAGCCGGCCGATCCGCGCCATCGCCTCGCCGGCCGGCCGGCCGCTGCCGGCGGGCACAGGCGCACGCCCGCCCTCCGCGCCGGTCGAGCGAGGGGCGCGCGCGGTCTCCGCCGTGCCAGTATCGGGAACCATGGCCTACCTTAAGCCTTTTTTCGACTATGGCCAGCCGTGGTTAATCAATCGTTTCGCGCGCAGCAATCGTTTCTGCCCGCCAAGCGCGACGACGCGCCGCCGGGAATAAGGACTCAGCAGCCGGGGACCGTCCGCAGCTGCCGTTAATGCTGTACCGCGCGCTCGAGATCGGCCAGTTGGGCGGCGGCGGCTTCGCAGTCCGTGTTCCCGCTCGTCACCGAGCGCCTGCCGTCGGCGACAGCCTCGACGAACATGTCGTGGGCGCTGGTCATCTCGTCATTGTCGCCGACCTCGCCCTGCACGGCCTCGCCGACCTTCTGCGCGGCAGCATCGAGGCGGCCCTTCTCGATCTCGTCGCAGGCCGATGCCGCGCCGAGCACTTGGCCGGCCGAGGCGGCGAATGTCTCCGCCTTGGTGGCGGGAATGTCGCCCGGCGGCAGTGTCCCGCCGGACTCGGGGGACCCGATCAACGTCGCGCCCGCAAGCGCGATCGCCAGATGAAGCGCCATGTCATGCTCCTTCGGTGAGGCTTGGTCCTAGCAGGTGGGAGGAAGCCGCCCGAGATCGAGTCGGGGCATCTCGGTTTCAATGCGCGCCGTGGACGGGGACGGCCCGGCGGCCGCGCTCGCCCGATGGCAATTTCTCGGCGGGCGTGACCGAGGTCAAGGCGATGGGCGGGCGGATAGGCGTAGATGGTGCTTCCCCCAGACCTGGGCCCCCGCGGGCGGCGACGCGGGGCCTTTTTTCCGCCGCGGCGGAAACCAGGAGAAGCGGCCGATCACTCCGCGCGCGCGACACCACGACCGACCCCGAGCAACCGATGGGCCGGCGAGGTGCGCGCATGGCCGACATGGTGGCCGGCGAGGAATGATCGGTGATGCTCTCCCGATCCGTGCCGCCACCCTCAGCAACGGCACGGATCAGGAGCAGCAAGATCAGTGATGCTTGCCGATATCTGAGCGCGCCGCCTCGACAATGGTCTTCATCGCGTCGAAAGGCACGATGTAGCCATCCTCCAGATTCTCGGCGGTGACCCGATCCACCTGCGACACGTATTTGCCGTGATTGGGATAGAGCGCTGCCAATGTCGCGGCATCGAACGGCTCGTGCGAGCCGTAGAGGATGCAGAAGACCGGGCCGGTGTTGAGGCCGGTATCGGTTGCGGTCGGCACGGCGAGCTCCGCCAGCTGGATCCCGCCGAGCGCGTTGCCGAAGCTGTTGCGCACCGCGGTCGCCGGCGTGACCGACGACAGCTCGATGCGCGGCGCGGTGGGCGGTGTAACGCCCTGGTCCATCCAGCGCACGAGGTGACCGTAGACGGCATTCATCACCTGCTCGGTCGGGACGTGGCTGAGCGCCGGCTTGGTGCAGGCCGTCGTGTTGGGGATGGCAAGCGCGTCGCGGGTCACCAGCTGCAGGCGGAACTGCATGAGGTCGTAGCCGACATGCGAGGCGCCGGCGATCTCCCAGGTGTGGAGGGTGTCGGAGTCCGGCTGGCGCGCGGCGGCCTCGCCGAGCAGCAGCACATCGTTCTCGGTATTCACCTTGAACAGCTTGGTCGGGATGTCCTGGCGCAGCTTGCCGCCCAGGCCGAGATGCAGGAAGAAGGCGTCGTAGGCGCCTGCGAGCGGGTGGATCGAATTGTAGTAGGTGACGAGACGACCCTCTGACTGCGAGACGCCGCCGGCGATGATGCGCTTCGCCTTGAGCCCGCCCAGCGGATCGACGCCGACGGGATTGCGAATCGCCTGGGAAGCCTGCGAGAAGATGTCGTAGGACAGCGCATCATTCGTGATTGTTCCACCCGCTGTCACGTCGAGCGTGCCATAGCGGACGGGGCTCCACGCGGTAAGGCCGTAGGGCGGCTGCTGGACGCCGACGCGTTGCGCGGAGACGCCGACATAGGCGTAGCCCTCGCGCATCAGATGGTCATAGGACAGCTCCCACATGGCGTCGAAATTGTAGCCGCTGGTGACGTTGACCCATTCGACGAGGACCGTGCCGTTGAACTGCCCGCTGAACATCGGCCGGCGGACGATCATGCGGGTCTTGTAGGGATGCCCGCTATCGAGGACGCTTCCAGTCGTCAGCGTCGGCGTGTTGTACCGGTTGGCGGTGCCCTCGAAGAAGAATTCCTCCTCGACATAGCCGAACTTCGCGAGATTGAGCTGGCTCGCAAGCTGCGGGTAGTCGTGCGACGGATCGCCCGGCGCTGCATGGACGGCGATCGGGCCGCTGACGATCGGGTTCGGCACGGTGCCGGCGACAGCCGGCCAGTGCACCGCCGTCATTAGCAAGGTGGCAAGGCCAAAGCTTCTGAGCCGGCGCCGGGTATCCGGCGCCGTCCGGGCGCATGTCATGGATTTTCCTCCCCTCGAATGTTTCTACCGGGCGCTTGGTGCAACCGGCGCGTTCATAAATGCATGAAAGATAAATCTTGTAAAGAAGAGCCGTCTTTTGGGCCGCTGGCGACTTGCGTATCGCCTATTGGCTCGTGGCCGGTTTCGTGCTGACGGCCGAAGCACTCGTCCCGTTGAGGTCGCCCGTCGTGCTATAAAGAACGCGCAGCGCGTCTCGCGAATAGGCGGGCGCGGGAGGGATTTCCGTGCAGGACGTCGATGCGTTCCAGATGCAAACGCGCGCGTGGCTGGAAGCCAATTGCCCGTCAAGCATGCGCACGCCCATGCCCGACGACGAGATCGTCTGGGGCGGCCGCCGCGCCGTCTTCAAGAACCCGGATTCGAAGCTCTGGCTCGAGCGTATGGCGGC
>DASWFO010000024.1:0-3640 GCA_036394195.1 Alphaproteobacteria bacterium | reverse complement strand
CGACCGAGCTCACCACCATCGTCTCGCTTGATCCGGTCTATCTCGACTTCGACATGAGCGAGGCCGATTACGCGGCCTACCAGCATTCGGCCGCGGCACGGCCTGCCGGGGCGAGCGCGGTTCAGGTCAGCCTGGACGGCGAGCGCCCCTGGTCGCGGACCGGCGATCTGGACTTCCTCGACAACGAGATCGACCGCAGCAGCGGCACGCTGCATGCGCGCGCCACGCTCGCCAACCCGGACCTGGCGATCGCGCCGGGCGCCTTCGCCCGGGTGCGCGTGCCGCTCTCGGCCACGGTACCCCAACTGCTGGTGCCCGACGCGGCGGTCGGCACCGACCAGTCCGGCAAGCTCGTGATGGTCGTCCGGGACGACGGCGTGGTCGTACCGAAGCCGGTCGAGACCGGGCCGCTCGAAGACCATGCCATGCGCGTCATCACGCACGGCCTGCTGCCGACCGACCGGGTCGTGGTCCAGGGGCTGATGCGCGTGCGCCCCGGCATGAAGGTCGAACCCCACCTGCAGACGGCCGACGCAAACACGAAGGGCTGAGGGCCATATCATGCGCTTATCGCATTTCTTCATCAGCCGGCCGATCTTCGCGATCGTACTCTCGCTGTTCATCACGATCGTCGGCGCCGTCGCCTACTTCGCGCTGCCGGTCGCGCAGTATCCCGAGGTGGCGCCGCCGACGATCCAAGTGACCGCCAGCTATCCGGGCGCCTCGGCCGAGGTGTTGAGCAAGACCGTCGCGACGCCGCTCGAGCAGCAGCTCAACGGCATCGAGAACCTGCTCTACTTCTCCAGCCAGTCGACCGGCGACGGCAAGCTCGTCGTGACCCTGACCTTCAAGCTCGGCACCGACCTCAACACGGCGGAATCGCTGACGCAAAGCCGTGTCCTGATCGCCCAGCCGCGCTTGCCCGAACCGGTGCAGCAGCTCGGTCTCACGGTCAAGAAGGTCTCGAGCGACTACCTGATCGTGCCCCATCTCTTCTCGCCTGACGGCTCGCGCGACCAGCTCTACCTGTCGAACTACGCAACGCTGCACATCAAGGACGCGATCGCCCGGCTCGACGGCGTCGGCGACGTCCAGACGTTCGGCGCGCGGGATTACGCCATGCGCATCTGGCTCGACCCGGCCAAGGTCGCTGCGGACGACCTCACCGCCGGCGACGTGGTCGCGGCGTTGCGGGCCCAGAACGTCCAGGTCTCGGCCGGCGTGCTGGCGCAGCCGCCGGTGGGATCCTCAGGCGCGTTCCAGGTCAATGTCGAAACCCTGGGCCGCCTGACCGATCCCGCCCAATTCGCCGACATCATCGTCAAGTCCGACGCCGACGGCCGGGTGACGCGCGTCCGCGACATCGGCCGGGTCGAACTGGGCGCGCTCGATTATGGCGCCAATGGCTACAAGGACCACGTTCGGTCCGTGCCGATCCTGATCTACCGCCAGCCGGGCTCGAACGAGCTGACCACGGCCCGGGAAATCCGCAAGACCATGGCCGAGCTGGCCAAGGATTATCCGCCCGGCATCGCCTACGAGAATCAGTATGACGCGACGGTGTTCATAACCCAGTCGGTGCACGAAGTCGTCATGGCCATCGTGGTCGCGATCTTCCTGGTCGTGCTGGTCCTCATCCTGTTCCTGCAGACCTGGCGGGCCTCGATCATTCCGATCGCCGCCATCCCGGTATCGCTGATCGGCACCCTCGCGGTCCTAGCGGCCTTCGGCTTCTCCCTCAACAACCTGTCGCTGTTCGGGCTGGTCCTCGCCGTCGGCATTGTGGTCGACGATGCCATCGTCGTCGTCGAGAATGTCGAGCGCAACCTTAGCCTCGGCTATTCTCCTGGGGAAGCTGCCCGGCGGACCATGGACGAGGTCGGCGGCGCGCTCATCGCCATTGCGCTGACGCTCTGCGCGGTGTTCGTGCCCGCCGCCTTCATCGCCGGGATCTCGGGTGAATTTTTCCGACAGTTCGCTGTCACGATCGCGGCCTCGACGATCATCTCCTGCTTCGTATCGCTGACGCTCAGCCCAGCGCTCTGCGCCGTGCTGCTGTTGCCGCGTCGGGCCCATAGCACCGTCCAGCGCCGCTTCTTGCTGGTACGGCTCGTCGTCGGGTTGTTCTCCGCCTTCAACCGCGGCTTCGAGTGGCTGTCCGACCGGTTTGGTCAGCTCACCAGCCGCCTGGTCCGCCTGAGCGTCGTCGTGCTGATCGCCTATGCCGGCCTGACCGCGCTCACCGGCTGGCAGTTCAGCCGCGCGCCGACCGGCTTCATCCCGCAGCTCGACCAGGGCTACCTCATCACGGTCCTGCAGCTGCCGCCCGGTTCCTCGTTGGCGCGGACCGATGCCGTGACGCGGGAGGTGAATGAGATCCTGACCGCCACGCCGGGCGTCGCCTCGACCGCCGCATTCGCCGGCCTCGCCGGAGCGACGCTGACGCTCGCTTCCAATGAAGGCGCCATCTTCTCGGTGTTCAAGTCGTTCGAAGAGCGGGATGCCCAAGGGCTCACGGCCGACGTGATCCTGGCGTCGATCAACAAGCGGCTCGCCAAGATCGACGGTGCGTTCGTCATCACCATCCTGCCGCCACCGATCAACGGCATCGGCAATGCCGGCGGCTTCAAGATGATGCTGGAAGACAAGAAGAACCTCGGCCCGGCCGCTCTTGAGGCCGCGGCGCAAGAGCTGGCGGCGGCCGCCAACGCGGATCCGCGCCTGTCCGGGGTGTTCAGCCCTTTCACCAGCACGACGCCCAACGTTTACGCGGATATCGACCGGTTCCGCGCCGCCAAGCTGGGCGTGCCGGCGCAGCGAGTGTTCGAGGCGCTGCAAGTTTATCTGGGCTCCGCCTACATCAACGACTTCAACTATCTGGGCCGGACCTACCAGGTCATGGCGCAGGCGGATGAAGCCTACCGGCTGACTGCGGACGACATCGGCCGCTACAAGACCCGTAATGATGCCGGCGAGATGGTGCCGATCGGGTCGGTCGCCACCTTCCACGACACTGCCGGGCCGTATCGTGTGCCGCGCTATAACCAGTTCCCGGCTGCGGAAGTACAGGGCAATGCCGCGCCGGCTGTATCGAGCGGCACGGCGCTGGCGGCGATGGAGCAACTGGCCGCCCTGCACTTGCCCGACGGCATCGGGTACGAGTGGACGGATCTGTCCTATGAGCAGAAGCAGGCCGGGAACACTGCAATCTATGTGTTCGGGGCCTCGGTGCTGTTCGTCTTCATGGTTCTGGCCGCGCAATATGAAAGCTGGTCGCAGCCGCTGTCGGTCATCCTGATCGTGCCGATGTGCCTGCTGGCGGCGGTGTCGGGTCTGCTGATCCGCGGTATGAGCATCGACATCCTGGCCGAGATCGGCTTCGTCGTGCTGGTGGCACTTGCCTCGAAGAATGCCATCCTGATTGTCGAGTTCGCCAAGCAGGCCGAAGACGCCGGCGAGACGGCGCGCGATGCCGCCGTGCAAGCCGCCCGTACCCGCCTGCGGCCGATCCTGATGACCTCGTTGGCATTCATCCTGGGAGTCGTTCCGCTCGCGGTCGCAACCGGCGCCGGCGCCGAGATGCGCCAGTCGCTCGGCACCGCCGTGTTCTTCGGCATGCTCGGCGTCACCCTGTTCGGAC
>DASWFO010000023.1:0-3948 GCA_036394195.1 Alphaproteobacteria bacterium | reverse complement strand
GTTTCTCGAGGCCGCGCTGAAGCTGGATCCGGGCTACGATCGCGCCCGGCTGGCGCTCTGGGAGGTGCAGACCTCGCAGGGAGACCACGCCGCTGCCCTCGCCACCGCCCGCGCGGTCAACTCGTCGTCGCCGGATATCCGCCACGCGCGGTTTCTCGGCGGCGTGTCGCTGCTGGCGCTGAAGCAGTACGACGAGGCCTTCACCGTGTTCAAGAACCTCCAGGACGCGGCATCCGATCCGGCAATCCTGAACAACCTTGGTGTGATTCAGCTTCGCCGCCCCGCCTTCGCGGATTCCGGCAAGCCGACGTATTACTTGACGAAGGCGGCGGAAGCGGAACCGGACGATCCGGACGTGCTGTTCAATCTCGGCTACGCGTACGCGGTCGATCGCGATCCGCAGGGAGCGATCTACTGGCTGCGCGAGGCGCTGCGGCGCAACCCGGCCGACGGCGACGCGCACATCGTCCTGGCCTCGGCGCTCGACGCGGCCGGGAGCACTGTCGAGGCCGGCCGTGAGCGCGAGCTCGCCGCGCAGTTGTCTTCGAGACCCGTCGAGGTGCGCCGCCATTTGATTCTTCGAGAGCCTCAGGGGCGCCCCGAGCCGGGTCACGGCGCAACCCGCGTTCCGGCCACGAGCAGCGTCGAGCCGCGGGAGTCGCTGCCGCGTGGGCTCGAGCGCGTGCGCCACGATCTCGAGTCGCTGCAGACGAGCGGCGTCGATCAGGCGATTACGAATACCGCGCAGCGCGATCAGCGCGACCTCGCGCAGTTCCATCTGGAGCGGGGGCAGCGGCTGTTCGAGGCCGAGCAGGATCGCGAAGCGATGATTGAGCTGCGGCGGGCCGTGTTCTTGTCGCCCTACGAAGCGGAGGCGCACCTGCTGATCGGCCGTATTCACCTGCGGGCAGGGCGGCCGCGTGAAGCCGTGGATGCGCTGAAGATCTCAATCTGGAGCCGCGACACGGCCGGCGCGCATGTCGCTCTGGCCGAGGCCTACCTGCGGCTGAAGGATACGGCGGACGCGAAGGCGCACCTCCAGAAGGCGCTGGCGCTCGATCCCTCGTCTTCCGAAGCCAGGGCGCTGCAGGAGCGGCTCGACAAAGGCGGTGGACCGCCCGCCGGCGCGGGCATGAAAGCCAGGTGACTATGCGTCGCAAGTTGATGCTGTCGACGGCGCTGATCGGCATCGCGGCCGCGGGCCTGATCGCTGCCGACCGAGCGCCGATCGTCGAGACCGCGACCGTCGACGGGATCATCCATCCCGTTGCCTCGGAGTTCATGCGATCGGCGATTGCCAAGGCGGATGCGGACGGCGCCGCCCTGATCGTGTTCACGCTGCGCACGCCGGGCGGTCTGCTCGACGCCACCCGCGACATCAACAACGCCATCATCGCCGCGAAGACGCCGGTGGCCGTGTTCGTCGGTCCCGCCGGGAACCGCGCCGCGTCCGCCGGCTTCCTCATCACGATCGCCGCCGACATCGCCGCGATGGCCCCCGGCACCCACATCGGGGCCGCCCACCCGGTGATGGGCAACGGCGAGAAGGTCGACGAGGTGATGGCGAAGAAGATGGCGTCGGATACCGCCGCCTACGCCCGCACGCTCGCGACGCAGCGCGGGCGCAACGTCCCGCTCGTCGAGCAGGCGGTGACCGAAAGCCGCTCCTTCACCGAGCAGGAGGCAATCGGCGCGACGCCGCCGCTCATCGACATCATCGCCACCGACGTGCCGGATCTGATCAAGAAGCTCGACGGCCGCACCATCAAGCGGTTCAACGGGACCGCGACGACGCTGAAGCTGGGCAAGGCGGAGGTCCGTAATGTCGAGATGACGCTCGCCCAGAAGGTGCTCAGCGCCATCGCGCATCCGCAGATCGCGTACCTGCTGCTCACCCTCGGGACGCTCGGTCTCACGATCGAGCTGTGGAGCCCCGGCGCCGTCGTCCCCGGCGTCGTCGGTGGCATCTGTCTGCTCCTGGCGTTCTTCGCGCTGCAGGTGCTGCCGGTCAGCTATGCCGGCGTCCTGCTGATCATGCTTGGGTTCGCGCTGCTGGTCCTGGAGGTGAAGGTGACCAGCCACGGCCTGCTCGCGGTCGGCGGCATCGCCAGCCTGCTGTTCGGCTCCCTGATGCTGATCGACTCGCCGCTGCCGGAGCTGCAGATCGGCCTTGGTCTGATCGTGCCGATGGTGGGGGCGCTGGCGGCCATCATCTTGTTCCTGGTCGGCCTCGGACTCAAAGCGCAGAAACAGCCGTCGGTCACCGGAGAAAGCGGTATGCTGCACGCACCCGGACAGGCGCTGACGTCGATCGACCCGGGCGGCGTCGGCCGCGTCGTGACGCACGGCGAAATCTGGTCGGCCACTGCGTCCGAAGCCATCCACGTGGGCGACCCCGTCGTTGTCGTCGGCATGACCGGATTGCTGCTGACTGTCAAGCGCGCGTAGCTGCAGGCCGGGCCGGACCGGCATGGAGGAGTTGTGCTGATACCGCCGACCCTGATCGCGATCGTCGTCGTGGTCTTCTATCTCATCGGATCGATCAAGATCCTGAACGAGTACGAGCGCGGCGTGATTTTCCGCCTCGGCAAGCTGCTGCCGGCCCCGAAAGGGCCCGGCGTCATCCTGGTGTTCGCGCCCATCGACCGGATGGCGCGCGTGAGCCTGCGCACCATCGTCATGGATGTCCCGCCGCAGGACATCATCACCCGCGACAACGTTTCGGTGAAGGTCAACGCCGTCGTCTACTTCCGGGTCATGGACCCGCGCCGGGCGATCGTCGAGGTGGAGAGCTACCACTACGCGACGTCGCAGCTGGCGCAGACGACCCTGCGCAGCGTGCTCGGCCAAGTCGAGCTCGACGATCTGCTCTCCGAGCGCGAGCGTCTCAATGCTCAGCTGCAGGAAATTCTCGATCGACACACCGAGCCGTGGGGCGTCAAGGTCGCGTCGGTGGAAGTGAAGCAGGTCGATCTTCCGCCAGACATGCAGCGCGCGATGGCGAAGCAGGCGGAGGCGGAGCGTGAGAAGCGTGCTAAAATCGTGCACGCGGCCGGCGAACTGGAAGCATCGCAGAAGCTCGCGCAGGCGGCCACCGCCATGGCGGTCGAGCCCATGACGATTACGCTGCGCTACCTCCAGACGCTCACTGAGATCGCGTCAGAAAAGAACTCGACGATCATCTTTCCGCTGCCGATCGAGTTATTGAACCTGCTCAAGGGCCGATAGACAACAAGGCATCTGCGTGTCCGACACCAACGACCTGGCAGACGACGGCTTCCACGAGATTCAACTCAGTGGGAAGCAGCTCGTCTTTCTGTTCATGGCAACGACGATCGTGGCCGTCGTCATCTTCCTCTGCGGCGTGCAGGTCGGCCGCGGCGTGAAGTCGGATCGCGTGATCGAGGGAAGCGACGCGGCCGCGTCCGCGTCGCCGCCGGCGGCGGCGACGCCGTCGCAGCCCGTGGCGGCGGGCGGCCCGCCGGCCGCCGAGCCGCCGGCGCCGGCGCAGGAGCCAGACGACGAGCTGAGTTACGCGAAGCGGCTGCAGGGTGATCAGTCGGCCACGCCGGCGGAGAAGCTGAAGTCGCCGGCCACGCCGGCTCCGGCGCCAAAGGCCGACTCGCCGGCGCCACCGGCACCCGTCGCGGCCAATCCACGGTCCGGCGCCAAGACCGCGCCAAAGACGGACGGCCCGGCCGCCGCAGCCCAGAGCGCCGGCCGTCCCGGCGGCTGGATCGTGCAGCTGACCGCCCTTCAGGATCGAAGCGCGGCGACGGCCATTGCCCACCGCCTGGTCGCGAAAGGGTATCCCGCCTTCGTCCTGGAGCCCGCTCCGGGCTCCCCGACCATCTACCGCGTGCAGGTCGGGGGCTACCCCGATCGCGAGACGGCCGACCAGACCGCACGGCGGCTGGAAAAGGAAGAGCAGTTCAAGACGTACGTCCG
>DASWFO010000022.1:0-24760 GCA_036394195.1 Alphaproteobacteria bacterium | reverse complement strand
CGGAACCGGGTAGCGGCCGCTCGCGTACTTTTTTTCGTCATGCCCGCGAAAGCGGGCATCCCCAAGTCTTTTACTCGCCCGCCCAACCTCCTGCAGGGGGCCAAGCCCCCTGCAACCCCGGGCGGCGGCGCAGCGCAAGGTGCCGCTGAACCATGGATTCCCGCCTGCGCTGCGTTGGCGGCCGTCAAGGCCCGCCGCCGACGGGCGCGAAGAACGCGAAGAATCTGGCGCGGGAATGACGACACAAGCCGCCGCCCGCATTGACTCGATACATCTGTAAGCGTTAGAACAAAAAGAGAACAACCTCCTCGCCCTTAACCATGTCTTCGCTGAAAGCCAAACACCTGGCGCGGTTGCGCGAGCAGATGCGGCGCCTGGAAAAGCCGGCGGTGGCCGATCGCCCGGTAATGGAGTTCGGCGAGCCGGCGATCGATGACGAACTGCCGGGCGGCGGCTTGGCCAGCGGCTGCCTGCACGAGATCGTCGCCGCCCCCGACGATGCGGCGGTCTATGGCCTGGCGGCGTGGCTGCTTGGCCGGCTCTTGGGAGGGGGTGGTGTTGCGCTGTGGTGTGGCACCCATCGTACGGCGAGGCGGGTCATCCCCTACGGCCCCGGCTTGGCAAGGTTCGGCCTCGCGACCGACCGGTTGTTGTTCGCCCGCGCGCGGAGCCCGGTCGAGACCTTGTGGGCGATGGAAGAAGGGTTGCGGAGCGGCCGCTTCGCGGCCGTGCTCGGTGAAGGCGTGACGCCCGATCTCACGGCGACGCGGCGCCTGCAGCTCGCCGCCGAGGCCGGCGGCGGCACGGCGCTGCTGCTGGTGCCGCCCCCCTCCCAAAAAGGATGGGCCGAAAAGGGCTCGTCGGAAAAGGGATCGGCGAAAAAATCGCGCGCCCGGCTCTCGGCCGCGACGACGCGGTGGCGGGTCGCGGCCCATCCGGCCGCCCGGCCCGAAATGCCGTGCTGGATTCTTGTTCTAGAACGCTGCCGCGGCGGGGGGCGGGGCGCTTGGACTCTCGAGTGGGACCATGAAGCGCTACATCTCCGTGTCGCTGCCGTGTTGGGCGACCGACCGCTGGCGGCGGCAATTTGACTCCGCCGGCGGCGATGCCGGGCGGCCGCTGGTTCTGACCATGCCGGCCCAGGGCGGCTTGCGTCTGACCTCAGTCGATGCGCATGCCGAAGCCGAGGGCCTGCGTCCCGGCCAGCGGCTTGCCGATGCGCGGGCTTCAGTGCCGAATCTGCACGCCGCTGACGCTGATCCGGTCGCGGACGCGGGGGCCCTCGGCCGCCTCGCCGATTGGTGCGGCCGCTACACGCCGTGGAGCGCCGTCGACGGCGACGACGGACTCCTTCTCGACATCACCGGCTGCGCGCATCTCTTCGGCGGCGAAGCGGCGCTGGTCGGCGATCTGGTCGGCCGCCTCGCAAGCGCCGGCATCACCGCGCGTGCCGCGGTTGCCGACACCCCGGCGGCGGCCTGGGCCTGGGCGCGGTTCGGCCCCAATCTCGATCAGGCTGGCGCTGTGTTGGAGAGCGGACACAGCCGCACCAAGCTGGCGGCCCTGCCGGTCGAGGCCTTGCGCCTGAGGCCGGCCGCGGTCGACAGCCTGCGCCGGCTCGGCTTGCGCCGCATCGGCGAGCTGGCTGATCTGCCGCGCGCCCCGCTGGCCGCCCGTCTCGGCCACGACGTGCTGACGCGTCTCGACCGCGCGTTTGGCACCGAGAGCGAAGCCATTTCGCCGCGCCGCGAGCCGGCGCTGTGGCGGGCGCGTCTCGCCTTCGCCGACGGCATCAGCCGGCGCGAGGATCTCGATGCGGCGACGAAAAACCTGCTTCACGAGTTGTGCCGCGCCCTGGCCGCGGACGGGCGCGGGGCGCGCCGGCTGGAGCTGGCGCTGTATCGGCTCGACGGCACGGCGCAGATCCTCGAGATCGGCACCAGCCGGCCGACCCGCGACGCAGCACATCTGATGCGCCTGTTCGCCGAGCCGCTCGGCACGGTCGAGCCGGGCTTCGGCATCGAGACCATGATTCTGGGCGCGATCGCGACCGATCCCCTGGCCGCCGAGCAATTGGCGCTGTCGCGCCAGGGGCGGCGCGAGATCGAAGAGCTGGCGCCGATCGTCGACCGGCTGCAAGGCCGGCTCGGGCGCAACGCGGTGGTGCGGCTGGTGCCGGTCGACAGCCACAGTCCGGAGCGCGCGGTGACCGTCACCCCGGCGATGGAAGACAAGCGCGGACGCGGCTGGCCGGCCGGGATGACGCGGCCGGTGCAGCTGCTGGCCGCACCCGAGCCGATCGAGACGATCGGGGCCGCGGACGCTCCGCCGTCGAGCTTCCGCTGGCGGAGCTCGGATCATCGCGTGACCGAGGCCGAAGGGCCGGAGCGTATCGCGCCGGAATGGTGGTGCTGCAAAGCCGACGCGCCGACGCGCGACTATTACTGGCTGCAGGACACTGCCGGCCGCCGCTACTGGGTCTATCGCATCGCCGGCGCGAAACCCTCTTGGTATCTGCACGGGCTGTTCGCATGAAGGAGACAATCCGCACTCTCTCACCCCCACCCCAACCCTCCCTCATCAAGGGGGAGGGAGAAATTTTTAGACGTCGCGCATCTTTCTCTTCCCCCTCCCCCCTTGCGGGGGAGGCGCGAGGACGATCAGCGAACGCTCCAGTGGAGCGTTCGCCGTCCGAGCGGGTGGGGGGTCCTTCAAGTCCCGCCTACGCCGAGCTGCAGGTGACCAGCAATTTCAGCTTCCTGCGCGGCGCTTCGCATGCGGGCGAGCTGGTGCTGGCGGCGGCCGCCCTCGGCCACACGGCGATCGCGATCACCGACCGCAACACGGTGGCCGGCATCGTGCGCGCGCATGCCGCGGCGAAGGAGGTCGGCATCCGCCTCGTCGTCGGGACGCGTCTCGAGTTCCAGGACGGTCCGAGTGCCTTGTGCTTCCCGCGCGACCGCGCAGCTTATAGTCGGATGACCAGCCTCTTGACGGTCGGCAAGCGCCGCGCGCCCAAAGGGGAATGCCATCTCCATGTCGCGGACCTCGAGGCGTACGGCAAGGGCCAGATCCTGGTCGTGCTGCCGCCCGAGCACATCGACGTGAGCTTCGCGGACCGGCTGCGCGAAATCCGCGACCGGCACGAGAAGGTCTATCTCGCCGCGCATTTTCTTTATCGCGGCGACGACCGCCGCAGGATTGCGCAATTGGGGGCTCTGGCCGACCGGCTCGGCATCGGCTTGGTCGCGACCAACGACGTGCATTATCACGCCGCCGCGCGGCGGAGGCTGCAGGACGTGCTCACCTGCATCCGCGAGAGCTGCACGGTCCACGACGCGGGGCACCGGCTGCATGCAAACGCGGAGCGCCATTTGAAGCCGACCCAGGAGATGGCGCTGCTGTTCCGCGACCGGCCCGATGCGATCGCGCGCATCCAAGAGATCGTCGAGGCGTGCACGTTTTCCCTGGACGAGCTCAGATACGAGTATCCGGCCGAGCCGGTGCCCGCGGGCAGCACGCCGCAGCAGGAGCTGGAGCGGCTGACCTGGGAAGGGGCAGGCAAACGCTATCCGGGAGGAGTTCCAGCGGATGTCCGCGAACAGATTCTGAAAGAGCTGGCACTGATCGCGACATGCGCGTACGCCCCTTATTTCCTCACGGTTTACGACATCGTGCGGTTCGCCCGCGACGGCACGGATAAGACGCCGATTCTCTGCCAAGGCCGCGGCTCCGCCGCGAATTCGGCGGTCTGCTTCTCTCTCGGCATCACCGAGGTCGATCCGGCGCACAACGATCTGTTGTTCGAGCGCTTCGTGTCGGCCGAGCGCAAAGAGCCGCCGGACATCGACGTCGATTTCGAGCACGAGCGCCGCGAGGAGGTCATCCAGTACGTCTACAAAAAATACGGCCGCGACCGCGCCGGGATCGCCGCGACGGTCATCTCCTACCGGCCGCGCAGCGCCTTGCGCGACGTCGGTAAGGTCATGGGCCTGTCGCTCGATGCCGTCGACGTTCTGTCGCGGGTGGCCTGGAGCTGGGAGCGGCAGAAGGGCGGAGTTGAAGATGAGCATCTTCGCGAGGTCGGCCTCGATCCGGCCGATCCCACGATCCGGCAGGTCCTGGCGCTCGCCAACGATCTGCTCGGGTTTCCGCGCCATCTGTCGCAGCATGTCGGCGGCTTCGTTGTCACCCGCAGCCCGCTGCATGAGCTGGTGCCGATCGAGAACGCGGCGATGGAAGATCGCACGATCATCGAATGGGACAAGGACGACCTGGACGAAGTCGGGATGTTCAAGGTCGATATCCTGGCGCTCGGCATGCTGACCTGCATCCGCAAGGGCTTCGATCTGCTGCAGCAATTCTCAGGCGGGCAATGGACGCTCGCCGGCGTGCCGCAGGATGATAAGCCGACTTACGACATGATCTCCCGCGCCGACACGATCGGCGTTTTCCAGGTCGAAAGCCGGGCGCAGATGTCGATGCTGCCGCGGCTGCGGCCGGAAAAATTCTACGATCTGGTGATCGAGGTGGCGATCGTCCGGCCGGGCCCCATACAGGGCGGGATGGTGCACCCGTATTTGAAGCGGCGCGAGGACCTGCGCGATCGAGGGATACAGCCTGAATATCCGTCCGATGAGCTGCGGGAGGTCCTGGGACGGACCCTCGGCGTTCCGCTGTTTCAGGAACAGGCGATGCAGATCGCGATCGTGGCGGCGGGGTTTCCGCCGGAAAGGGCGGACAAGCTGCGGCGCGCCATGGCGACATTCCGCCGGATGGGGACGATCAATCAATTCCGCCAGGACTTCATCGACGGCATGGTGAGAAAACATTATGCGCGGGATTTTGCCGAGCGCTGCTTCCAGCAGATCGAAGGCTTCGGCGAATATGGCTTTCCGGAGAGCCATGCGGCGAGCTTTGCGCTTCTCGTTTATGTCTCGGCGTGGATGAAATGCCATCATCCGGCGGTGTTCGCGGCGGCCTTGCTCAACAGCCAGCCGATGGGCTTCTACGCGCCGGCGCAGATCGTCCGCGATGCGCGCGAGCACGCGGTCGAGGTTCGTCCGGTCGACGTCAATCACAGCGATTGGGACTGCACGTTGGAGCGCGCGTGGAACGGCGCTCCGGCCCTGCGCCTCGGCTTCCGGCAGATCAAGGGCTTCGGTGAGAAGGACGCGCGGCGGCTGGTCGAGCAGCGCGGCGACGGCTACGCGACGGTGCGCGAGCTGTGGCGGCGCGCCGGCCTGACGCCGTCGGCGCTCGAGGCTTTGGTCAATGCCGATGCCTGGGGCTCGCTGGGGCAGGATCGCCGGGCGGCGCTGTGGCAGATCCGCGGCCTAGGTGAGGCGCCGCTGCCGTTGTTCGCCCATGCCGAGAATGTTCTTCACCACGCCGGGCCTCCCGGCCTCGGCCACAACGCGCCGCCGGTCGAGCTCGCCGGCGAGCCGGCGGTGGTCCTGCCGGAAATGCCGCTGGGGGCCCAGGTCGTCGAGGATTACCGGCATCTCCGGCTGACCTTGAAGAAGCATCCGCTGGCGCTGCTGCGCCCGATCCTGACCGGGGTCACCCTGAACAAGCAGCTGGCGAGCCTGCCCGATGGCGCCAGGGTCACCGTCGCCGGGCTTGTCCTCATCCGCCAGCAGCCGGGGACGGCTAAAGGTGTCATCTTTGTCACCTTGGAAGACGAGACGGGCATTGCCAACGCTGTGCTCTGGCAGAACACGTCGCAAAAATACCGCCGCGCCTTGCTGGATTCGCGACTCCTGCAGATCAGCGGCAAGCTACAATCCTACAGCGGCGTCATCCACGTCGTCGCCGAGCAGCTTGTCGACCGCACCGCCGAGTTGCGCCGGCTCTCGGACGAAGACGGCCGGTTCGAGACGGCGCCCCAGTTCAGGTCAATGGCGCGCGGCGACGATCTCGACAAAACCCTGCGGCCCGACTCCCGCGATCCCGCCAATTCCTTCGACCCCTGGGCCGCGTTCCCCGAGGGACGGAATTTTCATTGAATCATCGAAAGACGCGTCGGCCCACTTCGCTGTTCTTACTGCACTATGAAAGAATGCGTCCCTTAGTCATGCCCTAGATCCTCGACCCCGCGATAAGGCGCGTGTCACCGCATCGGGCTCTGAAGCGATTACCTTCAGAAGTACGCGGGCCGGACCAGCAGGCCGGCGGTGGCCCTGCTCATAATTGCGGATTGTCTCCACCGAGAAGCCATATCGCGTAGCGAACTGCTTTTGGCTCAAACCAAGCCGACGGCGGATCGCGCGCACATCCCCGGCTGCCGGCGCTGGCACCACTCGTCTTGCCCGTTTCAGCTCGCGTACGGAAAAAACCGGCGCCGTATCCGGATCTGATGCAATCTGCCTCTCAATTTCAGCATCGGTGGTTGCTGCAACTCGCCTCCAATCGACCTTGGCAAGGTCGAGGTCAGCTCGTGAACGCCGTACGATACGCATCGCGTTCTCTCCTATTAGCCACTCGTAAACTTATAATTCGCCGCACCGTATCGCGATCCGTATAAACACAAACTAAAATGCTCCCATCTACAGAGCCGATCGCCTTCACGCGCCGCTCGCCATAATTTCGTCTTCCGTCTGGAATCTCCACCGTCGGTCCATCAAATAAAGCCATTGCAATCTCGAATGGTAAACCGCGCGCTTTGGAATTTATAAAACTCTTTACCTCGTCCCATTCGAATTGCATACCGAGATATAGTACATTGACTGACCTACGTCAATGACTGACTATAAGTGCTGAAGGAGGGAGCTCCCTCATGATCGCTGGCAAAGACGAGCTGATCAGATACTGGAGCGCAATCTATAAGCTCGCGGCGCCGTATCTCGCCCGACGTCCCTTGAAATGGGCGTGGCGAGGCGCAAACGGCAAGCCCGCTTTTCACCACGGCGATCCGCCGGTGCTCCCATCGGCCGTTCATTTGATCAGCTGGACGCGAGTCAATAGCACCCGTGTCATGCGGCCATGGGTCGACTCGCTGGATGGCGTGCACGGTTTGGTGAACATCGGCGCGCTCGAATTGCACGAATTCGGATGTGGGGTCGGCGATCTCAACCATCCGGACCGGCTGGCGTTCAACCTGAAGGCCGGCGACGGCTTCGCCTGGGATCGCACCCTGGAGAGCGCCCTTAAACTGGAACATCTCCTCCGCCGGCATGCCTTGCGGTCGGAGCCAAGAGTGAGCGGGACGGGTGAGCTCCACGTAATAGTGCCGCTCGAAGGCCAAGCCTGGACGTGGGATCGTGCCAAGTCGTTCGTGAGCGCGATCGGGCAGCAGTTGGTAGACAGCGATCCCGTTCAACATACGACTAATTCCAAAGAGGATCGCCGCGGCCGACTGCTGATCGATTGTCTCCGGAGTTACTACGGGCAAACCCTGATCGCGGCCTACTCACCTGCTCTGCCGTCCAATATTCGGGAGATGAGATCCAGCCTTCCGGTAGTCTGCCCCGTCACTTGGGAACAGGTTGAGCGGGGGATTTCCCCGACACCACACACCGTGGAGAGCATGATTCTGGAGGCCCAGAGCGCGGTCTCGCGCCCTGGTGATCGATCAAAGCGCGCTGCCCCTCGGCGTCCCGGGGCGGCGCGACCTTCTCGGCGAAAATCCCGCGCAAACTAAGCCTTGCACGCCCGGCCGGCTGCCGTAGGCTCGCCGCTTGCACTCCCGAGAGGAGGCGACGATGTCCAAGCCCTTTCAAGTGTCGCTGGCGCCGCAGCAGCTGTGGCAGGCGATCAATCCGTGGACGTTCTATCAGCAGGGCGCCCAGTTCGGCGTCGTCAACATCGAGCTGGGCCAGACGCCCGCACCCGAGACCGAGCGCGCCATCCTCGACGAGGTCGGCAGCTATGGCCGCCAGCTCGGCCGCATCGGCGACGCGCTCGGCGTGCTGCTCGCCCATGTGAAGCTCGACGGTCTGAGCCCGGACGAAAAGGACACGCTCGACATCCTCCGCGGCCAGCTCGCCGAAGTGCGGCAGGTGAAGCAGCGCGTGAAAACCGGTGTCGCAGCACTGGCAGTCCCGGCAGTCCCGGCGGTGTCGTCGGCACCGGTCACGCCCGGTGATACGGGTGCCCGAGCAGGATCGACTGCGCCCGATAAATCTGCTCGGCCAGCATCGCGCGCACGAGCAGATGCGGCCAAGTCAAAGCACCCAGCGACAAGACGAGATCCGCCCGCTTGACCAGGCCGGGGTCGAGCCCGTCGGCGCCGCCGATGATAAAGGCGAGATCGCCGACGCCGTCGTCGCGCCAGCGCTGAAGGCGCCTGGCAAAATCTTCGCTGCTGAGGGGTTTGCCGCGCCCGTCGAGGGCCACCACGGTGGCGCCCTTCGGGATCTGGGCTGACAGAAGCTCGGCTTCCGCGGCGCGGCGCGCATCGACGGTGAGCTTGCGGCGCTCTTCGGCTTCGCGCAATTCAAGGGTAAGCCCGGCCGGTCCCTGTCGCACCAGCCGGCGCGCATAGTCATCGAACAGCGCCTGTTCCGGGGCGGCGCGCGCCCGACCGATCGCGGCCACGACAACACGCATGGCCGCTCGCCGGCGCCAGACGCTAGAGCGCCCCGAAGGGCGCTCTTAAGCGCCGGCCACGGCGCGCTCCGGTTCCGGCATCTCCATCGCCCACATCTTCTCGAGATTGTAGTGGGCGCGGGCTTCGGGCCGGAACAGGTGGACGACGACATCGCCCGCGTCGATGAGCACCCAGTCGCCCTGCTCCTTCCCCTCGATCGGGATCGGAGAGATGCCGTGCGGCTTGAGCTTCATGACCAGGTGGTCCGCCATGGCGACGAGCTGACGCTGCGAGCGCCCGGTGGCGATCACCATGTAGTCGGCGATTGACGTCTTGTTGGTGAGATCGATGGTGACGATCTCTTCGGCCTTATCGGCGTCGAGTGAGGTCTCGACGACCTTGAGGACCGGATTCGGAAGCCGGCTTGCGTGACCGTTGGTGGTCTCGACGGCGGGTTTCCGGGATGCCCTGCGAGCGGCGGGCCGCTTCGGCCCAGTGCCCGAAAGGGCGGTGTACGTCGGCACTTTTGACTTTTGGATCGGTCGCTCCTTGGTTTGGGGTGGTGACGAAAACTCCTGCAGACGCTGTTACCTCATGCTCGCGGCCTTCTGCCATGCGCCGTAGCTGGGCCAACCGGGAATTGTCCACGCCGAGTGCCCGTCGCCTCGTCGGATCGATGTCCCCGAGGCGGGGTGCAGCCGGGAGTGGAAGAACACCCACACGGGCGGGGTTCGCGAAGCAAGCCGGCCTGCATGGCGCAGGTGCCGGCGGGACTTCTTGAACCGAATCGCCGCTTTGCCGGCTAAGGCCTTCAAATCATAGGCAGGACGGGCGAAGACGGCAATGGGCATCAGATGAAATATCGATGACCATGCCTCCCAACGCGGTATTTGGCGAAGGTTGTCGGCACCCATCAGCCATACAAATTTGGTGCGGGGAAAACGGCGCTGCAAGGCTCGCAGCGTGTCGGCGGTGTAGCGGGTGCCGAGTTCCTGCTCGATCGCGGTCGCCCGCATCCGTGGGTGCTTGCAATGCTGCGCGGCACTGGCCAGCCGCTCCTTCAGCGGCGCCATCCCGGCCGACGATTTCAGCGGATTTTGCGGCGACACCAGCCACCACACCTCGTCGAGCTTGAGGTACTTGATCGCCATCTCGGAGATATGGCGATGCCCCGCATGGGCCGGGTTGAACGATCCGCCGAGCAGCCCGACGGTGCGCCGCGGCATTCCCCCGAAGCGGCGCGCGGGCAAGGGTTTCGCGACCGGGTGGCGGACCTGCCTTTTCATGCGATGCGGTCCTGTTCCCTCTCCCCGACGAGGAGAGGGTTGGCACCGTCAAGGTGACCTGTGTTCATTCGCTTTCTCTTATCGTCATCGCCGTGGGCTTGTCCCGGCGATCCACGTGGTCGCGCAATTCTCAACATCTGTTCTTGTGTCGCGACGTGGATGCGCGGAACCAGTCCGCGCATGACGGACTATAAGATGGGTCCGTGGTTTCCGCTTGATTGAAGCCGGCTCTGGCTTTTTTCATTGCCTTACTCTGCGCCCCCTCGCCCCGACCCTCTCCCCCCAAGTCTTTTAACGCATGTGGGGAGAGGGAGATTTACGGCCGGATCTGGCCGGTGCCTCGGACTCGATAATTGTAGCTGGTCAGCTGCTCGGCGCCGACCGGCCCGCGCGGCGGCAGGCGGCCGGTCGAAATCCCGATCTCGGCGCCGAACCCGAACTCGCCGCCGTCGGCGAATTGCGTCGAGGCGTTGTGCAGCACGATGGCGCTGTCGACCCGCGTCAGGAATGCCTCGGCGGCGCGCGGGTCGGCGGTGATGATCGCATCGGTGTGGTGCGAGCCGTAATGGTTGATGTGCTCGACCGCCTGGTCGAGCCCGTCCACCACCTTCACCGACAGGATCGCGTCGAGATATTCGGTCGACCAGTCGGCCTCGGTGGCGGGTTTCACCCGCGGGTCCATCTTCTGCACGCTGCCGTCGCCGCGGATCTCGCAGCCGGCTTTCATCAGGTCGTGCAGGATCGGCGCCAGATGGGTCATCGCGGCGGCGCGGTCGACCAGCAGCGTCTCGGTGGCGCCGCACACGCCCGGCCGCCGCATCTTGGCGTTCAGCACCACCTGGCGGGCCATCTCCACATCCGCGGCGGTGTGGACGTAGGTGTGGCACATCCCTTCGAGATGGGCGATCACCGGCATGCGCGCTTCGCTCATCACCCGCTCGATCAGCGACTTGCCGCCGCGCGGCACGATCACGTCGATGTATTCGGACAGGGCCAGCATATGGCCGACGGCGGCGCGGTCGCGCACCGGCACCAGCTGGATCGCCGCCTCGGGCAGGTTCGCCTCGCGCAAGCCGACGCGCAGCGCCTCGACCAGTGCGGCCGACGATTGCAGGCTCTCGGAGCCGGCGCGCAGGATGGCGGCGTTGCCGGACTTCAGCGCCAGGCCGCCGGCATCGGCGGTCACGTTCGGCCGCGCTTCGTAGATGATGCCGATGACGCCGAGCGGGACGCGCACGCGCTGGATGGCGAGACCGTTGGGGCGCGTCCATTCCTCGGTCACCGCGCCCACCGGATCGGGCAACTCGGCCACCTCTTCCAGGCCGCCGGCGATGCCGTCGATGCGCCTTGGATCGAGCATCACGCGGTCGATGAACGCCGGCGTCGATCCGCCCTCCTTGGCCTGGGCCACGTCGGCGGCGTTGGCCTGCAGGATGGCGTCGGTGCGCCGGCGCATCTCGGCGGCCCCGGCCTTCAGCGCCCGCGTCTTGGCGCCGCTCCCCGCCACCGCAAGCGCGCAAGCGGCTTCGCGCGCCGCCTGGCCCATGCGGCGCATCAGGGCTGCCAGATCGTCGGCCTGGGCGGAGGAATCGGTTGGAGCGGAGGAAAGAGTCATGACGGCGATCGAGCCGATCAGGGGCCGAGGACAAGGTCGTCGCGGTGGATCATCTCGTCGCGACCACGGTAGCCGAGGATCGCCTCGATTTCACGGCTTTTATGGCCCTTGATGCGCAGCGCGTCGGCCGCCGAATAGGCGACCAGTCCGCGCGCGATCTCGTCGCCGGAGGGTCCGCGCACCACCACCGGGTCACCGCGCTCGAACGTCCCGTCGACGCCGGTGACCCCGGCGGGCAGCAGGCTCTTGCCGGCGGCCAGCGCCGCGACGGCGCCGGTATCGACGCTAAGCGTGCCCACCGGCTGCAGGGTGCCGGCGATCCAGCGCTTGCGCGCGGTGCGCGGCTCGGCCGACGGCAGGAACCATGTGCACGCGGCCCCGTCCTCTAACGCGGCGAGCGGATGGTCGCGCTTGCCGAACGCGATCGCCATGCGGCAGCCGGCAGCGAGCGCGATCTTGGCGGCGGTGATCTTCGTCACCATCCCGCCCGAGCTGTCGCCGGGGGGCGCTACGCCGGCCATGGCCTCGATCTCGGGCGTGATCTCATTGACGGTGTCGATGCGGCGCGCCTGCCCGTCGCTCCGCGGATCGGCGGTATAGAGCCCGTCGATGTCCGACAAGAGGACCAGCGTATCGGCGCTCACCATCTGCGCCACCCGTGCCGCCAGCCGGTCGTTGTCGCCAAACCGGATCTCGTCGGTCGACACGGTGTCGTTCTCGTTGATCACCGGGACGGCGCCCAGCTTCAGCAGCTGGCTGATGGTCGAGCGGGCGTTGAGGTGCCGCCGGCGCTGCTCGGTGTCGTCCGGCGTCAGGAGGATCTGCGCGACCGTGATGTCGTGCCGGCCGAGGGCGGCCTGCCAGGCGTGGGCCAATCGGATCTGGCCGGTGGCCGCGGCGGCCTGTTTCTCCTCGAGCTTCAGCACCCGGGAGGCCAGCCCGAGATGGCGGCGGCCGGCCGCGATGGCCCCCGACGACACCATCAGCACCTCGACGCCGCGCTTCTTCAGCCGCGCGATGTCGTCGGCCAGCGCGTCCAGCCACGCGCGGCGGATGTCGCCCTTCTCGTCGTCGACCAGCAAAGCCGACCCGACCTTGACCACCAGCCGGCGCGCGGTGTCGATCGTCGGGACCGCAGCTTTGCGCAGCGCGGTCACGGCACCGCTCCAAAAAAGTTTTCCCCTCTCCACCCATTCTGATGGGGAGAGGCCGTGAGCGCGAGCGGATGCTCGCGCGAACGCGAGCGGGGGCTCTTAGAAGTAGGGTGAGGGGGGCAACGGTGTGCGCCCAGTCTCACCCCCTCACCCCACCCTCTCCCCCGAGGGGGAGAGGGAGAATGAAATGAGCCGGCGGTCATGACACGGGTTCCGCGTCGTGCTTGGTTGCCTTCTCGGCGGCGCGGCGCTGCTGCACCAGCTTGAACAGCGCCCGCAGGACCTCGGGCACGCCGGTCCCGACGACGCCGGACAGGGGCATCACCTGCGCGCCGGGTGACAGCTTCTTCGCCGCGCGTGTCAGGGCGGCGGTCTTCTTCTTCACCGCTGCCGCGTCGAGGGCGTCGATCTTGTTGAGGCCGATGATCTCCGGCTTCTCGTCGAGGCCGTGACCATAGGCCGCGAGCTCCGCCCGAACGGCCTTGTAAGCCCCGGCGACGTCATCCTCGGTGCCGTCGATCAGGTGCAGGATGGCGCCGCAGCGCTCGACATGGCCGAGGAAGCGGTGGCCGAGCCCGCGCCCTTCATGCGCCCCTTCGATCAGGCCCGGCAGGTCGGCGATCACGAACTCCGTCTCGTCGCTGCGCACCACGCCCAGCTGCGGTTTCAAGGTGGTGAACGGATAATCGGCGATCTTGGGACGCGCCTTCGAGGTCGCGGCCAGGAATGTCGACTTGCCGGCGTTCGGCAGTCCCACCAGTCCGACATCGGCGATCAGCTTCAGGCGCAGCCACAGCCAGCGCTCTTCGCCCGGCCAGCCGGGATCGGCGCGCTTGGGCGCCTGGTTGGTCGAGGATTTGTAGTGCGTGTTGCCGAACCCGCCGTCGCCGCCCTTCGCCAGCACCACGCGCTGGCCCGGCTCGGTCAGGTCGGCGACCGGGGTCTCGTTGTCGTCTTCGAGGATCTGCGTGCCGATCGGCACTTCAAGGACCACGTCGTCGGCGCGCGCTCCCGACCGGTTCTGACCCATGCCGTGGCCGCCGCGCTGCGCCTTGAAATGCTGCTGATAGCGGAAGTCGATGAGGGTGTTGAGGTTGGCCTTCGCCACCGCGACCACGTCGCCGCCGCGGCCGCCGTCGCCGCCGTCCGGGCCGCCGAACTCGATGAATTTCTCGCGCCGGAATCCCACGCAGCCGGCGCCGCCGTCACCGGACTTGACGAAGATTTTGGCCTGATCGAGGAACTTCATGGCAGTCGGATCACGATTGGCAGTTCAATAAAAAAAGGGGAACGGCGGCCGTTCCCCTTCTTTTGCCCGAGCGTCGCGGGAACGGTTATTCGGCGGCGTTGCCCACCGGCGCTGGCACGATCGACACGACGGTACGCCCGCCGCCCTTCTGCGCGAACTTCACCTTGCCTGTCGCGGTCGCGAACAGCGTGTGGTCGCGGCCCATGCCGACATTGGCGCCCGCATGATAGGTGGTGCCGCGCTGGCGGACGAGGATGTTGCCGGCGAGCACGATCTCGTCGCCGTACCGCTTCACGCCGAGACGGCGGCCCGCACTGTCGCGCCCGTTGCGCGAGGAGCCACCTGCTTTTTTATGCGCCATGGTCGATTACTCCTTTTTCGCCGCGGCCTTTTTCGGCGCCTTCTTCTCCGACTTGGGAGCGGCGGCCGGCTTCGCGGCGGCTTGAAGATCGGGTTTCTGGCCATCGGTGTAGATGCCGGCGATGCGGAGCACCGTGCCGAGCTGGCGATGGCCGTTCTTGCGCCGGTAGTTATGGCGGCGCTTCTTCTTGAAGATGATGATCTTGTCGCCCTTGACCTGCTCCAGCACGGTCGCTGTGACGACGGCGCCGGCGACCAGCGGCGCACCGACCGCCTGCTTGTCGCCGCCGACCATCAGAACCTGGTCGAACTGCACGACGGAGCCGGCTTCGGCCGGAAGTTTTTCGACGGTGATCACGTCGTTGGCGGCGACTTTGTATTGCTTCCCGCCGGTGCGGATGACTGCGTACATGAGGTTCACCAAATCAGGGCGCCAGGCCCGTTTTATCCGGGCACCAGGCCCATTGTGCTGGCTTCGTCGCGGTCCGGCGGGCGACGCCCACGGCCCGGCATAACGAAACGCGCCGCGGAAGACAGCCCCCGCGGCGAAGTGCGCGCACTATAGCCACAAACCCTTGCCTGTCAACCCGTTTTGCGCCGGCCGAGACGGCTCAGGCGGCCACCAAGCCTTTGTTCTGCAGATGGAATTCCGCCGTCGCTGGCGCCATTTCCTCATACCCCAGGACGGCCAGGTCGCCGCGGTCGGGGTTGGCCAGGACGGCCAGCCTCGTGTCGCTGTTCAGCACCGGCGGGACGACCCAATCGAATCCCTCGTGCCGGCGGCCGACGCGGTCGCTGAGGCAGACCAGCCGCTTGTCGTTCAGATAGCCGCGCGAGCCCCAGGCGCCGCCGAACTCCGCCGCGAAGCGCCAGCTGTTGGCGCAGGTCCCCGGCCCGTCATGGACGACCGCGCGCTCCTCCAGCCGCTCGATGACACAGGCCTCCCCGGGCGACGTCCCGGCGAGCATGAAGATGACCGGCAGGGCCAGCGGCGTCTCGGCGAGAACCTGGCGCGCCGCCGCAAAATCGGGTGCCGTTTCGAAGACATGGCGCAACAGATGCGCTGGCGCGATCGCGGTGCGCCGCCACACCAGGGCGCGGTTCTTCGCCCAGTCGCCGAGCCTGCCGCGACCGTGGCGGCGCGCCGGCGCCTGATGGATGGCGGCGGAAAAGCGGCCGGGGGCCATCGCGGTCAGGACGCCGACCGCACCCGGCCAGGTCACGTCGTAGTAAGGGCCCGCCGGCGAATCCAGCCGGGCGACCACCACATGGCGGCCGAGCCCGGGCAGCCGCCAGTCGAGCGCGCGCAGCATGCGGACACCGCCGGCCACCGGATCATTGTCGACCAGGCCGGTGCAGCCCCACTCGAAGCTGAAGTTCAGCATGACGGCGCCGGGCGCGCCGAGACGCGCGGCGACCTGCTCGATCTCGGCCCGATACGGTGTCGCGTTGCGCGCGAGCCAGCTGCGGCTGATCGCGTCGCCGCAGCGCAAGGCCAGCCCGCCATAGCGGCGCCGCGCGATCGCCACCAGTGCCGCGGCGCGCGGCCGCGCCGCGTCGAGCAGGGCCGAACGGCCAGCCCGGCCGACGTCGATCAGCGGAATATTCTCCACCGGCGCGCGGTCCATATTTGCGCAATGTGGCGCAGGGCCGAAAGCCGGACAAGCCGGAATAGGTCCGCATGGGGGGTGTTTACCCGATGGATGGCGATGAGCGGCGGCACGCACGTTTTCGTGAGCGCAGGTCATCCCGCGCCGCGACGTGACTATCTAGAGCAGTCGCACCAGAGCATTCAGAAAGTAGTGCGTCCTTGACCCCCTGACCCCTCGGACGCGCTCCTGGCGGCCGGTTGGCGTTGGCCCCAGCGGGGGTCGCCAGCCGGCCGTTTTTTTGCCTGCATCGGCGCCGCGATCCCACCGCTCACGAAGCCCAGGCTCACCAATCTGTGTTACGACCGAATCTGTGTTAGGAGTGGGCGGCTCGGTTGGAATCGGGAGGGCTCCCCATGATGCGCCGGAATCTCACGCGCACGACCGTTACGCGCAGGACTGGCGGGCGCACGAACACCCGCGTGACACTCGCCGCACTCGGCTGTGTGGCGATCTTGCTCACGGCATGCGGCGGCCAGGACGGCGCCATGTCGAGCGCCGCCGAACCGGCGCACAAGGTCGTCGACACGCGGCTCGGCAAGGTCCTCGCCACCAATCGCGGCATGACGCTGTACACGTTTGCCAACGACAACGCGCCCGGCGTGTCGACGTGCAACGACCGCTGTGCGGCGAACTGGCCGCCGCTGATCGCGCTCGACGACGCGCACCCGGCCGGCAAGTGGACCATCGTCCAGCGCGGCGACGGCATGAAGCAATGGGCCTATGCCGGCAAGCCGCTCTACGGTTGGCACGACGACAGGCAGCCGGGCGACACGCAGGGCGACGGCCAGGCCAACGGCACCTGGAAGGTCGCGCGGCCCTAAGTGCCGCACTCGCGGCGCGCGTTCAAAGGACTGGCGGTTCAAGATTTAGGTATAGAGGTGATTGCCGCGGGTCCCGAACGAGTGGGTTTGTAATTCACCAAAACCGCTTTCTGGCGAATGCGTGGCCGGAGCCCGATTTAAGATAACGTTCAAATGTCCTGGCCTTGCGCTCGTCAGAAAATGCGATGTAGGTGACGAGCCGCCAAGGCGCAAACTTCGTGGTATGTGAACCTTTGCCCGCATTGTGGTCAGCAAGGCGGCGCTTTAAGTTAGAAGTCAAGCCAACGTAGCGCTGCCCGGAAACCTCGCAACTCTCCATCCCGAGCCATCTGTGATAGCACCATGCACGAGCACGATGTTCCCGTGCAAGTCGCCTCAGACCCAGCCTCAACCGCTGTGCTGGCAGTACCCAGCACCGCTGCGAGGGCTACGCGCAGGGTGTAGGCTATCGTCATATGGCTGTCCTTTCCATCTGATCATCTGACTCATCACTGTCCTTGCGCAGCCTTGGGCGTTGAGCGGTTGCGGGCGCCGAAAGGGTAGCGGCGGAAAGGCAAATGCAATAGCAACGGCGCCAAGACCGATGGCGAACGATCCGATGTAGAGCCACTCGAAGGCCGCGACCCATGGCGAGCAGACCCATGGTCATCGCGCTCGAAATTGCGGTGCGGGACCAGCCGGTCGCCTCGGACATCGGCTGCAGATAGACGGCGAGCGTCTCCTCTCTGCTACGGGATTTCGACCCTGGCGGCGGCCAGGTCTTTCAGCGGCCCCGTAACGAGGTATTTTGAGAATAGCTCGGCTGACGGCGTCCCCTCCTTGACAAACCCTTGCTCGCGAAGCCATGTCGCCTCGCGCACCATCAGGTCGAGCGTCGCCTTGTCCAGCTGGATCCGGAACTCGTATTCGGGCCAGGAGGCCTGGATCAGTTCGAGCGGAATGGCCTTGCCGACATAGCGCGAAACCGCCTCCTGGCTTTCGAGCGGGTCGGCCGCGACGAGCCGTTCCCCCTTGAGCAGGACGGCGAGAAGGCGCCACATGAGAGCCGGAGTCTTGGTCGCCACCTTGTCCGACGCGACGATGACGAAGCTCTGGGCGATTCCGGGAACCGGAATTTCCTGATATTGCGTCCCGAGAGTCCGCCGAACCGCCTGATAGGCCGAAGGGAAGGTTGCCGCCGCGTCGACATCGCCCCGGACGAGCGCTGGAATCATATCAGCCGGGCCGACATTGACCAGTTCGGCCGACACGCCATCGCGTTTCAGCGCCTCGACGACCAGGAAGTGAAGATTGGTACCGAGGATGGTCGCAATCTTCTTGCCCGCGAGCGGCTTCATCGTGGTTATGGGCGTCGCACTCTTGGCGACGACCCGCAGCGTCTTGAACTTCGACAGGACCGCCGGGATCTGGAATTTTAGATTGCGCATCACGCCGATGACCGCCGGAAACTCGGTGAGGATCGCAAAATCGAGCTGGCCGCCAATCACGGCTTCGAAGCTTTCGCGGCCGGTGGCGAAGGACACGATCTGCGGTGCCAGATTCTGGTCCTTCCAGAGATCCTTGTCGACCGCCTGCGCCAGCTGAGGAACGTCGAAAAAAGCGCCCCAGCCGATCGTGATCGGCGTCGGCGCTTGGGCCATCGCGGCCGAACCAATGACCACGAGCGCCGCTGCGGTTAAGACGGACAATAGGCGGGGGATGATCATCTTCTCCTCGCTGATAAGGGGGCGATTGACCCATTGCGGTCGGGTAACGGCGGGGCAGACGCGGCATCCGGACGCCGCAGGAGACGCAAGATCCGGTTTCGGCCGGCGAGATAGGCGTCATCGACCCTCTCGACGGAGCGTGGACGCGGGCTCGTCACGTCGATCGCGTCGATGATGCGCCCCGGAGCGGCCGACATGACGTAGATGCGATCGGATAGGACCAGGGCCTCGTCGACGTCATGGGTGATGAACAGCACCGTGGTGCGACGCGACTCCCAGATTCGAAGCAGCAATTCGTGCATGATAATCCGAGTCTGCGCATCGAGCGCTCCGAACGGCTCGTCCATCAGCAGCACTTTTGGCCGAGCGGCGAGCGTGCGGGCGAGCGCGACCCGCTGCCGCATGCCGCCGGAGAGCTGGCCTGGGAAGCTTCTCGCCCGGTCAGCGAGGCCGACCTCCGTCAGGCCGGCCATCGCCTGGCTGCGCCGCTGCTCCTTCGGCATACCGAAACGCTTGAGCGCAAACTCGACATTGCCGATCGCCGTGAACCACGGGAACAGCGCGTATTGTTGGAACACCACGCCAACATCGGGCGAAGGACCGGTCACGTGCTTGCCATCAACCAGAATCACGCCCTCCGACAGCGGCACGAAGCCGGCAATGGCGTTGAGGAGCGTGGACTTGCCGCATCCCGATGGCCCAATGAGCGCCGTAAAGGCTCCCGGCTTAAAGCGCAAATTGGTCGGCGTCAGCGCCAGCGCCGTTTTGCCGCTGCGATCGCGATACTGAACTGCGGCGCTGTCGATCAGCACGTTGCCGACCTGCGGAGCCGGCGTGCCGTCGTCGAGGGGTGAGTTCATGCCTGTTCCCAATGCACAAGACGCCGGCTGATCTGCAGGAAGCAGAAATCGAGGAGCGCCCCGAGAATGCCGAGCTCGATCAAGCCGACGAACATGCGGTCGGTGCGGATGAAGTTCCGCGCTTCCTGAATGCGGTAGCCGATTCCCGCCGAGGCGCCCGTCAGCTCCGCCGCTACGAGGCTGAGGAACGCAAGGGCGCAACCCATGCGCAAGCCAGCCACGATATGTGGCGCCGCGGCCGGCACCACGACTTCGAAAAACTCGCGCGCGGTGCCAGCGCCGAGCGAACGCGAGGCCCGGATGTAGGTCTGGGCCACGCCCGACGTCCCGTGATCGGTGTTGAGCCAAACCGACAGGAACACGGTGTAGGAGATCACGACATATTTCGACAGTTCGCCTATGCCGAACCAGACGATGGCAAGCGGGACGAGCGCGATCGCCGGAATCGGCCGGAGCAGGTTGAGGAACGGATGAAGCGTGTATCCGACGCTGCGGATGCGCGCCGTAAAAAGGCCCACCAGCACGCCCAGGCTCGATCCGACGACAAATCCGATGGCGGCACGGCGCACGGACACGAGCGCGTCAGTGGTCAGGAGACCGTCGCGATAGAGTTCGACCGCGGCGGCCCAGACGGCGGCCGGTGTGGGGAAGATCTCCGTGTTGACGGCACCGGAGGACGTCGTCAGCGCCCAAACCGCGAGCACGCCCCCGAGAGACGCAGGAACCCGAAGAAAATCGGCCAGGGCCTTTCGCGTCTCGGTCATCATGTCACGACGCCGTCCTGGCCACGCTGTCGACCTGTTTCAACTTCTCCGTCAAATGATCACCGGCGCGGACCGGTGCGTATTTCGGGGGATGCTCAGCGTCCGTGCACGACGGAATGCATTCGATGAGCGCATCATAATTCGGCGTATTAAAGTAAACGATGGAGAGGCGCCGTGCGGTGGCGCCGGCGTCGAGCGGCGGATTGACGACCCGATGCAAAGTCGATCGCCAGCGATCATTCGTCCACTGCGCCATCATGTCGCCGAGATTCACAATATACGCGCCGGGCACGGGCTTCACGTCGTGCCATTGACCATCCTTGCCCATAATCTGGAGACCCCCGGGCTTATCCTCCGCCATGAGGAGGGTCAGCGTGCCGAAGTCGGTGTGGGCTCCGCTACGGACCTGCCCCGGCTTCGGCGGCCTCTCCAGTTTCGGATAGTGCTGGGCGGCAAAAGTACTGATCGGACGGTCGATCTTGTCGTCGAACCAAGTCTCCGGCAGATCGAGGGCCCACGCGCAGATGTGCAGCATCTCGCGACAGAGGGCTCCGCAGGCCTTGGCATAGGCCTCCCAGACGGTTTGCATCCGCGCCGGGCGCGCCGGCCATGCATTCGGTGCGAAATGCCGGACCGCGTCCGGCGCCGTGGTGTACGGATCGCCGGCGCTCGGCTCCATGCCGGCGAAGAACGTCTCGCGAAGGTCGCCCGGCGCGTCGGCCTCGCCGCGGGTACGGGCGTGCGACTTCGATTCCGGTCGGTAGTAGCCGCGACCACCCGGCCGTCCAGCGGCTTCGCAGCGCAGTTTTTCCTCGAGTGTCAAATCGAAGAACTCGTAGGTGACATCGCGGACGGCTTGCCTCAGGGCAGGGTCGATTCCGTGACCGCGCACGATCAGGAACCCCCATTCCATGCAGGCCGTATCGACGTGCCGCGCGATAGCGTCGCGGGCCGGGCGGTCGGAGCCGAACCACGGTGCCATGTCGATGACGGGAATTTCGCGACTCATGAGATGCCTTCCTGAGGACGGGCCGACCAGTCGGCCGCCGCCGATTCATGCCAATGGCGGAGCAGCAATCGGCCGGTCGCGCACCCGATGAAGAAGAATAAGAAGCCAAGTATCGTCGCCGAGATCACTTCGACGGTCGGCGTTACCGATGCCGAACTCGGCTTGCCCCGCAGCCACCTGAGGGATGGTCTGGATCTTCGGCCCACCCTGCAGAGCCGCAATCTGGATGCCGTTTTCCTTGCCGAGCCCTTCGATATAGGCATCCCAATAGCCGCTCTGGTCGGCCTGCGCGAACCAGTTCATCAAGAGGCGGACCTGCTTCGGCTCATCCGCCGCGGCACATCCGGCCGCAAACAGCCCGGCGAGCCCGCCCCGGCGACGGCACTCATCATGCGTTGCAATTGCGACATCATCGGTGACTCTCTCTCATGCTGCTCGCGGATTCGGAGGGCCCGGTGAACCCGGCCGCTAAAGCCAGGGAATCTCGGACCGTTGATAGCGATACGAGCGGAACACACTGTTGTGATGACCGGGCACGTATTTGCGCGCCGCCGCGTCCGGATACTCGCCGAAATAGGGGATGACATATTCCCAAACGACGTGGCCCTCGCGGGTCACCTCGAACAGCCGTCCGGTGGCGGATTCCGTGATGTGGACATTGCCGTTCGGTAGTGGTTGCGCCGCACCCATATAGGGGGAGAAGAACGCCGGCTGCATCGCGTCGGCATATGTCCAGAGGACTGCCTTTGTGGAGGGGTCGACTTCGATGATGCGCGACGACGGCGAAGGGATCCCCGGGCGGAAATTGCCGTTGTCGAAAATCATGATGTTGCCGTTTGCAAGCTCGACCGGCGTGTGCTGCTGCGACACGATCGGGTGCGGGATCTCGAATACGACCTTGCCCGTCTTTCGGTCGACACCGATGACGCCGGACGTTGTGCGCAGGCTCATCAGCACCAGCCCGCCGCGCGTCGACCACAGCCCGTTAATGAGCGGCCAATGATAGCGGTCGAAGAACGGATGGATCGGGTGATCCTTGGGGTTCAGGTGATCGCAGGCGCGCCATTCCCACACGAGCTCGCCCTTGCGGTTTACTTCGCGGATGACGTCGCCGTAGATCGTGCCATCGGGCAGATCGTGAGTCGTGCTGCCGCCCACGATCCGGCCGGCGAAGTCCTTGGACACCGGCGCCGTCGCGCCGTAGAGCAGATTGCCGTTCGGCAGCCACTGCGCATCGTGGTGATGGGTGTGGTCGGTGTATTCCCAGACGACCTTGCCGTCGGGGGCAACTTCCATGAAGGCGCCGCCATGCCACAGCGACCAGGCGGGATAGAGGTCGGGTGAATCCGGATGGTTGCCGTTGTAGCCGAGATTGCCGTTGGTGAGCAGGACGGCATGGCGGCCGGGCCGAACCGGCAGCGTCCAGCGGTGGACAACCGCGCCCCGGATGTCGGCCAGGTAGACGTTGCCGCCATCGGTCTGCGGCGCGAACAACGTGTAGCCGACGGCCGACCGCACGGGATCATGCGCGATAAGACCGGTGCCCCGCCGCCGCAATGTCACCTGATCCACCGTTGTGGCGGAGGCTTGGTGTTGTCCTTGCATATGATCCGGCATTTTCTGCACCGACATCAAAACGTTTTAATAGCCTTATAAAAACGTTTTATTGCAAAATCCCTGCCGCTGCGCCATAGGCTTGATCTTCTGAGAGAACTTGACCGATCGGCCGCGGGACACGTCCGGCCGTCCGATCAAAAGGTAGGCAAATGACCCGCGTGCGGCAAGTTTCATGAAGACCAATGAGCGGCCGACGATCGTGGACGTGGCCCGGGTCGCGAAAGTGTCGGTGGCCACCGTCTCGAACGCGTTGAACGGCCACCGCCGCGTCGACGTCCGGACCCGCGAACGGGTGAAGGCCGCAGCGCTCAAGCTGGGATACACCCCGAATCTTCGGGCGCGCCGCCTGCGCACCGGCCGTGCCGATACGATCGCTATTTTTTCGTCGATGCCCTTTGCGGTGGCCGCCGGGCCCTCGCGCCTCGGATTCTTGATGGAAATCGCGGCGGCCGCCGCCGCGTCCGCTCTCGAGAGCGGAATCGCGCTCGTCCTGGTGCCGCCGCTCGAAAAAGGGCGTGCACCGTTCAAGGACCTGCAAATCGACGGAGCCCTCGTCATAGAGCCGACTGCCGACGATCCCGATGTCGCGATCCTGCGCGGACGGGGCATTCCCGTCGTATCGATCGGGCGGCAGGCTAGGGCGACTGACCTGCCGTTCGTCGATATTCAATCGTCCCTGACCTGTCGGCTGTTGCTGGATCATCTATACGGGCAGTCGGCACGGCGCATCGCCCTGCTCATCGGCGCGCAGGCACGGAACTCCTATCTGGAAGCCCAACGCACCTATCTGCAATTCGTCGCGGAAAAAAAGATGCCTCCATTAATTTCGCGGATCGACGAGACGGGGGGCGAATCGATGGCGCACGAGCAAACGCGGCATCTCTTGCGAGAGCACCGCAAGATCGATGCGATTTGCGCACCCGTGGATGTTTTTGCTGTCGGCGCGTGCAAGGCCGCTACGGAGCTTGGCCTAAAGATTCCCGAGACTCTCAAGCTCGCGACACGCTACGACGGGGTACGCGCGCGGGAATGCCGTCCCAGCCTCACTGCCGTGAATCTCCATCTAGACGAGCTGGCGGTCTTGGGGGTCCGACTGCTCCTGGAGCAAATCAATGGAGTTGGGGGAGGTCGATCCGTGATGGGTCCACGCCCGGCCTTGGTGATCCGCGAGTCGTCTGTTCTCCCGCCTGTTGCTCCTCGATGAGCCCCCTGTCGAAACGCGGACCGCGGCGTGCGACCTATTTTCGACGCTTAACGTCTTCCCAAGAAGCCCTGCTGCGACCCGCGCACAGGGTGATTCGGGCAGGGCATGAGCCGTCTCTTCGCGCGGTTTGGGTGATCAAGTGCCGCCAATCACCAATCGCGGCATGACGCTGTACACGTTTGCCAACGACAACGCGCCCGGCGTGTCGACGTGCAACGACCGCTGTGCGGCGAACTGGCCGCCGCTGATCGCGCTCGACGACGCGCACCCGTCCGGCAAGTGGGCCATCGTCCAGCGCGGCGACGGCATGAAGCAATGGGCCTATGCCGGCAAGCCGCTCTACGGTTGGCACGACGACAGGCAGCCGGGCGACACGCAGGGCGACGGCCAGGCCAACGGCACCTGGAAGGTCGCGCGGCCCTGAGTGCCGCGCCCGCGGCGCGCGTTCAAAGAACTGGCGGTTCAGGAGTAATGGCGGACAGGGTGTCCGCCAAGAATGACTTTTTTTCGTTATTATTCATACGCTTAATCTGGTCCGCGTAGGCCAACCCCCATTCATACCCCACACCTAATTTTCGGCTTTATCGCGCTCGGCGGGCAGAATCCATTCATTCCAGCCACATCCCTTGCAAGGGACTCTCTGACAGGATAGTTTGTTGCTAACGACAAGACGAAATGTGGCTTGTATCATGACGGTCCAGTTTACGCCCGGCCAGCTCCGCAACCTAGCCTCCATCGCACCGGAGACGTATCGCCACTGGAAAAAAGCGCTCCTTCCGCTGCGCCGGGATCGGCGTCACAGCCCCTGTTTTACGTCTGGGGACCTCGTTGCGGTTGCTGTCGTTCGCACGCTTTGCGTTGACCTAGGCATTCGCGTCAGCGCCCTGGCCCCGCTCGCCAACGCACTCTTCGATTTGTGTAGTGCGTCCCCGT